>JAGOTX010000004.1 GCA_018061565.1 Pseudomonadota bacterium
GTAAAGTTGATCCATTGTTTTACCATAAAGTGTTTTTAAGGCATCGTGCTCTATTAAAAGGGGCTTTACCTTAACCGTCACTTCATGATCAGAGATGCTGATAAACGATATTAACTTATCTCTTGGACCATCCAGATACAGTTGTAATTGTGAATGTTGATCAACGGCACCTAATGCAAAAACGGGTGTTAGGCCTTTTCGAATACCGTCTTTTTGTTTGCCTAAGCTTTCTCCAAAAAGTTGTGCATACCACTTTGCAAAAAAATATAAGGCGTCAGAATATACCAACATAACAGACTGATTCACCCTTTCATGTTGGTTAAGTTTATAAAGATGCAATGCCCCTTCTAATAATTTATCAATCGGTTTTAAAAGAAGGTCTTTTGCACCTTTTCGAAACTTCATAAAATCAAATCCACAAAGGGCTGCAATTGTTGCCCCAACATTTGTAAAAATACAAAAACGCCCCCCAATATTTGGGTTATGGTTAAATGTTGCAATATTAAATGTCGTGGCAAATTCACGAAGTGCACTTGGCTTATCTTCTGTTAGTACCCAAAAATGAGAAGACCAATCATCGCTTAAGATTGTTTCAAAATGTTGTTTAGCAAGAAGTGTTTGCATCAATGTTTCAGCAGTATTACCAGATTTTGAAATGGCATAAACGCCCGTTGTGTTAGGATCAAGCTTTAAAAGCTTTTCATTAAACGTTTTAGGGTCAATATTGTCAATAAAATGAAGATTAATCGAATCAGATGTTTTAAATTGATAGAGTGTTTGCCCCCCAAGGCTTGATCCACCAATACCAAACACTAAAATATCTTTAAAGCGTTTAAAGGGTAAAAATTTACGCATATCTGCTTCGATATGATCATCATTCTCAAACTCTAAAAAGTGAGGAAGCGTCATAAGCTTTTCTTGCATATAAGAAGCAAGTTCAATATTATTTTCTTCTTTTTTCCAATGGTTAACAATATCCATAATTTTTAAGTTCTTAAGGTATTAATAGTTGAGATCATAAAGCCATTCTTTTTTCATTTCAAACAGATTTATCATAATTTTTATACCAACGATTAATAAAAAGTGCTACGCTGTCAAGACGTAAGGATAAAAAATTATCTTACAAGTTTATTTTAATAAGATGAGGAAAAATACCATATGACAGAACAAACTCTTGGTAATGAGAATCAACCTGTTGCAATTCTTGGACAATTTGTTAAAGATTTATCATTTGAAAATCCAGATCCAATTGCCTTTTTAGCCATTCAAGACGCACAACCAGAAATTAATATGGATGTAAATATTAATGCAAACGGTTTAAACGATGGTCATTTTGAAGTTGTTTTAAAAGTTAAATTAACAGCAAAGCATCAAGAAAAAACAATTTTCCTTTCAGAATTGGCGTATTCAACAATTGCAAAAATTGATGAGGAAGCTATTGGAAAAGAAAATATGGGCCCCATTTTAATGGTTCATATTCCACACCTTGCATTTCCTTTTGTAAGGGCGATTTTATATAATGTAATTCGTGATGGTGGACTACCCCCATTTGCAATTCACCCTATTGATTTTGCAGGCATGTACGAACAAAACGCCAAAAATCAAGAAAATCCAACAATTAACTAACGTTTTGTTTTAATTCTTAAATTTAGATCCCCATCATTAATGCTGGGGATTTTTTATTTTCCTAAAAAACATCTCGTATTAGCTAATTTAAGGCTTAAACAATCATTCCATTGACTTGATGATTCCAAAGGGATGCGAATTTGCCATTAGAAATATTTAAAAGGTCATTAAATACACCATCTTCAACGATATGACCATCTTCCATAACAATAATGCGGTCCATATGTTTAATGGTTGAAAGACGATGCGCAATAGCAATAACGGTTGTTTTATTTTTATCTAAAATTTGATTAATGGCATTTTGAATGTCGTTTTCTGTTTCAGAATCAAGACTGGATGTTGCTTCATCTAATATTAAAATAGGGGCCTTTTTTAAAATTGCCCGTGCAATAGCAATTCTTTGTCGTTGTCCACCACTAAGCTTAATCCCTCGTTCACCAACAAGAGTATTGTATTGATCGGGCTGTTGCATAATAAAATTATGAATGTTAGCTATTTTTGCAGCATTTTCTATTTCCTCCATCGTTGCATCTTCTTTTGCATAAGCAATGTTTTCCTTAATGGAGCGATGGAAGAGCATTATATCTTGGGGGATAAGGGCAATATTGGCTCTTACAGAATCAGAAGTGATGTCCTTAATGTTTTGATTATCAATATAAATATCCCCCTCTGTTTGCTTGAAATTTTTTAACAAAAGGGCCGTTAGTGTTGATTTGCCAGCGCCAGAATGGCCAACTAAACCTATTTTTTGCCCTGCTTTAATTGTTAGGTTTAAATTTTGAAAGACAGGTTTCCCATTTTCATATTGAAAACACAGTTCTTTAATGTCGATCTCACCTTCTGATACAATAAGTTCTTTTGCGTTGATGGGGTCAATTGTACATTGTTCTTGTTTCATCAATGTAAAAGCCGATTTAAAAGCTGCAAGATCCTCTAAAAAGTCTTTAATATTTAGTGTTGTTTTCCAGGTGTTTTCCGTAAATTCAAATGTTAAAGCCATAACAAATGCAATCTCTCCAATGGATATCTCACCCTGATTTCTAAGATTAACAACAAATAAAAAAAGCCCTATAACAAAAAACCAATACATAAAACCCAATGCAACAGAAATCCAAAAATCGTACTTAAAATAATAAACACTTATGGGATTTAGGTTTTTTTTATAATAGGTTGTAATTTTTTGAAGTTCGTCTTGCCTTTTTGCAAAAGAAAAAATCGTCATAATGTTGTTTATTCTATCTGACACAGTTCCAAATAAATGGTACCAGGCATCTTGCTTTTGGCCCTCTATTTTTGAAAGCTTATAGAAAAAATAAAACGCTAAGGGTGAATAAATAAGCGTAAAGCCAACAATAAATAAAAATATTTTTGCATTTGTTTTTGCAAGCGCAATACCTGAAAAAAGAGTTATAAATATCGGTGTTGATAGCTTCCATTCAAAGTTTTGGTGAATTTTAAAAAACTTATCGCCAATGCCTTTTACTTTAGAAATAATCGACCCAGAGAGGGTATCTTGAAAATATGTGTAGGGAAGATTAAAACAATGCGTGCAAACCTTTATCATTAAATCTTCAAATACATATGGAATGGATTTCATCTGTGCAAGATTATGAATTCGCCAAGCAACATCTAAAAAAATTTGGTTGCCAACAAACCAAGTAATGGGCACAATACCTTTATAAAAAGTGATATGTCCTTCTATTAAAAAAAGATCAATCAGCAATTTAACGGCTAAACTATAAAAAACAGGATAAAGTCCCGTTGCAATGGGCGCTAAATACATTAAAAGGAAATAAAATCTGTAAGGTTTTACAACAGTCCAAATAAAGGGAATTATTTTAGGATTCATGAGAAAGATTCTAAAAATTTTGAAAATAACGTAATTGTTATTAAATATTGGAGCGGGCGAAGGGATTCGAACCCTCGACCCCAACCTTGGCAAGGTTGTGCTCTACCCCTGAGCTACGCCCGCTTTCGTTTGTCTTACCCTGACTCAGATGATTCTAACAAAGTTTTTTATTTCTTGCAACCATCTTTTTTAAATAATTTAGTGTTATTTTTGTAAAGGTCTGTATTTTCGAAGATAGATAAAACAAAGTGTTCCAATAAGAGTCATTATTGGGATAATAGAAAGCCCATATTGAAAGGATAAAGCATCACACAAAGGTTTGCCATTTGAATCATATGTTGTAAACATATTCATGCCGATACCAATAATGGTGTGAAAAAACGATCCAAACGCCATCATAATCATGTTGAAAACAGCTGTTGTAAGGCCTGTCATATTAGCAGGGAACAATCGAATCGTAAGTTCAACAGTTATAACTTGATAAGAAGAACAAAAGCCAAGCATAAATAAGCACCCAAAAATAATGGGGAAAGGAATTTGTCCTGATAAAATAAGGCAAAACGCAAAAAACAAAATAAGACCTTGAATAACCAAAGAAGAATGGTGGCCTAAAAACTTAATTAAGTAACTAACACTTAAAAGACCAAAAATAAAGCCTAGAAAAATAACAAAGGATGCCTGACTTGCTGTTGATTCTAAAAAATTATAAATTACCATCAATGAATTCATTGCCCAGGCATCTGCATAGCCTTCCAAAGGGCCTGCTAAAAAACCAGAACCAAGGGATATAATCCAAAGTAATTTATTTGAAAGTAATGTTTTTAAGGTTGATAAAATGTTTTGTGATTTAATAGAGGGTGATTTTGGAAGAATAAACAACATGATAACGCTTAACATTAATCCAATGAGGATGAATGTATATAAAATATTTTTCCATGTATAGAGTTTAACAAGGCTAAGCATAAAGGGTCCAGCGCCGAGCATTGCACCAAGAACACCAATAATGCAGCTTAATGAAATAACTTTTGCAAATTGATCTTTTGAAAAATACATTTCAACAATTTTAAACATACCAAGTGTTGCACCTGTTGAACCAATTCCCCAAATAAATCTGCCCATTATGGGGTAAATGCCATTTTCAGCTAAAATTAAAGGGCTAAGGCCAAGTGCGCAAATAAGTGCGCATATGGGTAAAACTTTTCGTGGGCCATATCGATCAAGGGCTATGCCAACGGGAATATGGGCAAGTGTATAACCAATATACCAAACGCCAGCAAATTGGCCAAAAAGAAATGAATCAAACTGAAATGTTTCTGAAATATCCGTTTTTAAAACATTGGGTATAACGCGCAAAAGATATTGATAGGCATAAAAAAATGTTGCCGTTATCCAAATTAAAAATGTTTGAATGGTCATAAAAATCCTTATCTATAGGACAGATAAATCTGCCACTTTTTTAACGTTGTTTAAAAATCTTATAAGAAGTGCCTTACGGTTATTTTTAATTTTGTCATCATCCACATTAATCAGAACTCTTTCAAAGAACGTGGCGATATTTTTTTGAAGGCTTGTTAAAATGAGCATAATTTTTTGATAATCTTCCAGTTTTAAGGATGTAGAAATTTCTTCTTCTGCATTTTTTAAAGCATTAAAAAAAGATTTTTCATATTCGTTTTCAAAATAATCCTCAGATACGGTTATATCTTGCTTAACATCTAGGCAAACACCAATCGCACGTTTGTGCAGTGCTTTTAAAAGATTGCCTTCATTTGTATTTAAGAATGAATCAAGGGCTTCAATTCTTTTCTTTATGGAAGAAAGATAAATTTCTTCATTTTGTGACTTTAAAACAGAAAGAACAACCTGAGGTGCCATATTTTGATGCATAAGATTTGAAAAACGATCAAGAATAAATTCTTTTATGTCATTTAAAATAGATGCGTTTTGTTCCTCACTAAAAGTTTTGAGTGTGTTTTTTATAAACGATATTAAATCAACTTTTTTAAAAGAATCCGTTAAAAGAATGCGAATTATACCTAGTGCTTGGCGCCTTAAGGCAAATGGATCTTTAGAACCTGTTGGTTTTAAACCAATTTTTAAAAATCCAACCACAGCGTCCATCTTATCAAGGAGTGAAAGTTTCGCTCCAATTTCATTTGATGGAAGTGGGTCAAACGGCCCTTCTGGCAAATAGTATTCTTCTAATGCTAAAGCAACATCACTTTTAATGCCTTGTTGAACGGCATATATATGCCCCATTTTTCCTTGAAGTTCTGCAAATTCACCAACCATCTGTGTTAAAAGATCGCTCTTTGAAAGATCAATCGCTAATCTTAAATCATCTGTCATATCAAAGATTGTATTATTTTTTAAGCGATTAAGCTTATCTTTTAATGTGCCAAGTTGATTGTGATAGATGATTTTGTCTAACTTTTGATCATAATCTTTTAAAGGTGTTTTAAGGTCAATATCATAGAAGAAGGATGCATCCGTTAATCTGGCTTTTAACACCTTTTGAAAACCTTTGAGCATAATACTTGGATCTTCTGGTTTGAAATTGGCTATAACGCCAAAATAAGGGGCTAGATCAGAACTTCCTTTTTTATAAAAAGCAAAATATTTTTGGTGCACACGCATAGATGTTGTTAAAACACAGGACGGAAGATGCATAAATTCTTCTTCAATTTTACCGATATATGTAAAAGGATATTCAACAAGGCCTGCAACTTCCTCTAACAATCCTAAATCTTCAATCCATTCAATATTATGTTGGGTTGCAAAATCTAAAAGGTCTTGTTTAATTTTATTTTGTCTATCCTCATGGTTTAGAATAACAAAAGAATCTTTTAAAAAAGTATCGTAGTCATTAAAGGATGAAACTGCTTTCTCGATTGGTTTTAAAAAACGGTGGCCCTTTGTGGTATTGGAGGAAGTAAGCCCTAATTCTTCAAATGTTAAATGGATTGGCGTTTGATTAAAGACACAAAGTATTGAACGAATGGGGCGAACCCACGGTAAAGTAGCACCCGGATAACGCATCACTTTTGGCCAAGGCATTGTTTTTAAGGCTAAAGAAATAATATCTCTTAAAAGATCTTTTGTTTCTTTTGCCTCTTTTTTAATATGTGCAAAATAATATCCATCTTTTTTTATTAAATCACTTTCGGTTAAGGATAGGCTTTTTAAAAAACCATCTAAGGCCGCCCGGGGAGCATTTTCCTTTGGCCCTCTTTTTTCTTCTAAAAGGGCTTTTGTAGAGGATGCGATCATTCCTTTTATGACTTGCCTTCGTGGTGTTATGTAAGATTCTAAGGATTCAACATCAATTCCAAATTCATTAAAAAATTTAAGGAACTGGTTGCTTAATGCTTTTTCAGCATCACGTTGCATGCGTGCTGGAATTTCCTCACAGCCGATTTCAAACAAAAATTCATGTATTTTGCTCATTTTAAAAGATACCTTGAAATATAAGATGATCAAAGTATACTGGTTGAACAAAAATTTGACAAAGGGAAAATATGAACTTTAACGACTGATCTTAAAATAAGATCTTATAACCATTTTCTCAGTTCAATGATCGTCCCTTGACTTAACGCTTTTAAAGCGACTAATTGTTGTGATATGGCATTTGTATTTGCTTCCCTAGCATTTTTTTCAATTTCTGACGCTAATACTTGTATTTGGATAGCCCCCATATTAGCAGATATACTTTTAATCGAATGGGCTGTTCTTATACAATCTTGCGTTTGTTGTATCTTTAGTTGATTTTCTAAATTTAAAATTAAACTTTGAAGTTCTGTTGCATAAATGTTTAATAAATGTTCAAAAACAGATCCATCAAGTTCCTTTTTTAAAGCCATGACGCGTTCTTCTTTAATGATCGGATTCATCTTATCCTCGCAAATTATTTTAAATTTTTAGTTTATTCGTTTGCGATTTTTTCAAAAGCCGTCAAGAATTCTTTTGAGCTTTTGTTTTGGTAAAGGGGGGATAAAAAATCCCTTGTGCTAACAAGAAGGCCGATATCTTCTATTAAAATATCAAAAATATTAAAACTTCCATCTTTTGATTTTAGAAGGACTATTTTGACATTGACTGTATTTTTTTCTGTTTTGAAATTTTTTTGACTGGTTAATCTGTTCTTTTTTTCATTAAGGCTTGTTTTAAAATTAAAGTCATCATTTTCCATATCAACGGAAGCAAAAAGTTTGATTCGTTCATGCGTGGCATAGGCTTTAATGAAGTGTTTTGTCAGCAGCTTTTCAAACTGAGCAACTTCACTTTCTGAAAGTTTTCTAAAATATGGTCCTAAAACAAACTGAGCCATGCTTTTTAAATCAAACTTATTGACAATAATATCTGCAAAATTAAAGCATATTTTCTTATTATTTAAACAATCATTTGCAACAGAAGACGCTTCCTTTAAAAAAAACTTTAAAAAAACTTTGGCCCTAGATATATCATCTTCTTCAAATTGTTGTTGTGTATGAGCTGTTTTATTATTTGCAAAAACCGCATTATTAAAAATTGAAAAGTTTGCAAGAATAATTGCAATATATGCTACCTTTTTCATGAAAAAATCCTTAGTATAGAAAGTACCTCTTAGAAATAAGTTTAGCGTTTATTTCTTAAAAAAACGTTAATTAAAAAAGCTGAAGGTATGATATCATATGGAGTTTTTTTTGGCTATAGTTGATTATATTTTCCCAAATAGTTGTCTTGCTTGTCATTCTATTGATATAGATTCTAAAAGTTTTTTTTGTCATGATTGTTGGAAAAATCTGATTTTTATTCAAAAACCCTTTTGTGATATGTGTGGCATTCCTTTTTCGTTTGAAGAAAAGGGGGTGGAAAAGGGGGCTATCTTGTGTGAGCACTGCCATAAATCAAAGCCAGATTTTGATAAAGCGCGGTGCCTTTTTGTTTATAATGAAACAATCAAAAAATCAATTTTAATGTTAAAACATTACGATCAAACGCAATATGCAAAACCTTTTGGTCTTCTTTTAAGTCAATATATCGAAAAAGAAAAATTAGATTTTGATGTCATTGTGCCCATTCCCTTGCATTGGATGCGACTTTTAAAGCGACAATTTAATCAATCTGCTTTAATTGCAAAGCACATAAGCAATATAACAAAAAAACCTGTTGATTTTGGTTGTTTAAAAAGAATTAGAAATACGCCATCTCAAGATAAAAAATCAAGAATACAGCGCATTGTTAATATGGAAAATTCTTTTAAAGTTTTTGATGGCGAATCAATTCAAAATAAAAAAATTCTTCTTATTGATGATGTAATGACAACAGGTAGTACGCTTGATCAGGCGGCAAGGGCCCTAAAAGAAGCAGATGTTAAAGCCGTTTTATGCCTTTCAATTGCACGAAGTGTTCCTGGATATTATTAGATGATTTATTGTTTTTAAATAAAACATTTCCTTGACTCTTTTTTTAAAAAATCATAGACTATTTTTTAAGTGGAGAGGTGGCCGAGCGGCTGAAGGCAACGGTTTGCTAAACCGTCATACGGGTTAAACCGTATCGAGGGTTCGAATCCCTCTCTCTCCGCCATAAAGTTTACTTCATTAAAAACAAGGGGAAAAATAAAGTGCACCTTTTTTTAATGTTATATTTTAACCATTCAGCCCTATAATAATTTATAGCCTACTTAAAATAAAATGATGATAGATTGTTGCCTCTAACCATATTGTATAGTGAGAGCATTTTAATTTAAGTATAAAAAATGCTCACCTTGTCATTCCTGCGTAGGCAGGAATCCAGCACAAAAATCCTTTAAAATAGAAAGAATAGGTAATTTATCTATAATAAATTAACCTTTTGTTAATTTTTTTTCATTATATTAGAAATTAGAAGAGCCATTTTGGTTCTTGTTTTAACTATGGAGTGAAAAAATGAAAAAATTAATAGTTTCGGCTGCTTTTCTTGCGACTGCAATGAGTGCATACGCCTCATCAGATATGGAAAAACGCTGTGCAGCTTTAGAAAAACGTTTGGATGCTGTTGAAAAACGCTTAGACGTTACAGATAAAATTGCAAAAGCGGTTACAAAGCAAGTTAGAGGTTTAAAACCACAAGCTGGTCCAAAAAATGATTTAAGCGATGTTGCCGTTGGCGATATGTTTGACAAAGCTGAAAAAAACTATGATAAAGCTGAAAAGAAACGTCAAAAAATATCGGCTGAAAATGCAGCTCTTGAAAATGATGTGAACAGTATGATGAATATGGATGACCCATTCGATTCATATGGAAAAGTTCGTCCCGTTGAACAAAAAAGGAATGACCGTTTCAAGAATAAATGGGATGTTAAGAATGATTATTCAGACTTAAATGGTTTTTTTGATGAACCAAACAATCCTCAAAATTCAGTACAGATGCCTTAATGATCTTAAAAAATTAAGCAGAGGAGGGGGGGTAATCCCCCTTTTTCTTTTGTTATATTAAACATCATAAATAAAAGCATTGACAATTAATGAATAAATGATTATATTTCATTTTAAATTAAAAGAGGTGTTTTTTATGAAAAAAATTTTAACAATTATTTCTGTTGGTGTGTTCGTTCAAGCATGTGGTCCGATTCATCATTACGATGCATCATCATCATACTATGGGCAAAGTTATTCTGCTTATGATCAGTCTATAGAGCAATTAAACTGTGAACTTGATAATTTAAATAGGCAGTTAAACAAATCAAAGAAGAAAAGAGAACGTGAAGCCTTAAAACAACGGATAAAAACACAAAAGAATTTGATTGCCGAGCAACGTAAACTTTGTGAAGAACAAAAAAGAACATTAGAAAAATTAGAACAAGAAAGAAAAACTCGCGCTTTAGAAGAACAAAAAGCGATCAATCAATATAATATTGAGCGTGCAAGAAATCAAAGAGAACAAGAAAATCTTCGTCGTTCATTTGAACCTCAAGGTGTAAGAAGACAAGCAAATAACCGTCAAGAAGAACTCAATGCTTTATCTCGCAGGCAAGAACTTAACAGACGTCAGCAAGAAGAACGTGAACTGCAGCAATCAATTGAAAATTCAAAACGCACATATGAGGCAGAACAAAGAAAACGTGCTGATATTGCCCGTCAAGAAGAACGGGAATTACAGCAAGCAATTGAAAATTCAAAACGTACATATGAAGCAGAAGAAGCAAAAAGAAGAAATCAATCTGCTTATATAACGCGACCTATAGAGCCACAAGTAGCAACAGCCCCACCGGAAACCATTCAAGCGCCAAGAAGTGGACCTTTAGATCCACGTCGTCCTGGTAGTTCTTATACATCTTCTGAACTCGGGCGCGCTGGCGCGTTATTGCAAGGTGCAGGTACCTCAAGAGAAGCGTATATTAGTAAGCTTCAATCTGTGTTTTCAAGTGGCCGTGCAACTAAATTAGCGGATGATATTATTAACGGTGAAGACAATTCTTCAAATGATTAAATGATTAACAAAGGCACTCTCTTGCAATTTCCTGGTCGGAAAATGGAAAGATGGTGCCTTTTATATTTTGTCCTTCTTCATGGCCTTTGCCAGCAATAATTAAAATATCCCCTTCTTTAAGTCCACTAATAGCTTGGTGAATTGCTTCTCTTCGATCTGCAATTTCTTTTGCTTTGGGGGCTTCTTTTAATATTTGATTGCGAATAACTTTTTCGTCTTCATGTCTTGGGTTATCGTTTGTAATATATACAACGTCTGCTAGCGCATGGGCAATCTTACCCATTATAGGGCGTTTTAATGGGTCTCTGTCACCCCCGCATCCAAAGACCAGATGAACAGACTTTGGATTGTGATATTTTATACCTTTTAAAATATTTTCTAATGCATCCGGCGAGTGCGCAAAATCAATAAACACGCGTGCATTTGTCTTTGTTTGGCCAATATATTCCATTCTGCCTTTTAAACTATTAAGCGTTGGAATTGTTTTGACTATGTTATCAATTGATACACCCGTTGTATACGCAAGGGCTATTGCGCACAATAAATTTTCGATTTGAAAAATACCAAAAAGCGGAAAAGATATATTTTTGTATTCTGTTTTAAAAATAGAAAGATCAAGTGAAAAGAAACCGTTTTTCGTTGTATACTTTAAAATTTTAATATCATCAGTATCTGATGTGCCAAATGTTAGAATTTTTTGATTTTGCTCACGTGCAATACTTTTAAGTTCATCTATTTTTTCTAAGCCAGAGTTTAAAACAGCGGTTTTTTGGGATGGTAAGATTCTTTTAAAAAGGCTTGATTTTGCTTTAAAATAATTCTCCATAGTCCCATGGTAGTCAAGGTGGTCTTGCGTAAAATTTAAAAAAGCAGCCGCTTCAATGATTGGTCCATCCAAACGATATTGATCGACCCCATGGCTTGACGCTTCACATGCAACGGCTTTAACACCATCTACTGCTAAAAAATTGAGTGTTTTATTGAAGGACACACTGTCAAGGCTTGTAAGGCTTGGAAGATTAAGCGATTTGTCAAATCCAAAGGCACGTTCAACCCCTAAGGTTCCAATAGAGGCTGCTTCAATATGATTGGATTGCCAAAATTGACGAAGCATTGAAACGGTTGAGCTTTTACCATTTGTCCCCGTGACATAAACAATTATTTCTGGTTTGTTTTTAAAAAATAATTGGCAAACATCTGCGCACATTTTTCTAATGTTTGAAACAATAAAAAAACTACACTCTAAAGAGTGCAAAAGATTAATAATGTCTTTAGATTCTTCTGAAATAACAAAACAGCGTACACCTTTTTCATATGCCTGATTTACATAATCCAACATATTCAAAGAGGGCATAGTAAAAAAAACATCACCTTTTTGAGCTGTTCTTGAATCAATCGAGATCCCTGATATGATTTGATGGTCAATTGTTTTAGATTGAACGGGATTAATTATTGTCAAAAAATCTTCTACTTTTATCATACGCGTATTCATCAGATTAAATCTTTCAGTAGTATAGCGTTTATAGAAAAAAAAATCTTATAGATTTATAATATAACTGAAGCATTTTATAAAGATTAGGCTAAACAAAATTGAATAGAAAAAAGTCTATCAATCATATTATTTGAAGAAGGATCCAATTAGCCTATTTTTTTATAAATCATATAAGAAGATTTTCTACCTTCTTTTATAGCCTTTTGCTCGTATCGTGTGATAGGCCAACTTTCAACAGAAGGGCGCTCAAAAATATCGTCTCTTGTTTGAATGAAAAGATTTTCATGATTTTTAAAATGTTCTAAAATCCAAGAACGATAATCTTCATGATCTGTCGCTATATACCACTCACCATTTTCTTTTAAAAGTTTATGGACAAGAGCGATCGATTTAGCTTGAACAAAACGTCTTTTATAATGTCTTTTCTTAGGCCATGGATCTGCGAATAACAAATAAATGCGATCAAAAATTATTTGTGTATCAAAGCAATCAAACAGTATGTTTATATCATCATCATGAACCAGAATATTTTGAATATTATGATCGTGAATATGTTTTAAAAGGGATGCAACACCATTTATAAAAGGCTCTGCACCAATAAACTGTATCTCAGGTGATTCTTTTGCCCGTTTTGCAAGGTGTTCCCCGCCACCAAAGCCAATTTCAAGGTGGAGCGCTTTTTCAATATTTTTATAGAAATCACCATTTAAAGGAGCTTTTAAAGTGGGTAAAGACGTTTCATATAATGACTTTTTTTCTACTTTTAAAGGCCTTGAATGACGTCTTCCAAAAACTTTTGGTGAAAAATTGTCCATTATATTTCTAAAGATTTAATTTGTTTCGTGTAATATTGATTATCAAATTTTGGTTTTTTTTGACGATTGTCTTTTTTAAGTTTTTTTCTTTTTTCTCTATAGACGGCGTCAAATTTTTCAAACATGTTTTTAGCATATTCTGCTTCAGATGCTATGACTAAAGAAACAGGGTTTCCTTCCAAATCAATCCGACTAGCACCCTCAACACAGGCTTTTAAATAAAACCTATTTCGAACATATGTTGCAATGGCTGCTTTTAATGCTCTTTTAGAAGGGATCCCTTCTAATGACTCTAGGTTTTCAATATATGTAAAAATATCATCTAATATGTTTATCTTAAGGGGTTTTTGTTCCCTTTTGATAAAACTCTTTTCAAATGTTGCATAAAGCCAGTCAAAAGCATAAGCCACAACTGGTTTTTCATAGATTGACAGCTGTTTGTTTTCTTCAAGTTCTTTTGCTTCTATCATTTGCTTTTTAATCAATTGAAGTTTTTGAATATGTTCTGGAACTTTTTTGATTGAAAGTGTTTTTTTAACTGAGCCGTTATCCATCATGTATTGTTAAGCTTAAACTATTTATCAGATATTTCTAATGCAAATTAATTCTATTGTCAACAAAAACTTTAATAATGGTGAAAATAAAAACCCGAACTAATTCATTTATAAAATAGTAAAAAAAACTATTTTTATGTTTGAAAATATTCTTTCATCTTTAAGAGAATGGTTAAAAGGTAAAATATTATTCTTTGGCATTTCTGCGACAAAAAGTGTTGCATGATCAATAGCCACTTGTTTTAAAAGTACATTGATGACGCTTTCATAAAGATCATTTTGTGCGTAAGGGGGGTCTAAAAAAACAAGGTCAAACTTATTATTAAAAATTGTTTTTAAAACATCATCCCTTAAAAGGCAAGCGCTTTCTGGATTGACTTTTAAATGCAAACAATTTTCTTTTAAAATATTAAAAGCAATGGGCGATTTTTCAACTAAATAAACTTTTTTTGCCCCTCTTGAAAGGGCTTCTAAACCTAAAGATCCTGAACCTGAAAAAGCATCTAGAACAATGGTTTTAGAAAAATCAACATTAAATTTATGTTCAATAATGTTAAAGAAAGCTTGCCGAACTTTATCTGTTGTTGGGCGCGAAATGGAGGAGGGGGGCTGTTTTAAACAAAATCCTTTATATTGACCTGTAATAATGCGCACAACTTCTTCTTTATTTTAATTTGTTTTATTTTTAGAACGTCTTTGAAAATGGAAAGGTAAAAGTTCTTTTATTGTCATAATCTTTGTATCCCCTTTGAGATTGCCCATTATAACCGTTAAAGAACTAAATTCTGAAAGGAATTGTCGGCATACACCGCAGGGAGATACAAAGTTTTCTGTATCTGCAACGATTGCTATTTTTTTTATTTTAGAACGGGAATAAAGCATAGCATGAACAACGGCAACACGTTCTGCGCAAATGCTTAAAGCGGAACTATCCGCTTCAACATTAAATCCTTCAAATATAGAACCATCTTCTAACAGAACAGCAGCGCCAACTTGAAACCCAGAATAAATGGCTCGTGCATTTAAGTAGGCTTGCTTGGCTTTTTCAATCAATAAATCATCAGGCATATATGATCCCTTTTAAAAACTTATTTTTGTGTCAACGAATCACAATAATATCCGACCCTTTTTTCCCAAAAACGGAAGGTTCTTCTGTTATAACGGTTTTTCGATCAAAAATAGAAGGCTCTTTTTTAACAACAATTTTCTTATCAAAAATTGATTCTTGGTGTTCTATTCTTTTGTCTTCTTTTTTTTCTGGCGTATCAGTATCTGTTTTTTCATCATCCTCTTTTTGTATAAGGTCACTTAAAAATTCACCAACGCCATCCTCAGCATTTTTAACTTCAATATCCAGCAATTTAATCTTAATAAGGTTGTTTATATGCTTTTTGCCTGGTAAGCGAAAGACCGCAACGTAAACATCTTTAGACTCATCAAAATAAACGTGATCAAGTAAAAATGCCTTTTCATGATCTGAAAACCCTTCTAAATGATCTTTACCAGAAAGCAAAGAAAGATGTGCCGTTGTAAAAGTGCCATCACTTTCTACTTTCTTGTTTTTTAAAAGGCTTTTAATCACACTTTCATCATCCAAGCGCATTAGGGGTGAAAGCAATGCTATCACATCTGTTTTTTTTGCTTTCTTCAATGTTTCAACGGTAATGTTTTCAACACTGTTTTCATGTTTTTTATGCTCTTTGTCAGATGTCATATAGTTTTTAAAACTAAGTTTTTTGGGATTAATAAGTTCGTCATCTGCAGTTTTTTTTGAATTTGTTTGTTCTGCATAGGCAAAACTTGCAAAGCTTAAAACGAAGAGTGTTAGAATTTTTTTGAAACGATTCATATGTATTACCTCTAAAATAAAATCAATTTTTTATATTATTTGCATTTTATCATATTTTCAGTCGTTTAACAAAAAATAAATTTACTATTTTGTTTACTCTTTAAGAATATTTATTTTTATTTTGTTTTTTCAATGTTTTTTAAATAATGACTTAAATTTTGAATATCAATACTTATTTCTTTTAAAGAAGGGTCCTGTGTTTTTAAGTTTTTAAGTGTGACTGTGTTCTTTTCCCATTCATTGCTGCCAAACACAATGGCATACCCCCCCCCTATGCGTTCAAGTTGTTTAAAGCGTTTGCCAAGGTTGCCTTGAAGAGGCATTTCAATATTAAGCCCTTCGTGTCGTAATCTTTGTGCTAGAATCAAACCATTCTCAAAGTCAGATTCCCCAATTGGAATAATTCCAAAAATAGCTTTTTGTTTAATATGTGTATTGTCCATTAAAAGGCAAGCGCGCTCGATCCCCATTCCAAAACCAATTGCAGGAATGTCGACCCCCCCCCCCATTTGGGATACAAGGTGATCATAACGCCCGCCAGCAAGGACAGTATCTTGTGCGCCAAGGCTTGTGGTTTTAAATTCAAAGGCAGTATGCGTATAATAATCAAGTCCCCGAACAAGGGTTTGTTGCTTAACATAATCAATTTTTAAAGCATCAAGCCCCTTTAGTACGGATTGATAAAAAGCTTTAGAAGAATCATTTAAATACTGTTCAAAGAGTGGTGCATTATAAACAATCTCTTGGTCTTTTGCATCTTTTGAATCTAATATCCTTAAGGGATTTTTTAACAAACGCTCAAGACTATCTTTTGAAAGATCCCCTTTAAAGGGGGTAAAGTAATGAACAAGTGCATCTCTATAAGCAAGTCTACTATCTGTATCCCCTAACGTATTAATATGGAGAACCACATCATTAATATCGAGCGCTTTTAAAAGGTTAGCGGCAAGGCTTATGACTTCAACATCTGCTAAAGGGCTGGCAACCCCAATATATTCCACACAGGCTTGGTGAAATTGGCGAGATCTGCCTTTTTGTGGGCGTTCATACCGAAACATGGGTCCTTGGTAGAAAAATTTTTGGGGAAGCGTTTGCGTTAAGCCATTTTCTATCAACGCCCGAACACAAGGTGCCGTTCCTTCTGGACGAAGCGTTAATGAATCCCCCCCCCTATCTTCAAAGGTATACATTTCTTTTCCAACAATGTCGGACGTTTCGCCAAGTGTGCGCTTAAAAACAGACGTGTATTCAAAAATAGGAGTTTCAATATAACTGTATCCAAATCGCTTTGCATAATCAAAAAAGGTTTTTAAAAAATGTTCTTTTAAAAGGGCATCTTTGCCCAAAATATCTTTTGTACCGCGAACAGATTGTAATTGAGACATCGTTATTAACCTTTTAAAAAAAACTAAATTGAGTATAGTCTCTTTAAGGATATGTTTCAACTTTTACAAAAACAATGCTAGACTTTTTGAAACACGTTCTATTGGATTGTTAAATTGAGCCAACTTATTTTAGGAATTGACCCTGGTCTTCAAAAAACAGGATATGGTGTTATTGAAAAAAATGGTAACTCTTTAAAAGCTATAACATGTGGCGTGATCAAGCCAGATACATCCCTTGATTTATCGTTAAGGCTTGCGCACCTTCATGAAGAATTATTAATTGTTTTAAAACAATATTCCCTCACAAGCGTTGCTATTGAGGAAACCTTTGTTAATAAGAATCCAGCAAGCGCCTTAAAGCTTGGCATGGCCCGTGGTGTTTTAATGATGACGCCATCATTACTTAAAATTCCAGTTTTTGAGTATAGTGCAAACAAAGTTAAAAAAGCCGTTGTCGGTGTTGGACATGCTGAAAAAGAACAAGTCATGATGATGATTCGTCATTTTTTTCCTTTATTTTCAGAAAAACTAACCCCAGATAGTGCCGATGCTTTAGCAATTGCTATTTGTCATGCACATCATCTTGATCGACCATTTTAAATAATTTATAAAATTTGAAACATTTCCTTTTTTTTGATAAGCTGTTGTCTAATTATATATGTATGTAAGTAAATGAATCGTTTTGAATTAAAGGTTCCAGAGAGAAATAAAAAAAAAACTAAAGCGAAACTTAAAGGTAAGAAAAGTAGAAAAGGTGTTTTGAGTATTTTGTTTAAAACGCTTGCACTTCTTTTTTTATGGGGGGTAATGCTGGGTGGCTTATTTTTAATGTGGTTTGCTCAAGATTTACCAGATATTAAAAGCTTACAAAATGGATCAAGACGACCAAGTGTTACTATTCAAACGCAAGATGGAACAACGATTGGTACATATGGTGATTTGCATGAAGAAGTTATTCGCGTAAAGGATTTGCCCCCCCATGTTCCACAAGCTTTAATGGCGGTTGAAGATAGACGCTTTTATTACCATTTTGGAATAGATTTGATTGGTCTTGTTCGTGCTTTTTTTAAAAACTATAAAGCGGGACGTGTGGTTCAAGGGGGGTCCACCATCACGCAGCAGACGGCTAAAAACTTTTTAATGACACAAGGGCTTTTCCCTGTCAATGACCGTTCTTATAAACGTAAAATCCAAGAGGTTTTATTAGCGCTTTGGTTGGAGTGGAATTTTACAAAAGAACAAATTATGACGATTTATCTCAATCGTATTTATTTTGGAAGTGGAACATATGGTATTGAAGCGGCATCGCAACGATATTTTCAAAAATCAGCGCGGGATATAACCGTATTTGAAGCCGCTTTAATTGCAGGACTTCCTCAAGGCCCATCTCGATATTCGCCTGCAGGTAACCTTGATCGTTCAATAAAACGGACAAAAATTGTTTTAGAGCTAATGAAAGAAGCTGGTTTTATTAGGGACGTTCATTCCTATATTGAAGAAGGCAGGAAGCAGCTTGAAAGCTTAAAGCTTCGCGAAGAAAAAGGCTATAAATATTTTACAGATTGGATTTATGAAACTATACCAGATATTTTAGGAGAACTTGATAAAGACGTTGTTGTCGTAACAACGCTTGATACAAAAGCCCAAAACCATGCAGAAAAAGTTGTTACACATTTTGTAGATACTTTAGGCAAAGAACTTAAAGCTTCCCAAAGTGCTTTTTTGGCTATTAAACCGGATGGCGCTGTTGTTGCCATGGTTGGTGGAAAATCCTATGCGGAATCGCAATTTAACCGCGTTACACAAGGAAGAGGTCGTCAATCAGGATCATCTTTTAAGCCGTTTGTCTACCTTGCCGCTTTAGAATCAGGAATGACGCCTGATACAATGATGGACGATACTCCTGTTCAAATTGGCAATTGGGCGCCAAAGAACTTTAAATATGTATCTCAAGGAATGGTGCCATTAGGGTTTGCATTAGCAAAATCAATCAATGCTGTCAGTGTTCGCATTTGTCAGGAAGTTGGGCCGAAAAAAATTATTGAAGTGGCGCATCGTCTTGGCATATCAAGTGAAATGACGCCAGATTTCAGTATTTCTCTTGGTACGATGGAGGTTACTCTTTTAGAGCTCACATCTGCTTTTGGAGTTTTTGCTAATAATGGTTACCCTGTTTGGCCATATGGCATTCTTGAAATTCGCGATAAACAAGGGACAATTCTTTACGCTCATAAATCTGAAAAAGACCACCGCGTTGTATCTGTAGAAAACTTAAATTATATGCGACAAATGTTAAGACGTGTCATGACAGAAGGAACAGGTAGAGGATGTAACATTGATGAAACCATGCTTGGAAAAACAGGGAGTAATGGTAACAGAGATGCCTACTTTTTAGGTATTCGTGGTGGAGACGATGAAGTAGAAAGCAATCAATTTAAGAATTTAGTGGTCGGTGCCTGGGTTGGTAATGATAAAGATAAAGATATGAACCGAAAATCTGTGGGATCCAATATGCCGTTAAAGATTGCTAAAGCCTTTTTACTTGGGGATATTTCAAAAGTTGATAAATCCGTTAAACCTTCTAATGAAACAAAGAAAAATGTACCTTTAAAGGATGATAAAGCAAAAGGTAAAAAACAACCTCAAAAGGGTGAGGATAGGAAAGAAACACCAAAAGAGCCTGAAGTATTAAAAGATTCAATTGATGACATTATAGAGGAAGAAGCAGCTGAAACAACGTCACCTATTCCGTCGTCAAAAAAATCAACATCTGAAAAAGATGCGATTGACGAACTTTTGGAATAAATGCAGAAGGTCTTTAAATGTTAAGTCAGCGTCAAAAGAAACGGGCATTTAGTCTTGTGGGTGTTTTTTTATTAACTTTAGGCGTTGTGTTGATTGGTGTGAGCGCTTTTTATCAGGAGATGAGTTTTTTTGTAACGCCTTCATCATTGTTAAAAAACCCTAAAAATTCCTTTTTAAGGCTTGGCGGTATGGTTCAAAAAGGAAGTTATCAGTGTGAAAATAATGAGGTTTTCTTTATTGTTGAGGATGAAACACAGTGCTTAAAAGTTGTTTTTAAAGGTGCCTTGCCGCCTTTATTTAAAGAAGGGCAGGGGATTGTTGTTGAAGGTTCCTACAACGCAGAAAAAAACATATTTGAAGGTGTTAATGTTTTTGCTAAACATGATGAAACATATATGCCACAATCAGTTGTAAAATCACTTAAAGAAAGCGGTCAATGGCGCCCATCCTAACATATAGTAAAGCCTTTTTAGGGCAACTCTTATTTGTTTTTATTGCGATCTTCTATTTTCTCTCTCTGGTGGATGAAAAAAGAAGGCGTTTTTGTTTAAAGTATAGCAGTTTTGGGTTGATTGCGTCTTACCTGCTTTTAACCTTTTGTTTTAGTGTTTCGGACTTTACTTTAAAGGTTGTTGCCAGCCATTCCCATTTAAAGACGCCATTGCTTTTTAAAATTGTTGCTGTTTGGGGAAGTGGGGAGGGGGCTTTTTTGCTTTGGGCAATGCTTTTATCGTTCACTGGCTTTATTTTAGAAACAAGAGTGGCGCAAATATTCTTTGGCTTTCATATGTTGGCGATTGTGTTGTTACAGATTTTTATCATGCACCCGTTTACAACACACGTTGGTTTAAGTGTAGAGGATTTAAATCCATTACTGCAGGATCATAGCATGGTTTTTCACCCGCCTATTTTGTATATGGGGCAGATTTTTTGGGGAATGATTTTCTTTAAAATGTTGGATTCTCCTTTTGATATTAAAAAAATTATGAATCTTTTAAGACTTGGTTTTTTTGCCTTGATGGTTGGAATCAGTTTAGGGTGTTACTGGGCTTATTATGTTTTGGGGTGGGGTGGTTTTTGGTATTGGGACCCAGTTGAGGTTATAAGCCTTTTTGGGTTGTTGTTTTATGTGTTGTGTTTTCATATTGTTAAATTTAAACGCTTCGAGGGGGGGGGGTACCTTTATTTTGCCTTTGGTTGGCCTATTACCCTTTTGGGGTCCTTTTTAATACGGTCGGGTGTTTTAAATTCGGTTCACAGTTTTGCGCAGAATTTGGATTTTATTCTTTTTGCGGGTGTTGTGTTTATGTTGACTATTTTGCCTGCTTTGTTTGTCATGATCCAAAAAAGGCCCATTGTTGAAGAACAAAGTAAGCTTACATTTTTTGAAATGGCGTGTTTAATCATCTGGTGGGGGATTTTTTTAACCCTATTACTGACTGTTATCATCCCCTTATTTTTCAAAGATATTTCCTTTGGTCCACCTTTTTTTGCACGCTCTGTTTGGCCTTTAAGTATTATGGGGCTTTTGCTTATGGGGTGGGTACCGTTAAAGTGGTCATGGCATAATCGCGTTAATATTCTTTTAAAATCAATATTTTGTTCATTTATATTTTTATTGTTTTTATGTTTTTTAAGTGATTTTTCTATTTTAATTATTTTGACTTTAACATGTGGATTATGTTCGTCAATTATTACTTTTTACGTTTGTTATTGTGTTAAGCGTTCCCCTTCTTTATTGATGGGGCATATTGGTTTTATTTTGATGATGGTATCTGCCACTTTAACAACGTTTTTAAGCTTTGAAGAAAGAATAACGTTTTCAAACGATAAAGAAAAATGTTCTGCGCCCCTTAAAAATGGTGATAGAATTGAGGTTTTAGATTCTAAAGCGTATGAAAATAATAATCATATTGTGCATGAAGTATCATTGATTTGGATTGATCAAAAAGGGAACCCCTATCATATATCACCAGAGTTTAAGTACTTTTTTCACCTTCAAACAACAAAAAGTGAAATGGCTTTTAAGCTCAATGGTTGGCACCAAAAGGGCGCTGTGATAGAAAAAATGACAGAAGATACCTTACAAGTATTTGTTTTTGAAAAAAAATATATTCTTCTTTTTTGGATGTCCCTTCTTTTAATGATGATGAGTATTTTACGGGGAATTTTAAAAAGGGTGAAATTTTTAAAATCTTCAAGGTAATTATTTTATATTGTGGTAGAATAGTATAAGAATAGATAGAAGAAGTGCCTGTAAATTATGATTAATCCCTTGGTTTATAAACTTTTAGAAGATGTTTCCCCACACTTAGTTTTATGGATATTTTTATTTTACATTCTATCTTGTGTGCGGATTATTCTTAATAAAAAATACCCAGAAAAAATAAAAGGATATGGCTCTGTTATTTCTGAACTTCCTGGCTTACCGTTGGTTTTTATGCATACGGTTGCTTTTATTGAAGCTTATAAATTGAATGATTGGGTATCTTTATTTTTATTTTCATGGTGGGGACCGGGATTTTTTATTTTTGCGGCCGTCTACCTTTATTCAAAAATATTTCATAAAAAAATTAATTGGGCGCCTTTTGGGCTTATAACGTCTTATGCTTGTAAAATAGATTATGTTATTTTTATGGCGATCTATTGGTATTTTGGTTTTTATACCATTATGTTTGCCTTTAGTGCATGGATTATATGTGACCAAATTAACCTTGCTTATTTTGTTGGAACGGGTGATAGGACACGGAGAACATTTGAAGATTTTTGGATTCTTCGGGTAATGTATCCTGGTTTTTTATTTTTACCCTTTATTTCTTTTAATGCGACGGATCTTTGGTTTTTTCAACTTTTTGGTGTTTTACTTTTTATAACATGGTTTTTTGCACTTTATACCCTCTATAAAAGGGGATTATTTTTTACACGCTATACCGATCCTGATTATTTAAGGAATATTGTTTATTTATCAAAAAGGTATAAGAAAAATGATCAATAACCCTATTCAATTTGCTGTTGTAAGAGAAGACCCTTGTGTGGAAGAAAAAATTATTTCTTTATACGGTTATCAAAAAGTTTTACTTATTGGTTCTGGAGGGTGCACGGCTTTTCATTTAAAATCTGTTTTTGATGATTTAAAAATTGCACTTATGGATGGCAACCCTGCGCAGTTAGACTTAATTAAGAAAAAGGAAGTAGCTTTAAATAGTAATGTTGGGTTTGATATATTTAATGTTCAAACAGATAATCCCTTACATTTGAATGCTTGTGGTAATTTTGAATCCCTCTTTTCTATGTGGAGAGGATTTATAAATGAATTCGTTGCAACAAAAGATGATTTGATGGATGTTGTTTTAAACAATCAAAACATTGATTTTATTGTGAATAATCCTTATTGGAAAACATCCTTTAAGCTTTTCTTTTCAGATGCATTGCTTGTTACCATGTTTACAGAAAGTGCGATTCAACATGCACCCAAAGGGTCGTATCCGCTCTATTTTAAAAATGTTTTTGAAGCGGGCCTTTTAAGGGATGATAGAGCAACTAACTATTTTTTACACCACATTTTGTTTGGACACTATTTAGAACATGCATTACCTTTGTATTTAATCTCACAAAAAACGTTTAAAATTGATGAACTGTATTTAACTAATGCACAAAATTTTAAAAATTACGCTGATTATGATTTTATTAGTTTTTCAAATATTTTTGATTGGATGACACCAGAAGATTCAACAACTCTTTTAACGTTTGTTCAAACCCATTTAAAACAAGGTGCTTCTATTCTTTTAAGGCAGCTTAATAATGACAAGGTTTACACCTTTGATGCATCTTTTACACGTTATGATGTTGATTCAAAGAATGATCGAAGCTTGTTTTACAATAAAATATCTTACTATAGAAAGGACCGTTAAGATGAAAGAGAAAGTAAAGGAAATTTTAAAAGATTTAGACTTTTTAGAAAATCCATATCTTCAAAGTTTACATGATGGAACACTCACATTAGAAGATTTTGTTGAAACTCAAATTCAATTTTTTTATGCTGTCGACTTTTTTTCTCGCCCGATGGCAATGTTGGCTGCTAAAATTCCAACAGCGTCTATGCGCCTTGAAATCATACGCAATGTTTGGGAAGAACATGGAGAGGGCAATTTAGAAAAAGCCCATACCAAAACATTTTTGGATTTTTTAAATCGACTCGCAAATGTGACATTTGATGATGTTTATAAAAGATCCCTTTGGCCTGAAGTTAGAATTTTTAATTCAGCCATAACAGCGGTTTGTACCTTAGATGATTATATGACAGGTATTGGTGCTATGGGTATGATTGAATATATGTTTAGTGATATATCTTCTAAAATTGGAAAAGGGATTCTTAAAAGAGGGTGGATGGATGAAAAGACCATTCTTCATTATAACACCCATGAGGTTTTAGATATTCGTCATGCAGATGATTTTTTTAAAATTGTTGAAAAAGCCTATGCAGAAAATAAAGAACACCAATATTACATTGAACAAGGCCTTTGGTTTGGTGCTACACTTTTTTATATGCTGTATCAGCAACTCTATACCAATAGGGAGCGTCGAAGTTTGAGGGATGTTTCGATTCCCCATTCAAGGGCTGAAGGTATTCCATGTTAGTGCATATTCTAAAGGGGGAAAAGGTTTTACCCTTTTTAGAAAAATTATCTGATTTTGAAAAGGAATTTGTTTACCCTTCAGAGGATGGTGTGTTTGAGCTTTCTCATGGAAAAAATTATAATCAATTTTTTAAGACACTTCGGTTTAATTGTGATGACCCTATTTTTATTCTTGTTGTTGATGAACTTCAGACTATTTTAGGGGTTGTGGTTGCCGTTTTGCAAAGTATTCCAACTGCTTTAAAATGTGAAAAGGCGTGGTATATTTGCGATTTTAAAATCTCAAAATCTGTTCAAAATTTAAGTGTTATCAAACTGCTTTTAAAAACGCTCAAAAGTGTCTGCCACCCTATTTCTGATAAAACTTTTGCGCTTTCGATGAACACAAAAGGTAAAAATAATAAAATTGTTAACTTTTCAATGAATAATCCGTTTTCTGCTTTTAAAAGTGCAGGTGTTGGGCAAATTTATTATTTAAAAAATAATCATGAATTAACAATGCTAAAAAGGATGTATCCTGATTCATTTTTACTGCAAGCAACAGATCTTAAAACAATTATTATGAATGGTGAAAAGGTGGATTTATGGCATTTTATGCCTTCTAAAATAGGCATTAATAATGTTTTTAAAGACTTTAAGAATGTTTTTATGTTAGGTGAGGATTGCGGTAATTTTTCTTTTGAGAATCGTCTTGTTTTAGCAAATGTTAATTTGATAGAAGATTTATCTGTTTTTGGATCGTATTCTATTTTGCAAAAAGGGTTAGATGAGATGGATTGGTCTTACTTAACACCTTTTGATATTTGAGAAGGGGCTGGTGAACTTTAGTCAAATTACACTATGCTCCTTCCTATAAAGTAGCAAAAATATGTTAAAAAAGAGTAAATAGACGTATCAAAAGAATTATTATTTTTGATCGCTAAAAATCATAGATAATTAAATCTAAATGATTGTGTAGCATTTGCAGATTTTTTTATTGAATGCTACAGTAAGGCTATAAACTTTGGAGTTAATGAACATTTGTGGATATTAAATCAGTCAATAGTGCTTCCAGCCCTTTTATTCGCCCATTAAAAAACCAACAAAAATCAAAGGCAGAAGAATCTTTTAAGTCTTTAAAAACAGAAACGAAAAAATCAGCTGCACCAACAGGTGCAACAACTTTTATTCAAACTGTCGCTTCTGTTTTTTATTCAGATGAAATTTTAGAAGACAAAAAAAAACGTTCTTTGAAGCGTGGAAAATCGCTTTTAGACCAATTAAACCAATTAAAAATTGAGCTTTTGACAAGTGATGTCTCAAAGGAAACGCTTTTATCGCTTCAAAAAGAACTTAATAGTCAAAAAATGGATAATCTTCCAGAAAGATTAGAATCGATTTTAAAAGAAATAGAAACACGTGTTGCTGTAGAGCTTGCAAAATACCTTCATGAATAATACCAAGTCCCAAATTAAACTCTACATCGTTCTTCTTTGCTCATGTATGTCCAATACACATCGCTCATCATGCCTTGTATATTTTAATTTGGGATTTGGTATAAGGTTTTTTACACTGAAAATAGAGCGCATTATTAAAAAAAAATTAACACTTTTTTGCTACCCTAACATTAACAATATATTTTTCAAGGTTAAATTTAATGAAGATCAGTGTATCTCTTAAAGTTTTTTTTACGTTTTTATCACTTGTTATTGTTTTAAGTGTTTTTCAATTTCTATCTTTGCAAAGTTATATACACATGATTTCTTATTCAAAACAAGAATCAAATGGGTTAGAAATGATGCAAAGTATTTTTCCATCAGCCCTAGAATATGAAGAAAAATATATTCAAGGTACTTCAAAAGAAGACTTTAAGAAATTTTTAGAGTCGATTGATAGAGCATATGGAAAGCTACAAAATGAGAATCAAACACAAAAACAAGAAGAATACATTGCTAAAATAAAAGCACAAGAATCAACCAATTCACAAAATAATGATAAAAATCAATTTTTAAAAATTTTATCAGAGCAAGTTCTTATGCTTTTTAAAGATATGAATGTAACGTCAGGTCTTATTTTTGATCCAGATGCGGATGTTTATATGTTGTCTCAATCTTATTTAGAAAGCATTGATGGTATTTTATATGTCAATCAACTGTTAGAAATAATAGAGATTTTAAACAAGAACAACGAAAAACCATCACAAAGGGAGTTAGAAAAGTTACTTACTAACTTTGAAGTTTTTAATGAAAAAATTCAAAGATTTATGTTTCTTATTAACAATTATATTGATCTTAAAATTAATTCAGATGAAAGAATATCTATTGTTCAAGCATATGAAGCCTTTAAACTTGCACACATCGCTTTTTACGATTTATTGTCAGTAAAAAATGGACAATCAGAAGCTTTTACTTTTGATTTGTCACAACTTAATGTTTTGGCAAAAAATGTTCAAAAAACTTTTATCTCTTTAAATGAAAATATTTCAAAAGCAGCGCAAACTTCTCTCTTTGATAGAGTTTCAAGAAATCAAAATGATATTTATTGGATGTCAATATTCTTTTTATTTTCTGTAATTTTTACAATTGCTCTTGGCCTTTATTTTCATACCTCGGTTTCAATGCCTTTAAAATATGCGTCATCGCTTCTTAAAGATTTATCGAAAGGAATATTTGATCGCGAAATTTTAAATATTAAAACCAAAGATGAATTGAGTGAGCTTTTTCAATCTCTAAAACTAATGGTTACGGCTTATAAAAACCATTACAGCCTTTTAGAAGGGCTCGAAAAGATTCAATCACCCATTTTTTTAATCAATATGGATGAAAAGATTTTTTATGCCAATACTGCATTTTCAAATCTATTAAAAAGACACATTAATGGGATGCGAAAAATAGAAGAAAATCTTAACCCCGATAAAATTATTAACGAACATGTTAAGATTTTAGAAAATATTATGGGAATAAAATCCACAACGGTAAAAGTCGATCAAACAATGAGAATAGGGGGCGTTGGCTATACCCTTGTTATTAATGCTATTCCAATTTATGACTTGTCGGGAACACAAACATCTGTTTTGTTTGAATGGATTGATTATACAAAAGAATCAGAAGTTGAAAGTGAAGTTGAGCGCATCATAAACTACGCCCTTAAAGGTGACTTAACAGAGCGCCTTACAAGTGATGGTAAGGAAGGTTTCATGTTAATGCTTTCAAATAATCTTAACGAATTTTTAGATATAACAAATAGTGCTATTAATATGATCGCAACAGTTATGACATCTCTTGCTAAAGGGGACCTTAACGCACGTGTTAATGCAAACTTTCAAGGGATTTTTGGTAGAATAAAAGATGATACCAATCAAATGGCATCAACCCTTTTTGAGATTGTTAATGGTATAACAAAAATGACGGATGTTATTGTTAATTCTGTTAATGAAATTTCAAATACCAGCAATGATCTTGCAACCAGAACAGAAGAACAAGCCTCTGCGATTGAAGAAACTGCTGCAACAATGGAAGAAATTGCTGCAACGGTTCGAAACAACGCACAAAATGCAAAAAATGCAACAGGCTTTGCTAAAACCTCTAAGATGGTTGCATCAAAAGGGGGGGCAATTGTTGATTCTGCCGTTAATGCGATGCATACAATTGAACAATCTTCTGAAAAAATTGGCGATATTATTTTGGTGATTGATGAAATTGCTTTTCAAACCAATCTTTTAGCACTTAATGCAGCTGTTGAAGCGGCAAGAGCTGGTGAATTTGGCCAAGGTTTTGCTGTTGTTGCAGAAGAGGTAAGACACCTTGCGCAAAGATCTTCTATAGCGTCAAAAGAAATTAAAACCTTAATTTTAAGTACCAATGAACAGATTTTAGATGGTGTAAACCTTGTGATTGATGCAGGAAAATCGTTAGATGAAATTGTCCATTCAACAGATACAGTTTCTAAAGTGGTTGATGAAATAAGCGTTGCCTCTATTGAACAAGCATCAGGTGTTGAACAAATTAACATTGCGGTTGTTTCAATGGATGAAATGACCCAAAGAAATGCCGCTATTGTTCAACGGAATATGGTTAACATTGTACAACTGAATGAACAATGTCAAAACCTTTTAAAACTGATTGAATTTTTTAAATTTTCAGATAATGAAAATCTATAAAATTTTATAGATTTTTAAGGGGAACCCCCAATTCTTATTTCAGTTGCAATTCATTAATTTTTAAACTAGAATGACTAAGTCTTTTTAAATCTTGTAACTGGGCGACATCCCGGAAAGATTGTTTGAAAGACATATAAATTAACCCTTTAAATTTAAGGAAAAAGAGATGTCGATTACAAAAGAAAGAAAGTTAGAGCTTGTAAAAGAATTTGCTACGAATGCAACAGATACAGGTTCTCCAGAAGTTCAAGTCGCAATTATTTCAGAGCGCATTAAGAATTTATCTGACCACATGAATATGCACAAAAAAGATTTCCACTCCCGTCGTGGGCTTTTAATGCTTGTTGGTCAACGCCGTCGTTTACTCGATTACTTAAAATCAAAAAGCGAACCACGCTATCAAACACTTATTAAGCGTTTGAATATCCGTCGCTAATTTTAGATAAGGTTTATTAATGATTTTTTTAAAATGTGTTTTTATTTACAACACCATTAAAAAATGATTCAATGAAAGGGGCTAGTTTAGCCCCTTATTTTTTTACTTAAAGAAAGAAATTACATGTTTCAAATACATACTGAAGAAATGATGTGGGGTGGTCGCTCCCTTCGCCTTGAAACGGGCAAAATTGCGCGACAAGCAGATGGTTCTGTTATGGTAACCTATGGACAAAGCCAAATTCTTTGTACCGTTGTTGGCGCTAAAGAACAACAAGAAGGTGCAGATTTTTTCCCGCTTTCCGTTCACTATTTAGAAAAAATGTATGCAGCGGGTAAAATTCCAGGTGGATATATTAAAAGAGAAACAAAACCATCCGACAGTGAGGTTTTAACCTCCCGTTTAATTGATCGCCCCATTCGCCCCCTTTTTCCTGAAGGATTTTATAACGAAGTGCAAGTTGTTTGTACGGTTGTTTCATCCGATGGTGAGTCTGATCTTGCTGTTGCGTCCATAATTGGTGCATCTGCTGCTCTTTCAATCTCTGGTATTCCCTTTTTAGGCCCTATTGCTGCTGCTCGTGTAGCATATAAAAATGGAAACTATGTTTTAAACCCTATTAATTCTGATTTAGCGTCTTCAAGTTTAGACCTTATTGTTGCTGGAACAGATTCTGGCGTTCTTATGGTTGAATCTGAAGCAAAAGAACTTAGCGAAGAAATTATGCTGGGTGCTGTTGAATTTGGTCATAAAGAATTCCAACCCATAATTTCAATGATTAACCGTTTAAAAGAACGTGTTAATAAACCAATATGGGAAGTTAAAACACAAAGTGATGAAAAATCCGCTTTAAAAGAAAAAGCAAAAAAAATCATTGGGGATGATTTTAGAAGCGCTTATGCTCTTAAATCTAAGCAAGACCGTGTTCAAGCATTAAAGACTGCAAAAGAAAAATGTATTGCAGAAATGACAGCGAATGATGCTGATTTAAATTTACATCTCTTAGATCAAGCCATTAAATCACTTGGAGCAGATATTTTAAGACAAGATATTTTAATCAAAAAGTCTAGAATTGACGGAAGAGGCTTAAAAGACATTCGCCCAATTCTTGCAGAAACTGGTATTTTAACAAGAACACATGGCAGTGCTTTATTTACGCGTGGTGAAACACAAGCATTGGTTGCGATTACTTTAGGTACTGCGCAAGACGAACAAGTTGCTGAATCACTCTATGG
>JAGOTX010000005.1 GCA_018061565.1 Pseudomonadota bacterium
CATTGTTCCACTACCTTTGTAGCAGTATGGCTGCGGTCGAGAGATCGCGACTAATCCCTCCCCTCCGATTGAGGGTCCTTCAGTATTTTTAGAATAACAAACCAATTCTTAACAACTCCTTAATTTTTGATATTTTTTTCATCATTGTTTCCTTCTTCTATATTTGAAAACTCCATTGCATAAGGAGACTTAGAAGTGGTTTCTATTTTTGAAAGGTTTGCGATTTCTTGATCTGTTTTTAAAGATTTTACATCTTGAAAACGGCGAACAATTGGAAGTAATCTGTTTTCAACACTGCTAAGTGTTTGATTATACATGTCAACACTTTGGTTAATATGGCGTCCTAATTTTGAAAAATAATTACCAAAGATGTTAAAGCGTTTATAGAACTCTTGGCCTAAATCAACAATCGTTTGAATGCTATCATGAATGTTTTCTTGGCGCCATCCATAGGCGATTGCTCGAAGAAGGGCAATTAACGTTGTAGGCGTTGCAATAATAACGCGTTCGTTGGCTCCATATTCTATCAGCTGCGGATCTTTTTCTAAAGCGGCACTAAAAAGGGATTCACTTGGAATAAACATTACAACAAATTCAGGGCTATTATCGAATTGTTCCCAATAGCTTTTTTGACTTAACAGTTTAATATGGGATTTTACATGAAAAGCATGCTCATTCAAATAGCGTGCTCTTTCTTCCTCATTTTGACTATCAATAGATTTAAGATAAGAAGAAAGCGGTGTTTTTGCATCAACAATAACATTTTTTTTCCCCGGAAGATGAATAATCATATCTGGCCTTAAACGATTATCATCTGTTGATTCTTGTTGAACAAAATCACACCGTTCAATCATGCCAGCAAGTTCTACAACGCGTTTGAGTTGTAACTCTCCCCATTGGCCTCTTGTTGTAGGTGACCTTAACGCTTTTATAAGGTTTGATGTTTCATTCCTTAAATCTTTTTGTGTTTGAAGAAGTCCTTGAACTTGTGTTTTAAGGTCAACATAAGCGACAAGTCTTTCTTTTTCCAAGTCTTTTAACTTATCATCCATTGATAAAAGGACTTTGCTCATAGGATCAAATAAATTTTTCAAAGCCTCTTCTTTTATTTCTAAATCTTTTTTTTGTTGGGTGTAAACATTATCAAAGGTTGTTTTTGCCATTTGCAAAAAAACAGATTGATTTTTTATTAAAGATTCATTAGCTGCTGTATCAAAGAGTGTTTTAAGCTTATTGTCCAATGTTTTTTCTTTGTCCTTATGCTCATTTTCTTTTATTTCAAAAAACTGAACCTTTTGCAACAGCAAGGCTTGATCCATTCTCTTTTGATAAAGTTCATTTTTAAGTTGATTATTTTTAAAGATCAAAAAAACAACTGTTCCTAACGAAACAAGTAAAAAAAATAACAACATTATAATGAATGGATCGATCATAAAACCAATTTCTATTGTGCACACTGAAAGCTTAGCAGAATTATTTGTATCATTAAAATAAAAACATGTCACATCACTTTAAAAAAATTGAATTTTTTTTTAAATACACTTATATTAAAAGAGATACTTGTTATCTATGGTAATAAACCATTTTTGAAATAAGCGGAGCGGACCCGGGGGCGGTACCCGGCGTCTCCACCATTTTATGGGGACGAAATAGGATCGACGTACGTAATAAAGAGGAATGTTTTACCCGGCATGGTACCACCGTTAGCGGACTAAAAAAAATAAGTGCAAACACAAATCGCGCTTCTGGTCGTAGAGTAGCTAATAGCAATCGTCGCGTTCGTCGCACAGTTGCTACTAAAGTTGCTGCTTAATTACAAATAGGCATCTTGCCGCTTTGTAATAAAGCCGATCGCGGTAAGGGGGCAACCGGGCAACAGAATGCCCCCACTTTATATTTGTAAGGAAGAGATGATATGAACTACAACTTTGACAATAATGAGATCGATTATGAAAGTTTAGTGCACAGCGCGTTGAGAGATGTTGTTAAAAACATTTTAAAAGAAGTTGCTATTAATGGGCTTCCAAAGGATCATCACTTTTATATTTGCTTTGCAACCCCCCACCCATTGGTACAACTTCCAGATTATCTACATGACGAATATCCAGAAGATATGACAATTGTTCTTCAACATGAATATTGGGATCTTGTTGTGGATGATACAGGCTTTAGTATAACACTTTGTTTTGATGAAATTCATGAAAGAATCGTTATTCCTTTTGATTCTATTATAAGTTTTGTAGATCCATCCGTTAAGTTTGGATTGCAATTTAACCCTGTTTATCCAGATGAAACGTATGTTAATGAACTGTCTCTATCGACAGAGCCAAAATCAATAGACAAAGTCGAAAAGCCAGAAACTTTGGATTCAAATGTTATTACAATTGATTTTTCAAAACGAAAATAAAAGGTTTTAATCAATGGCTAAAAATAATCTTTTAAAAGAACCTAAAAGTTTTTTAGGCGCAAAACCTTTGTTGTTTGATCGCCTTATTGATGACCAATTAAATGATTTTGATGAATCAAGTACGTCAATGTTTTTATCATTCGATAAAATAAAGGAATCCATTCAGGTTGAACTTTTAAGACTTTTAAATACACGTGCTAAAACACTTAAAGAAGATTCATCATCAGAAGAATCGACCTATGGAGGCCCCTCTTTTTATGGGCTTCCAGATTTTAGCGCATATGATGCAACAAATTCGCAAGATTGGCCAAAGATAGCTTCTTTTATTAAGAATTCAATTGATCGCTTTGAACCACGTCTTAAAAATATAACTGTTTCTGTTATAGATTTTGATTCCGTAAAGCAAAAACTTAATGTATCCATTTTAGGGGCTTTAAATATTAAAAAAATTGAAGGCGAAGTTACATTTGATGTTGCAATTGACTGCAATAAAGATCTCTAAGCACCTTCTCCCTCCATCGAAAGTGAAAATTAAGAACCACTATTCATATGTCTTTTAAGTTTCATTAAAAGACCAATAACATTTTGTGAAGCCTTAGAAAACTCAGAATTACCACCAAGTGCAATCGATTCTGTAACATCTTCGCCTCTGTTTTTTCTGTTAATAATTTCTGCAGCAGCCAGATGAAACCGCTTATGTTCAATTATAAGCTCATTGAATTCTGTAAACTTTTTAAAATTAGAATCGTTTCCAAAATGCATCCATTTTCCAAGGGGGCAAACATTATCCTTTGCAACAGTTGTTGAATCAATTGATCCATCTGGATTTTTTAAAAAACGTTGTAGTTTAATTTTCCAATCCGAATGTGCTTTAATGGCTTCATCGATGTTTAAAATTTGTGTGCTATCATTTATTCCCATATAAAAACCTCAATAAAAATTATATTAATATAAAAATAATATCATGAGACTCGTTAATAAAAAGTTAAACAACCATAATTTTATCTTGTTTTTTTCTGACATCTCTTAAAAATAAATTCCAGATGCATACAGTTTATTGATTTCGTTTTAAAATCAGAATACAATAATTGGTATATTTACATTTTTACTAAAGTAATGCATACCGTTTTATTTAAAAGATGTTGGATCATTTTTTAGAGGTTATTCAATGTGCAGATTTTAGAATGGATAGAAAGAAAAAAAGATTATGATGCAAAAAGATGAAAAAAAAGAAAAAAAACGGTTGATGTGGCGTTTTATTTTAAAAGGCCAGTGTGACTTTATTCATGAAGAACAAAAAACAGCGCGTTTTTTTATTGAACTGGCTTGGGCATTTGTTGTTGCAATGATTATAAGATCCTTTCTTATTCAACCCTTTATTATTCCAACAGGATCAATGATTCCAACCATTTTGATTGGTGATTTTGTCTTTGTTAACAAAACCGCTTATGGCTATACAAAACACTCTTTTCCGCTTCAAATGATTCCGTTTGAGGGGCGCATATTTGCAAAAGATCCAGAAGTAGGAGACGTTATTTGTTTTAATAATCCAAAAGATGAAGGTAAAGATTATACAAAACGCTGTGTTGCAAAAGCAGGCGATCGCGTTCAAATGAAAGGTGGAAAGCTCAACATCAATGGCAAAGAACTTGCTCTAGAATTTGTTAAAAAAATTCCCCACACCAATTCTAGAGGAAAAACACTGATTGTTGAAGAATATATTGAAACACTTCCTAATGGTGTTAAACACCCTATTTATAAGGAAAGCTTTGGCGGACATACCTTTGATGAAACGGAAGAACTTGTGGTGCCAGAGGATCATTTCTTTGGAATGGGTGATAACAGAGATGATTCTGCAGATAGTAGGTGTGAGCAAATTTTAGGCTTTATTCCGGGCAAAAACTTAATTGGAAAAATTGTTCTTCGGTGGATGTCTATTGAAGGTGCCCGTTGGTGGGCCGTTTGGGAATGGCCATGGACCATTCGTTATTCAAGAATTGGTACACTTGTCCATTAAAAAATCGTATTATAACATTAATGGTTTGGGAATTTTTCACATTTATTATTTTTGTAAAATCAATTAGATTGAGAGTATTAAACCTTTAATCATTTAAATTTTATGGATAATCCTTTTGTTTTTTTTAATATCAAACCAGCAGTTTTTATAAATGTTGAACAACTCGATCAGATGTATTATAAACTTCAAAAACAAATTCATCCTGATACCAATACTGATCCTTTTCATAGCAACGCTGCATTAGCTTTATCTTCTAAAATTACAAAAGCGTACAATGATTTAAAAAATCCAATTTTTTGCATCGAAGAAATATTAATGTTAAATGGAACATCCTCACTTGAAAATCTTTCAAATATGCCACACTTTAAAGATTTACTCATGACAGTTTTTGAACTTCAAGAACAATCTTTAAACGCTGATAGAGTTCAATTTATAAAAGAATTAGAAGATAGATTAGATCAAATTTCAAAATATATTGATGACAGTTTTACCTTAAATGACACCTATATTCTTGAAAGAAATGCGCTTTTATTTTCTTATGTCTATAAGCTTTTAAAAAGATTAGAAGATGAAGAAACAGATAAGCTTATTGCCTTCAATTAAAAGTTAATTTTGATTCTAAAGACCTAAATTATATAGACATAGAGAGGCAAGGTCGATATCTGACCTTGCTTCATTATATTTCTACTTTATCCATTTTGCTTAAGATTAAGGGGTAAATTAAGCTTAATATGAAGCTCTTTTAAGCGCGCTTCATCAACGTTTGATGGTGCATTCATTAAAAGATCCTGTGCTTGTTGGTTAAACGGAAAAGCAATAACTTCACGTAAATTTGGTTCATCTGCAAGCAGCATAACGATACGGTCAACACCAGGTGCGCACCCACCATGGGGGGGGGCTCCATATTTAAAGGCATTGAGCATACCGCTAAATTTGTCTTCCAATTGTTCCTTAGTGTAGCCTGCAATTTCAAACGCTTTATACATAACTTCTGGAAGGTGGTTACGAATAGCGCCACTGGAAAGCTCTATACCATTACAAACAATGTCGTATTGAAAGGCCAAAATATCAAGCGGATTTTTAGACGTTAATGCTTCTAATCCGCCTTGTGGCATTGAAAATGGATTGTGTGAAAAATCAATTTTGCCGGTTTCTTCATCTTGTTCATACATCGGGAAATCAACAACCCAGCAGAATTTAAAAATGTTTTGGTCAATTAAATTTAAAATTTCTGCAACTTTTGTACGGGATAATCCTGCATATTGAATACACTGAGCAGGCTTTGCACACACAAAGAAAACAGCGTCTCCATCCTTTACACCACTTAGTTCTCTAAGCTTATTTAAACGGTCTTCATTTAAGAATTTAGCAATCGGGCCCTTTGCTTCATTATTGTCAAACACAATGTAGCCAAGCCCTGCCATGCCTTGTTCTTGGGCCCAACCATTGAGCTTATCAAAAAAGCTTCTGGGTTCTTTGGAAGCTTTAGGGGCTGGAATTGCACGAACAATAGAACCTTTTTCAATATTCTTTGCAAAGATTGAAAAATCAGACTCTTTAAAAACTTCTGTTACATCCGAAATAATGATGGGGTTTCTAAGGTCTGGCTTATCGCACCCGTATTTTAGCATTGCATCATGGTATGTAATTCTTGGATAAGGATAGGGTGAAACAACACGCCCATTTGCAAACTCATCAAACACACCTGTTAAAACAGGTTCAATCGCATTAAAAACATCTTCTTGCGTTACAAACGACATTTCAAAGTCAAGCTGATAAAATTCCCCAGGCGAACGATCGGCCCTTGCATCTTCATCTCTAAAACAAGGCGCTATTTGAAAATAACGGTCAAATCCTGCAACCATCAACAACTGTTTAAATTGTTGGGGCGCTTGTGGAAGGGCGTAAAAATGCCCTGGATGCATTCTAGACGGTACTAAAAAGTCCCTTGCCCCTTCAGGAGAAGATGAGGTTAAGATTGGTGTTTGGTATTCCATAAAACCTTGATCAATCATTCGTTGACGAAGGGAGGATATAATTTTAGATCTTAAAACAATATTTTTATGCAGTTTTTCCCGTCTTAAATCTAAAAAGCGGTAACGAAGTCTTGTATCTTCTGGAAAATCAGTATCCATATTCACTTGAATCGGTAAAACACAGGCTTCAGACTGAATAATAAGATTTTTAATTTGTATTTCAATGTCACCGGTCTCAAGTTTTTGGTTAATCGCACTTTCTTCTCGTTTTACAACGGTTCCATCAATTGTTATAACGCTTTCATTCTTTAAGTGTTCTGCTAAATGAAAGGCTGCATTGTTCGATTCAATAACACATTGCGTTAAACCATAGTGATCACGAAGATCAATAAAAATCAATTCCCCATGATCGCGAACGCGATGCACCCATCCTGATAGTCGGATAGAGTCACCAATATGGGAAGCGTTTAAATCATTGCAAGTGTGAGATCGATAAGCGTGCATAAAAAACCATTAAATTTTTGAATAACTTTTCACTATTCTAATGTATCATTCAAAAAAAAACCATATTTTAGTTTTATGAGTATGAAAGAATAATCATATAGAATATGGTTTTTCTATTTTAATTTTTTATAAAGCATCGTCTTGTTTTTATAACGTCAACAACACTTTCAACATCTCTAAAAGATTCACATTTCAATAAAACCTTAAGTTCTTCCTCTGTTACACTATTAAGCAAGCTTTTCCCATGCTCAATTAAGGATTCCTTTTTCGGGTTTGGAAAGTTAATAGAGACAAACCGACTTTTTAATGCTTGATCTTCAATATCTTTATTGGCAGCAACAATCACAAGCATAGGGGGCATATCAAAGTCTATTCCCTGCCCTGTTTCACCACTTCCAAACATTGTTGTATTTACTTTAGAAAATGCCCCATTAAAAGTTCTTTTAACAGAATCAATGTAAGGTTCTTCATTAAGCCAAGATGCTTCGTCCAGCATAACAATACTGCCTAACGCATTAGCTGTACACATTTTTTGAAGAATCCGTAGAAATAATCCAGGAACATCGTTTGATCCTTCTAAGCAAATAGGAGACGTAATAATTTCATTATAAAACTGAACTACTTCTATGTGCTTGGTTATTTCTTTATAAATAACTTTAGCAAACTCCGTTTTACCAATGCCGCCTTTACCAACAAGAAAAAGGGGGCGAATATATCCTGTCCCTTGCCTTAAGGCATTAATAAAATTGTTAATATTTGTAAGAATGGGTAAAACAATCCCTTCTAAAGAACAGTCATTAACACCATCGTATTTTCTAAAAAATTCTAAAAGACGATTATAAAGAGCATCTTCTATTGTTGCAGAAATTGTATATTGTGGTTTTGGTTTTAATGTTTGCAAGTTTAAAGCAAAGTCTAAAAAATTTAATTCAGCATCCAAAACTTGCTTTTGGCGAGCTTTAATAAATGTTTCAATAATTTTTGGCCATAATGTGTTGGGAATAAAACATTGATTTTTGGCAAATTCACGCTCCCTTTCATCTAAAACACTAATGGGTTGCTTACATGCATAAAATAAGGATGGTAGCATTCTTGGCAAAATAAAAATTGACGAAAAAACAGTATTAAAAACAGCAAAGCTTCCACCAAAAGATCCACTACCTGTAAGTTCAATTGTTGCAAAAGATCCACCACTCAACAATGCAAGCATGAGGGCCCCTTGACCTGCTGGCCCTAATAATGTGTATCGACGAATAAAATTAAGTTGTTTTAAACATTCAGCTTGGCATTTTTCAAACTGTCTCTCTTCCATAAGAATAGAATATGTTCCTTCAGTATGTGCTTCTTCTATTTTAAGATCTATATTTTCATTAAGGCCCATATGCATGAGTGTGCCTGCATATTTTTTATAAATTTTGCTAAAGTTAAAGGCAACTGTATAGTCTAAATTTGCTAGTGGATTTCTTTGTCCTCCACCCATCATCATATCGTCAGATGCTTTTAAGAATGAGCATACAGCAAGTCCGTTAAGTATAATTTTTCTGATCATCATATTCTCCTTGATCAATAAATATAAAATTGTTTTTGTTTTTTTTAAGTCTACGTATTTAAATCAAATTCATCATCAATAAATTCTAATATATCGCCAGGTTGGCATTTTAAATATGCACAAATACTTTCCAACGTTGAAAAACGAATCGCTTTTGCTTTTCCTGTTTTTAAAATGGATAAGTTTTGAATTGTGATACCAACATGGTCAGCAAGATCTTGCAATTTTATTTTTCGTTTCGCAAGCATAACATCTAAATTTACAATAATTGCCATCATCTTATACCGTTAAACTTTGTTCTTCTTTTAAGGATGCAGCTTCCTTCATAACCCAAGCAATTACGATGATTATAGCGCCTAATATAATATCATTAGCGTTTGTATTGCTAATGCCTACAACTATCATTCTTTGGCCTGGTGGATTAGAAAGAGACGCTGCTAAATTTAAGAACATGTCACTAAGTGTTCTAAAAACCATTCCTTGTAACAAAAAACAAATACCAATATTAATATAATATTGACCGTTTTGAAGGGTGAAAATTTCTGCCTTTTGGTAATTTTTAAAAATTTTATAAAGATAAAAAATTCCCATCCAAAACATTAATTCATAAAAGAAGCTTGACCCAAAGCCCATTACTTTTTGAATACTATTCCATGCAATCGTTGTAACCTTTGCACATGGTGCAATTTGAATTTCTATTAAACTTTTAAAATTATAAAGGTTATTAAAGCCTTCGTTATTAATATTTGCCCATAAAATAATCCATTTTACAGGCGTTAAAATTAAGGCAGCTAAAAAAGTGTATGACAAATACTGACTATATTTTTGAATGCGTTCCATGATTAATCTTTCCATATATTAAGTTTTGTAAAACACACTCTAATAAGAAAAAAATCAAATGTCAATCATTTTTTAATGATAAACAATAATAAGTTGTTGAAAAACAGTTTAATCCCTCATAAGAACCCTCATATTACAAAATAGATTTTTTTTCTAAAAGATTATTCACATCAACGTGTTTTAAAATCGTTCTAAATTTTTTCAAAGCACGTTTTACAATTTTTGGGTTAACCTCAATCTTTGGGTAATGAAAACCCGTTATAATATCTAAAATTTTAAGAATAGGTAATTCGTCTGCTTTAAAGTAGTGTTCCATTTTTTTCCAGAACATTTCTAATTCAGGAAAAGCCATAGTGTCTAAGGACATTCCTTTAACCTGATAGAGGCGCTCTATGTTTGAATGTTTTAGTCCATCTGAAATGGCTTTAGACCGCAAGAAATTATACCTTAACTTCCCATAAACTTTAGCGGTTATTGAATCTGTTATTGAAAAATTTTCATCTAATAATACTGTCATAAAAATAAACCTCACCAACTCATAGATTCAACTTTAAAGGGCGTTTTCTTTTCTTCTACGCGAAGTTTATTGGCAATAAGAAGAACTTGAGATGCTACAAAAATTTTATTTTTAAAAGCATACATTTGTTCATGTAAATCATTTGTATTGTTTATTTTATCAATAACGACCTGCTTTTCTTTTAAATACGCTAACACTTCTTCAAATGAAACCCACTCTTCATTAAAATATTTTTGAAAAAGCTCTTTTAAATAAGAAGGGTGAGATCTTTGATTTTTGGGAACAATTGGCAAGCCATTTTCTGCAACATTTCCAGAGGATGAATCTTTTTTAAAATAGGGCCCTCTTATGGGGTGAAGCTTAAAACGCGAAATTGCTTTATGCAATGCTGTTGGCGACCTTCCCATTTTTTTAGCAATTTCTTTTATAGATAAGCCCGTTGTGTAAAAAATTGTTAAACTTTCAATGTCACTGTGTGTCCATGTTGTCATTTATTTTATCCTCCATTAATATTCCAAATACAGATGACAGCTATGTGTCATTTTCATGGATATAAATTTACACAAACTATTAATAATGTCAAATGACAAAAAACTCCCATAAAATTTTACTAAAATTTAATATAAATTTCATATTTAACAGAACTTTTATATTAAAAAATATTTTTTATTTTTAAAAATATAAAAGTTAATGAATAAATTGATTTTGATGATAAATACCGATTTTCCTAAAAGAATCATACAATTTTTTTGAGAGTTATTCTCTCGGCATCTCATAAAGTTGTTTCCATACATAAATTATGGTAGAGTGGGTTGACAAAATCTAATAGATCATTTTTTTATATGAAATTTACTTTTTCCTGGCTCAAAGAACATTTAAGAACAACAAAAACTGTTGAAGAAATAGAACAAGCGCTGATCGATATTGGGCTTGAAGTGGAAGAAGTAATAGATCCCTCCAAAAAGCTTGAGGGATTTGTTATTGCAGATGTTGTTGAATGCTCTAGACATCCAGATGCAGATCGACTTTCGCTTTGTCAAATTAACGATGGATCAGGAACGCTTCTTCAAGTTATTTGCGGAGCGCCCAATATCAGGAAAGGATTAAAAATTGCTTTTGCGCGCATTGGTTGTTTAATTCCATCCTCTGGAGAAGCTTTAAAAAAAGGAAAAATTAGAGGCATTGAAAGTCAAGGGATGATTTGCTCAGCAAAGGAACTTGATTTGGGGGAAGAATCAAATGGTATTTTAGAACTCAATACAACGTTAAATGCTGGGACCCCTTTAAAAGAGGCATTTAATGATTTAGACGCCGTATTTGATATCAGTATTACCCCTAATAGAAGTGACTGTTTTAGCGTTAAAGGCATAGCACGGGATTTAAGCGCTTATGGAGTGGGACAATTCATTGACACCCCTTCTGTTATTTCAAATGGAAATTTAGAGTTAATTCCTATTCAAATAGACGATAAAGACTGTTGCCTATACTTTAGTGTTTTTGAAATTAAAGATGTTGAAAACAAAGAATCGCCAGTTTGGCTAAAAAAAAGATTAGAAGCGATTGGTCAAAAGTCCATTTCAGCTTTGGTTGACATTACAAACTATATTATGTTTGACCAAGGTCAGCCCCTTCATGTGTTTGATAAAGAAAAAATCGCCCTTCCCTTTTGTGTTCGAAAAGCAACAGAAAAACCAAGCGTTAAACTGTTGGATGAAATGACGTATTCCTTAAACCAAGAGGACCTTGTTGTTGCAGATCAAAAAGAGGTGCATGCGTTAGCGGGTATTAAAGGTGGATATGATAGCCGCGCCCTTTTAGAAACAACCCATATTTATTTAGAGGCTGCAACCTATAATCCTGTTTCGATAGCGCTTTCAGGGCAAAGGCATCACCTTTTTTCAGATGGTAGAGCCCGCCATGAGCGGGGTATTGATAGAGAAAATATTGCTACAGCACTTTTAAAAGCCCTTTCCCTTATTCTTGAAATTTGCGGGGGCACTGTTATTGGCTTTGGTGAAAGTGGCAAAATACCTAAAAACGAACACACAATTACGTTAACAAAAGAATTTTTAGAGAAAAAAACAGGAGAAATCTTTAAAGCGGAGGTTGTAACATCCATTCTTCAAAAAGCAGGTTTTAAAACAACGTTTGCGAACAATACATGGACTATTGTAACCCCCTCTTGGCGTCATGATATGACCATAAAAGAAAATCTTGTTGAGGAGATTTTACGGTTTAATGGGTATCACCAAATTCCAGAATCAAGACTGCCTCTTTTTCCTGTCCATTTAAAAAATAACCCCCTTCAAAAAGCAAAAGAGTCACTTCTTTATAAAGGGTTAGATGAAGTTTACACATTTTCAATGGTCAGCAAAAAAACAGCAGAACTGTTTGCTTTAGAAAACGATATTATTGAGTTAAAAGATCCTTTAAACAGTGAACTGTCAACACTTCGCCCTTCCATTTTACCAAGTCTTTTAAACGTTGCCCTAAACAATAAGGCAAAAAGTCTTTACAATACCAGTATTTTTGAAGTAGCACCTGTTTTCTTTAAAAAAGGAGAACACTACGTTCAAACGCAGCACATAACAGGGCTTCGTTTTGATAAAAATCATGACGACCATTGGCTTGAAAAATCCAGAAGTGTTGATAGTTTTGATGCAAAGTCAGATGTGTTATCTGTCCTTATGGGATATGGGCTTCAAGAATCAAGTGTTCAGTTTGACACAAATACACCAAGCTATTGGCACCCTAAAAAATCCATGCGCATTAAACAAGGTAATAAAACAATTGGCTACTTTGGTCAGATTCACCCCATTGTTTTAAAACATTTTAATTGTTCAAATATGGTTGTTGGTTTTGAAGTGGATTTAGAACCCCTTCCAAAATCCTTAAAAGTTAAAATCCCAAGTTTTTCACCTTCTATTTTTCAGCCTGTGATGCGTGACCTTGCTTTTATCTGTGATAAAGATTTATCTTTTGATGCTATTTTTAAAACAATTAAAAAAATAGACTCAAACCTTATTCAAGACTGCTTTGTGTTTGATGTTTTTGAAGATATTAAAATTGGTAACACTAAAAAATCGATTGCTGTTCGCCTTAAAATTCAAGCACAGGATAGAACATTAACCGATAAAGAACTGCTGGATCTTCAAAATGCTGTTATTTTAAATTGTGAAAAAATTGGTGCTATCATACGTGATGGTCAATAAAAACGTTCGTTAAAAAAAATGTCAGATATTGAACAAGGTGTTTTAGCCATTAAGGCAACGATTCAAACGCTTAAAAATGAACCCGGTGTTTACCGGATGCTTGATTCTTTATCCAATGTTTTATATGTTGGAAAAGCAAAAAATTTGCCCCAACGGTTAAGGTCCTATACGCAAATTGAACAGCTTCCTGTTCGACTAAAGCGTATGGTATCTCAAACTGTGAGCCTTGAAATTATGAAAACCCAGACAGAGGTTGAAGCGCTCCTTTTAGAAAATAATCTGATTAAAAAGTTTAAGCCCCCGTTTAATGTTCTTTTAAAGGATGATAAGTCTTACCCCTATATTTGCATAACCAATGATCACACCTATCCAAGAATTTTAAAGTATAGGGGTAATAAATCCAAAAATGGGGATTATTTTGGCCCTTTTGCTAATGTACAAGCGGTTGATGAAGCCATTTTATCGCTTCAAAAATTGTTTATGATCAGAGGCTGTAAAGATACGTTTTTTGCCAATAGAAAAAGGCCATGCCTTCAGTACCATATTAAAAGATGTTCTGCACCTTGCGTCAATAAAATTTCAATTGATGATTATTCAAAAAATATAAGCCTTGCGACTGATTTTTTAAAAGGTAAAACAACCCATGTTCAAAACTACTTTATTCAAAAGATGGAAAAAACATCCCTTGACTTAGAATTTGAACAAGCGGCTAAATACCGTGATCAAATAAAGTTGTTAACAAGCATTCAAGAAAAACAACGCATTGAAATTCAAGATATTAATAATGCTGATGTTTTGGCTATTTTAAAAGAAAATAACACTTGTGTTGTTCATTGTATTTTTTATAGAAATGGTAAGAATTATGGGTATAAAAATATTTTTCTAACCCCCCTTGAAAACTCAACCTTGGAAGAAAATTTAAACATTTTTCTCAATCAATTTTATACAGAGCATGACATTCCAGATAATGTTCTACTCAACTGTGAACCTTTTGAATTTGCCCTTATTCAACAAGCCTTTAAAGATTATTATAAAAAAAATACGGTTTGGGAATTCCCTAAAATTGGGTCTAAAAAAGATCTTATTTCTTTTGCGCTTTCAAAATCAAAGGAAGCGCTTATTTTAAAGACAACCCAAACAGATTCTTTAAATGACATATTTTTAAAGCTAAAGGAAACATTTAACCTTGAAGACATACCAGAAAGAATTGAAATTTATGATAACAGCCATATTCAAGGAAGCCACCCTGTTGGTGTGATGGTTATTGCAACACCCGATGGTTTTGATAAAAAAAATTACCGGAAATTTAATCTTGAAAGAACAAATACCTTTGGTGGGGATGATTTTGCCATGATGAAAGAAGTATTAACCAGGCGTTTTGGCCATCAAAATGATTGGGGTTTACCAGATCTTTTATTAATTGATGGGGGAATTGGACAAATAAACGCGGTCAAATCAATTTTAAAAACGTTTGATTTAAATATTCCCCTTATTGGTATTTCAAAGGGAAAAGATCGTAACGCTGGCAAAGAATATTTTATTATGGAAGGAAAAGAACCTTTTCAACTGGATTTTAAAAGCCCTCTCCTTTATTTCTTACAACGGTTACGCGACGAATCACACCGTTTTGCCATTACAACACACAGAAAAAAACGCATTCAAAACATTTCAAAATCATCGCTGGATGATATCCCCAATATTGGATCCAAACGCAAAAAAATTTTGCTTCAGCATTTTGGCTCCTTAGAAGGTGTTAAGCTTGCACCTCTTGAAAGCCTTAAAACAGTTAAAGGTATAAGCGAGCAACTCGCAAAACAGATTTTTGATTTTTTGAGAGATTTTTAAAAAAATCACCCAAAAAATATAAAATCGTGTTAGTATAAAGTCAATTGTTTAAAAAAATAAAAGGATGTCGCGTTATGGACAATCGTATAAAATACGCCCTTGTTTGGATTGTGTGTTTCTTAGGAGTTTTTGGTTTAATGCGTATGATTAATCCAACACAAGTAAGCCCTCAAAATGACGGCACAATTGCCTATTCTCAGTTTTTAAAAGATGTACAATCATCCAATATTTCAGATATTAAAGTAACGGGCCCGCATATTATTGGCACAACAAAAGACGGTAAACAATTTTTAACACTGGGTCCTATTGATCGTCAGCTTGCGCAAGAAATTTCCAATAAAGACATAAAAGTAAACTTTGTTGTTCCTGAAGAAAGTGGCCATTCTATTTGGTTTTGGATTTTAAACTTTTTACCAACGCTTCTTTTTTTACTGCCTTTTATTTTTATGTACCGCAACATGCAAAGTGGCGGCAACAAAGCAATGGGTTTTGGAAAATCCAAAGCAAAACTTTTAGAAAACAGCAAAAAAGTTTGCTTTGACGACGTTGCAGGCATTGATGAAGCCAAATCTGAACTTCAAGAAATTGTGGATTTTTTAAAAGAACCGCAAAAATTTCAGCGTTTGGGTGGTAAAATTCCACGCGGCGTCCTCCTTGTGGGCCCCCCTGGTACGGGTAAAACCTTATTAGCGCGGGCTATTGCAGGCGAAGCGGATGTCCCCTTCTTTTCCATATCTGGTTCTGACTTTGTGGAAATGTTTGTCGGTGTCGGTGCAAGCCGTGTGCGTGATATGTTTGAACAAGCTAAAAAAAGTTCCCCTTGCATTATTTTTATTGATGAAATTGACGCCGTTGGCCGCCACCGTGGTGCTGGCCTTGGGGGCGGGAACGATGAACGTGAACAAACATTGAATCAACTCCTTGTTGAAATGGATGGCTTTGAGGAAAATCAAGGTGTTATTATTGTGGCTGCAACCAATAGGCCAGACGTTTTGGATAAAGCGCTTCTTCGCCCAGGACGATTTGATCGCCAAGTAACAGTTCCCAATCCTGATCTTTTAGGCAGAGAACAGATTTTAAAAGTTCACATGAAAAAAGTTCCCCTTGCATCAGACGTTGACCCTGTTATTATTGCACGCGGAACACCCGGATTTTCTGGTGCTGATTTGGCGAATCTTATTAACGAAGCAGCATTAATGGCTGCCCGTTCTGGTAAGCTTCAAGTCAGTGCTTATGAATTTGAACAAGCAAAAGATAAAGTGATGATGGGTGCAGAACGCAGAACCATGGTCATGAAGGATGACGAAAAACGCTTAACAGCTTACCATGAAGGCGGGCACGCCATTATTGGTTTTTTTGTACCCGATTCAGATCCCATTCATAAAGCAACCATCATTCCAAGAGGACGCGCCCTTGGCCTTGTTATGCGCCTTCCAGAAACAGATCGCGTTTCAATGAGCAGAACAAAGCTTTTATCGGATATTAAAATTGCAATGGGTGGTCGTATTGCTGAAGAACTTATTTTTGGTGCTGATAAAGTCACAACAGGTGCAAGTTCTGACATTAAAATGGCAACAGCCATTGCTCGTCGCATGATTTGTGAATGGGGCCTTAGTGATTCCCTTGGGTTTCAAAGTTTTGAGGAAGACCAACAATCCTATGCGCCACAAAAACCTTATTCAGAAGAAACAGGTAAAATAATAGACAAGGAAGTAAAAGACCTTTTAGATGCTTGCTATAAAGAAACAAAAGATCTGCTAAGCCAAAACATTGATAAGCTTCACATTGTAGCCAATGCGTTGCTTGAGTTTGAAACACTCACAGGTGACGAAATGAAGCAATTGCTTGATGGTAAAGAACTTTCAAAACCAATGTATTCTAAAACGCCTTATAAACCTATTGGTTTTATTCCAACAACAGAGTAGTTTTTATGGATGATCGTTTTTTTCCTCTTTGGTCTTATCTTAAAGAGGAAGGACTTTTATCCTTTTCTGTGGATGGGTTTAAGGACTATTTAACAAAAAACAATCAGTCATTTGCTTTTGATATTTGTGCATTTAATGATGAAGAATTGTTCACACTTTTATTTATAGAGGTCGAAAAAGTCATTGACGCAATCGTCGTTGATGATGATTTTTCTAAAAAAGACCAAATTTTTGAAGGATTCATGACTGTTTTTGATTATTTGGCCCCTTACCATGATCTGTTTTTAACGTTAGAAAAAGATCTTGTTAAAAGGCCTTGTTTTTTAAAAACATTCCTCTATAAAAAAGATCAACTCTTAAAAAAAATAGAACACAAATATTCAATTAAGGCCATAGAATTAAACTTTTCACAAATGCCATTTTTAAAAAATATTTTTAAAAATGATTTTTTAGCCTTACCAAATGATTTAAACTTTTTAACTCTTAAGGGACTGATCATTTCAATGTTTTTATTTTGGAATCGCGACTTTTCAGAAGGATTTGAATCAACAATGGTAAAGCTTGATATGATTTTGGACCATGTAAAAATCGTTTAAAATTTTTATTCAATTAAATAAATTTTAACTTTTAAGCTGTAATCTATAACTTAAATCATATAAAAATTATATTGATGAAAACACGGAGTTTTGGATTTCATGAAAAAGTTTTTTGAAAGCTTATCTATCTATAAAAAAGCACTATTTTTTATTATTTTTGTAATATTAAATGTTATCTTAATTGAATTTGCTAATTATATAACGTTTAAAACATATATATATGAAAATAAAAATTTATATAATAACTTTTTAGCATCTAAAAATTTTTCAGACCTTATGAATTATACAAGGGATTTAAGAACATTTGATAATAAGCTTAACTACCTTTTTAAAGAAGAACCTATTGCCCAAAAAGCAGATAGAATTCATAAAATAGAAGAAGTCATAATTTTTTTTCAAAACAATAAACTTTTGTCAAACGAAGCGATTCTTACTTTTTTGCAACAACAAATGGTCAAAATTAAAGAATATAATGATGAAATAAACGAAACTTTAAAAAAACTTGGCACAAGCTATGAAGATGGAGCCACTGGGGAATATAAAAAAAATCTTAAAAATCTTGAAAATAAAATTAAAAATGATTCATTGATTTATTCTCATTATTTAGAACTTCAAAATGCAGAACGATCCCTTCTTCAAATTAAAAATGACGACGTTCAAAAAAGCTTTGATGCGTCTTATTATGCCTTATTAAAACTTGTCACAAATAGTAAAAATTGTACAGGTTCAGATCTAGAGGTCCTTACAAATTATAAAAATAATTTAGAAAAATATTATAAGTTAATAAAAAATGTTGACCTAAACAAATCAAAACTTTTTTCATATATCGATTCTATTGTTAAGAAAATTCAAGAAGAAAACTTAACAATTATTGATTTAGGTAAAAAAAATCATGAAGTGTTAGAACAAAAACATCAAAAACATATCATCATCTCTGTTACGTTTTATATCTTTCTTGTTCTTCTTATGTTAGTTATGTCACATTTCTTTCTAGGTTCCATCCTTTCGACATTAAAACAAATGCAGATAGTTATAAAAAAACTTGCAGCTGGTGAATCTGGTATTTCTATACCCGGTTCTAATAGAAAAGATGAAATTGGCCAAATGGCAAAATCGCTTGATATCATTCGCATAACTGGACGCAAAATGAATGAAATCACAATGGGTGTGGAATCTTTGACGGCAGGTATTGTGATCACCTCAGCAGATGGCGTTATTACCTATCATAACAAAGCATTTGCTGACCTTGTAAGCAACTGTGCGTCTTGTTTTTCAAACTTGGACATATCAAAAGTTTCAACAGAAACTGGTTTTTGCACCCTTAATCTGACAGATTTTTTAAAAGGGTGCTCTTATGATAAAGACAAAAATATCTACACAATCAATAAAAGTGTTTACCACGTTGAAATTTTTTCAGCCGAACTTATTGACAATAATCAAGAACTGATTGGTTATGTTTATAATTTTCAAAACAAATCAGATGAACGCCATTTTCAAAAACAACTTGAAAATGTTGTAAACAGCCTTTTAAGTGGGGATATATCCCAAAAAATGAATACAGCCCAAATGACAGATAACTTTAAGTCTATATCAAAGCATTTTAACCAAGTGTTGGATATTTTTAATACATTTATTGATGATGTTTCAACTGTTTTTGACCAAGTTGCAAAGGGTGTTTTAACGGCTCAAATTTCAAATACTTATGAGGGCAGCTTTGATAAAATTAAAAACAACATCAATTCTTCTATTAAAAACTTAAATGATATGATGTATAAAGTTTTAAACACAACAAAAATAATTCATGTTGAAATCAATTCAATTGTTAGTGGCATTGACGATTTATCAGCAAGAACCCAAACGCAGGCAACAAGCTTAGAAGAAACAGCTGCATCCATGGTAGAGCTTTCATCCGCTGTTCAAAACAATACCGAAAATGCCCTAAACGTTAAATCTATGATGCTAAAAACAACCGATTCAGCAGATAATGGTCAACGTGTTGTAGAACAATCAATTGCAGCGATGGATAACATCAAAGATTCATCCAAAGAAATTAGTAAAATCATTTCATTGATTGATGAAATAGCTTTTCAAACCAACCTTTTAGCATTAAATGCAGCAGTTGAAGCCGCACGCGCTGGTGATTCTGGAAAGGGGTTTTCTGTTGTTGCTGAAGAAGTTAGAAACCTTGCTCAACGTTCAACAGAAGCGTCCAAACAAATTAAATATTTAATAGAAGAAAGCACATCCCAAGTTCAAAATGGTGTCGAACTTGTTAATGAAACAGGCCAAAATTTTTCAACAATTTTGCATTCTATTAAAGAAGTTTCAGGTCTTGTTGGTGATATTTCAACCGCAAGTGTTGAACAAGCTTCCACCCTTGGACAAATTAATGACGCCATTACTCAGATGGATGAAATTACACAAAACAATGCAGGACTTGTTCAAAAAAGCGCCAGTTCTGTTGGTGCCCTTGGTAAGTATAGCCATAACCTTTTGAGCCTTCTTGCTCAATTTGAAATTGATCATACAAAAAAATAGATTTTATTAAATAGCAGGTAAGAATTAACCTTTTATTAACTTTTAAATGCTACATTGGTTATGAGATCTAACCTATTTTGTGTTATTTTCTTGAAACCTTTAAAAATTTTAAGGTTTGTTAACCCCCACCTTTTATGGAGATACTTTATGATATATAGAATATTTTTTGCAGTAGCGGCTACCTTTTTCTTAATGCATCACGCTTACCCTGCATCTTCAGAGCATGAACCAATTTCAAAAGAACCTTCAGAAGTTTTAACAACAGAACCTTTGACAACGTCTCATATAGTGACGTTGGTATATGATCATCAATCTTTTAATATTCCAGCTGAAACAGTTATCAACTTTGCTGAAAGTTTAATTAAAGGGAAAACTTCTCAAAAGTTAAATATCACCCCCCAATTATACAAAGATATTGCTAACGATATTGGATTCCTTAAAACGTCTTTGGAAAAAGGTGTATTTAATGCGTCAACAGCTGTAACGGTTGTTCAATCCCTTTTTGACGATGTTTTAAAGGCATCTCCCAGCAATATTAATAAAGTTTTTTCGAAAATGGGTGTTCCAGAAGAAGACGTAATGTTGATTCAAGGTGCTATTACAGCTGCAGCCACAATTACACAAAACTCCCTACAACTTGCACAAGGTGGTAAAGTTACACCCGCCAGCTTCTTTTCCTGCTGTATTGGAACGACTCTAACAATTGCACAGCAATTAGCCATGCAGCAAGCAGAGCAATCAAAAAAATAGTAAAAACATTTAAAATTCTATACTATATCAAAGAAACCACTCTGTTAAAAGAAGTGGTTTTTTATTTTTTAGTTTTATTAATAATGTTTTATTAATTTTAAAAAAAACGGTAAAATGTTTTAACTACTAACTGTTTTAAAAGGATTTATTGATGACTTTTTTTAAAAAAATTATATTTTTATCTAAGATGATAAATACTCTTCTATTAATTAGCGGACTCTTCTCTGCCTCATTTGCTGCAAGTTTTTTGTGTGATTTTGAAGAACAATCTAAGCCTAAAAAAAGAGCCCCAACGACCCAGCCTCATCAAGTTGATGTGATACCACGTCGAAGAATTTTATGTGGTATTCGTCCACCAAATATTTTTTCTACTTATCACAATCAAAGTACACGAACTCAAGAATTAAGAAAACAAAACTTATCTTATGCTAACTTTTTAAATTCACAAAATGCAACGTTAACATCTGATATGACTTATGTTAGCCCAATAAATGAACCTTATGATGTTGAAAACGTTTTAGTTTTTATTGATCATTCAGGGAGCACAAATGGTACCGTTTCAATTTTAGAACATAAAGCCCTTTCAAGAATGCTGAATCAATTAAAAACATATATTGATAAAGATATACCAGTAAACATTGTTCCTTTTAGTTTGAATGAAGTATATTCTATCACACGTTATTTTGAAAAGACTTTGTTCACAACTGACCACTTAGAAAACTGGTTACCTTTTCCTGAACTTTGTGGAACACATCTTTCATCTTATATTAGAAAAAATTTAGAAAGGCTTTCAGCTGGATCTTTAAAAAATACCCTCTGTGTTATTTTAACGGATGGTGAAATTGATGATAATGATATTAAACCTACAGCATTTGAACTTTCCAAAATTGCCCAATATTTTGGCTTAAACAAAAAAAGACTTGATATGTTTGTTGCAGCTTTTGGTGATCTTGCAGAACATACTCAAACACAACAAAGATGGATGACTGCACCAAAATCGACCAGTACTGGATATCAAGGACTTTCTCAAGCTTTTACTATATCATCACAATCTTCAATTATTGGCCATACTCAACATAGCATATCTTCAATGTTCGGCAATTCAAATTCAGCTGTTTTGCATGAAGAAGTTGAATTTTTACAAACAAAAACAGTACCTTTAGCACTACAAGCACCAGCTTTAGAACTAGAAACAGGACTTTTAGAATTCCTTGAATACCCAGAACAGATACCTCAGACTCAAAATATATCTTCACTCGATTATGCAAGGTTAATGTCAGAATTTTCATCTATAACAGGTTCTAGTCGTTGTTGTATCGTTAAAAATGAACAGGATCTTGCTATTTTTGACACAGTTTTAAGAGAAATTGTTCAAAAAAAAGGCAGAAAAACACTCTATATAAAAGAAAATGATATGCTTCGCATTGCAACTGAAAATGAGCTTTTGGTTATGACGAATATATTACTTGATAACTTTGATTACCTAGAAGAAATTGGGTATATCTATCAAAAACAACAAAATGGATTAATTAATGTTAATAATGAAATATGGTATTTAGCCCCTAATGATGTAGTGAGTAATATAGTCAATCCAGAAAATGGAAAGCTTGTACTTAAGCTAACCCCTGGCATTGCCGAAGATAGCCCTTATATTGAACTTATTAATATTTTAAATGGTCTTGTTGAGTTTGATGTATCAACAATAATTAATATGGAAATGTCAACCACTCAATAAACCAAATCCGAAATTTAAATATAAAGAGAGGGTATAAATGCCCTCTCTTTTTTGATTTAAAAACTTCAAATAAGGTTTAAATGAATTTATTGCAAAAAAAAAATGTTTTTTTTGCAATTTTACCCTTTTTATTAAGAAAATTTTAAGAAAGTTGCGATAATCTAAGAGTATAAAATGTGTAAAAGGTATCTACACGAAGGAGTTATTAAAATGAAAGAAAAGTATTTCGAATCTGTTGTGATGATAGAAAGACTCTATCGACTATTTTTAGATGTTGTTAAAAAAGAACTCGAAAGAGAAAAACTTCACGACATCAACAATGTTCAATCCATTATCTTATATCATATTGGAATGGGGCAAATCACTGTTGGTGAACTGACGAATAGAGGATACTATTTAGGGTCAAATGTTTCTTATAATTTAAGAAAAATGGTCAACTTTGGTTATGTTGATCAAATACCATCACCCCATGATAAACGCGCTATCTATATTAAGCTTAGTGAAAAAGGTTTAAACCTTCATAAAATGTTGGATACTTTATTTGAAAAACATGCAACTGAAATTGGTGATATTATTTCTATTTCAAATACATTGTCTGGTTTAGAATCATTTTGGAAAACAAAACTTTAATTTGTTTATCATTTTTGATATGGTTTCGTTTTATTGTAAATCTATAGAAAAAGCAAGACAAAAAAGCCTTTTTTGTCTTGCTTTTTTACTCTAGTTTTTCTATAAATGGAATATTAACGATTACGAAGGATTATATCACAAAATGACAGAACAAATTACGCCAGCAGAATTATTGGGATTAGCAACAGATATCGTCTCTGCCTATATTTCTAACAACAAGGTTGACTTTGAAGAATTAAGAAAGTTGATTCAATCAACATATCAAACACTTTCAGAAACATCACGTTCACCTTATCTTTTAAGAAATTCATCCCCATTGAATCCAGCTGTAGCAATTGAAGATTCTGTTCAAGAAGACTATATTATTTGTTTAGAAGATGGAAAACGCTTACAAATGTTAAAGCGCCACTTAAAAACAGTTTATAAAATGACAGTTGATCAATACCGTGAACGTTGGGGGCTTCCACATGATTATCCAGTTGTTGCACCAAGCTATGCAAAGCGTCGTAGCCAAATTGCAAAAACAACAGGTCTTGGCATGTCCGGTCGTCGTAAAAAATTCCGTAGAATTACAGACGATCTTGGTTCACAAACAGGCGTTGCAATTAATCGCTAAGCGTTTATGCAAAAAAAACTCTTTATAAAAACTTATGGGTGTCAAATGAATGTATACGATTCAGATCGTATGCGGGACGTTTTGGCACCTTTAGGTTATGCGTCAACGGAAATCTTGGAAGATGCCGATTTGGCCATTTTAAACACCTGCCATATTCGTGAAAAAGCAGAACAAAAAGTATATTCAGATTTAGGGCGATTCAATTTAATTAAAAAAGAAAAACAAAAAAATAATAAAGATTTAACAATTGCTGTTGCAGGGTGTGTCGCACAGGCTGAAGGTAATGAAATTTTAAAACAAGCACCTTATGTCAGTCTTGTGTTTGGGCCCCAAACATATCATCAATTACCAGAGATGATTGCCCAAATGACCCGTTCAACAGACAAAACAAAAGGGCCCGGACGTGGTATTGTTAATATCGATTTTCCAACTGAGGATAAATTTGACGTCCTCCCCTTACCAGAAAAATCACCGGCTTCCGCATTTTTATCGATTCAAGAAGGCTGCGATAAATTTTGCAAATTTTGTGTTGTTCCTTATACACGCGGCGCTGAATATTCAAGACCTGTTGATAAAATTTTGGATGAAGCTAAAAAACTTGTTGATTTAGGAGCCATTGAAATAACATTGCTTGGTCAAAACGTGAATGCATATCACGGCGAACATGCAAGCGGAACATGGTCATTAGCAAAGCTTTTAAACGAACTTTCAAAGATTAATGGTTTAAAACGTCTTCGCTACACAACCTCCCACCCAAGGGATGTCACAGACGACTTAATTGATGCCCATGGTTCAAATTCAATTCTTATGCCCTTTTTACACCTTCCCGTTCAATCTGGAAGTGATAAAATTTTAAAAGAAATGAACAGGCGTCATGATCGTGATTTTTATTTTGACATTATAGAACGCTTTAGAAAAGCACGTCCTGATATAGCCTTTTCGTCAGATTTTATAGTTGGTTATCCAGGTGAAACAGATCAAGATTTTAAAGATACGCTTGAACTTGTTCGTCATGTTAACTATGCACAAGCCTATTCTTTTGCCTATAGTAAAAGACCAGGAACACCTGCTGCATTAATGGAACTACAAGTTCCTGATGAAAAAAAATCCGAGCGGTTACAAGAACTTCAAAGTTTACTTTTATCGCAACAATTAACCTTTAATCAATCTTTTATTGGTACACTACAATTAGTACTATTCGATCGTATTGGCAAAAGAAAGGGGCAAGTTATTGGCAAAACCCCTTACATGCAGTCCGTTCCAATGGATGCACCAGAAAGACTTGTTGGTCAGATTATTCCTGTTCGCATTGAAAGTGTGACAGCAAGCAGTCTTAAAGGTGACATTGTATTGGCAGCCTAATGTATGATGCTATTTTATGCGATTGATTAAAACATATGGAGTGTTTTTTGAATAACGATATTATGTATTATTTGGATGTGGTTAATAATGAGCATCTTATGGCTCTTGTTGGACCACAAAACCAAAATTTGAATCGCCTTGAAAAAAGATTAGGCGTTACAATTATATTAAAGGGCAACAAGCTTGCTATCACAGGTCCTCAAAGAGATGTGGACATTGCAAAAGCAGCCATTGAAGCTTTGTATTCAGAGGTGAAAAAAGATCAAGAAATTGACTATGCAACGATTGATCGCGTTTTAAAAATGCTAACGCAACCCGTTAGCATCTCTAAAGACATGGCGTCCCCTGAATTTGATGTATCAATTGCCACCAAAAGGCGGATGATTTTTCCAAGAACGCCTAATCAAGCACGCTATATTAAAGCCATGTCAGAAAAGGAAATGGTTTTTGGCCTTGGCCCTGCTGGAACAGGTAAAACATATCTTGCTGTTGCAAAAGGTGTTTCCCTTTTACTGGAAGGCGTTGTCGATAAAATTATATTAACGCGCCCAGCCGTTGAAGCCGGTGAAAAACTTGGTTTTTTGCCAGGCGATATGAAAGAAAAAGTTGACCCCTATCTTAGACCATTATATGATGGCCTTAATGATATGTTACCCCCTGAACAAGTGTTAAAGCGCCTTACCAATGGTGAAATTGAAGTTGCACCTCTTGCATTTATGCGCGGACGCACCTTATCCAATGCCTTTGTCATATTAGATGAAGCACAAAATACAACGTCCGTTCAAATGAAAATGTTTTTAACCCGTATTGGCCCCAATTCAAGAATGGTTATCAATGGTGATTTATCGCAAATTGATTTACCCTATAACGTTCCGTCAGGCCTTTTAGACGCGGTTCATGTGTTGAGAAAAATAAAAGAAATCGCTTTTATTGAATTTGGCCCTGAAGATGTGGTAAGACATAATCTTGTTGGTAAAATTGTTGAAGCTTATAACAAAAAAAGTAAAAGTATTAGAAAAGATGATCCCCCCCTCCCCGATTAAAACAGAAGTTATTGTTCAAATAGATGATCCTTCTTGGCTACAATGGAAGCAAGAAGATGAATGGTCTTCCTTTTTTGAAGAAATATCAAACTCAGTATTTTCTCATTTTCAAATAGAATGCCCTTTAGAAATTAGTGTTCTTTTAACAAAGGACGACTATATTAAAAAACTAAATGCTCAATATTTAGAAAAAGACAAACCAACAAACGTTTTATCGTTTCCTCAAATTTCTTATATTGAACTTCAAAACATATCTGACTTTGGTGTGCCTATTTTGCTTGGCGATATTGTTATGAGCTTTGAAACAATTAGAAAAGAATCTGAAGAACAAAAAAAGTTATTAATGAATCACATTATTCATTTATACCTTCACAGTCTTCTTCATCTTTTAGGGTATGACCACATAGAAGATGAAGACGCACAAAAAATGGAATCGTTAGAAAGGCATTTTTTGCAAAACTTAGGCATTTCAAACCCCTATCATTAATGAATATAGAAAAAGGCTAGTATAATTATATGTTAAATCGTGTTTTAAAATTTTTTAACAAACAAGAACCAGAAACCATCCGTGAAACAATCGAAGATCTTATTGAAGAAATAGATGAACTCATTGAAGATACAGAAGAAATAGATTCCAGTATTTATGCCGATGAAAGAAAGTTGCTTGGAAATGTCTTAAATTTAAGGGATCTAACCGCGAACGATGTTATGGTCGCACGTGCCAATATTGTTGCCGCACCAAGCACCATTACACCAGAAGAACTTATTGGACTCATGGTTGAACATGGTTTTAGCTGTATTCCAATCTATTTAGAAAACTTAGATAATATTATCGGTTCTATTCATATAAAGGACATCCTTGCTCAAATCCATATCAAAAAAAATCTTGTTTTATCGCATTTGATGAAAAAAAATATCATTGGGATATCCCCATCCATGCAAACGCTTGACCTTTTGATTGAAATGTCTAAAACAGGTCATCGAATGGCCATCGTTGCAGATGAACACGGTGGAACAGATGGACTTGTTTGTTTTTCAGACCTTATTGAAGCAATCATTGGCGATATTCAAGACTCCCACCACATTCAGCCCGCATTTTTGCAAATCAATAAAGACGGCACCATTATTGCGGATGCAAGAATAACCTTAGAAGAACTAACCACAAAAATAAACGTTACATTGATTACAGATAAATCAATAGAAGAAGATATTGACACATTAGGGGGGCTTATTGTTTCCCTTATCAATCGCGTTCCTGTTAAAGGTGAAGTTATAAAACACCCCAACGGTATTGAATTTACAATTTTGGATGCTGATCCAAGACGCATCAAAAAAGTATCCCTTCTAAATTTACCTGTTTTAGATGATAAAAAAATGCTCTGTTCACTTGAAAGGAGATAGATTTCTGGTCAAATCTACGAGTCATTGAAACTTAAAATCTATCATCTTCCCTACATTTTCTTGATTATCGCCCAGAACACCTCCCGTCGTCATACATGGTCTTTTCGTCGTCATCCATGTCTTTTCGTCGTCATCCATGGTCTTTTCGTCGTCATACATGTCTTTTCGTCATCATACATGGTCTTTTCGTCATCATACATGGTCTTTTCGTCGTCATCCATGGTCTTTTCTTGATTATCCACCAAACCTCCCGTCGTCATCCATGTCTTTCCTATGTCATCCCTGCGAAGGCAGGGATCCATAAAACAATTAAAACATGTTTACACTCTTGTGGATTCCCGCATCCGCGGGAATGACAATGAAGGAATAGCAGGATGAGAAACCTAAAAGATCATCAAGATATTTTTTAAGATAATTCATATAAATATCCCATCAAAAACAAACTGTAGCGCACAAATATTCGGTTTCTAACACCTTGAAAACACCCACCTCTGGTTCTGTAGTTTTCAACAAATGCATCTAATAATTGTTGCATATAACAAAGGTAATCGCCCTTCTCTTTAAAAAGCAATAATCCAGATGTGGTTAAAGAATAAAGTTCTAAAACGTTTTTGTCTAAATTTGCGGTATGAAGTGCTGTTTTAATATATTCTTTTAATTGATTTGTCGTAATTTTATCGGCTTCATAAGCTTCATAAAATGTAGGGTTTTGATCTAAAAAATCATACAGAATTTTTTCTATATCTTCCTTGTTAAGGTCTGCTTTACCAAACCCAAAACCAATGCCAAGGTTTTTTAAATCCACAATATGTTGGCTCACATAGCCATCTAAAATATGAACATTTGAATGTTGTTGAACTTTTGAACATTCAACCAAATGGTTCCTTACTGTACTTTTTGAACTTTCTAAATTTTCAGTTCCATTTAAACAAATAATAACGCTTAAAAAACCAACACATAATCTCATAACTGTTTGTATGATTCTCATAAAATAACTCCATAATTTAAACATAATCATAGAGACTGTTGCAAAATGGATTTTTATTGTCACCCCTGCGAAGGCAGGGGTCCATAAAATCCTTGTATCTCAAGGATTTTAAATTATTAATTTGTGGATTCCTGCCTTAGCAGGAATGACAATTCTCATGTTTAAACATTCTCTCATAACAATATAGTATAATACTAAAAATTAATATTTCGTTAATTATCAATAAAAATTCAAAAGTTCAATAAAAATATTTTTGTATAAGTCTTTTTTAAAGTCAACGCACTCTGCTAATACGTTATCGGGTGTTAGCCACTTAAATTCTAAAAATTCTGGGTGAGGTGTTTTTAAATTAATGGAAGAAACGTTTTCCATTTTACACAAAAACCAAATTTGTTCTTGCCCCAAACATCCCTCATCTCCCCAAAGACTTCTCATCTTTTGTTGAATGTCTTTAGGAAAATCATAGCGCAGCCAATCTTTTGTTTGATTTAAAATAACAACATCATTGGTACCAATTTCTTCTTCCAATTCTCTAAGAAGCGCTTCCTTTGGTGATTCGCCTTCATCCACCCCCCCCTGTGGCATCTGCCAGGCAAGTGGCATATCTATTCTATTGGCCACAAATATAAGGTCTTGCTCATTTACAATAAGGGCCCCTACCCCTTTACGATAACTTTTCATCACACATCACTTCTTTAAATGAAATAAGCTTTATTTTTCCATCTTTCAATAATAGCTGCAACCAATCCATCAGCAACACAACTTTTTCAATATCTGCATCAACAACTAAAAGGGCATATCCTGTTTTTTGAAGCAAGTCTTTTAGGCGATTTAAAAGCTCTGAAACTTCTTTTACAGATAAAAATTTAGAAATATTATAGTCTGCCTGATAAAATGGCACAGAGGCGTTTTCACATATCTTTCGTGCTTCATCATCTATGGGCATTTCAGGCGAAACAAGGGAGAGCTTTTTTTCTTTTAATGCGTCTAACAGTATATTAAGTGAATTTTTATCCTTTAAAAGGGGGGTTGTTTCATCCAAAATAACAGCAATCGCACTCTCTGGAATTAAAAGCGAGGATTTTAAAACAATCCCTTTATTCATCTGCGAATCATATTCCATATACATTCTGTAAGGGTCTTGTGTGCTGTGCGTTTCTCTATACGGCATAACAGGCTGAATATATAGCTCTTCATGTCCTTCTCTTTTCATATAATCTAAACTATTTTTTTGAAGTTTTTGATAAGGGCTAATCGCAATCGAAAATTCTTTACGAATAATTCTTAAGATAGAACGGGTTACTTTATTGTTCATGCCAAAATTATTGATAATAACGCAAAGCTTGATGTCCTCATTTTCATTTCGTTTTTTATAGTGTTTTTTAACCCATTC
>JAGOTX010000064.1 GCA_018061565.1 Pseudomonadota bacterium
TAAGCCAAAAAACTGGAAAGGTGCAATCTTAAACGATAATGTGTGTGTTGAATTTAAAGTAGATCAGACTGATACGAGACCTATGAATTTAACATATGACCATATGATGATTCAAAATATCAAATCTTTAAAAGTGGGCCTTAATAAAGAAAATCCTTTTCATCTTCTTTTTGCAAGAGATACTTCTTTGGAAGAACGTATTTTAAAAGAACAGTTTGTTTAAGAATAATCGTTTATGTGTTAAAAAACCTCCCTAAAAAATAAGGAGGTTTTAAAATTATTTAAAAAAGTAAAAAGCTATTTCAAACCAGCTTGTGCTTGAACTTCAGCAGCAAAGTCTGTTTCTTCTTTTTCAATGCCTTCACCAAGGGTATAACGCGCAAAGGCTGTTAAGGTAACCTCTGTTCCCAATTCTTTGGATGCTTGGGCAATAACGTCACTAATTTTTGTTTTACCATCAATAACATAAGCTTGTTCTAAAAGAACAACTTCCTCATAGTATTTACGGATACGGCCTTCAACCATTTTTTGAATCACATCTTCAGGGCGACCTGTTGCACGTGCTTGATCAATCAAAATTGCTTTTTCACGTTCTAAAGCTGAAGAATCAACATCTTCAATTTTTAACGCTTGTGGAACGGCTGCTGCAACATGCATCGCAATCTTTTTACCCAATTCTTGAAGTTTAGCTTCATCAGCTGTCGATTCAAGTGCAACCAAGACACCAATCTTACCAAGGCCAGGTGCAACAGCTGAGTGAACATAAGTAGAAACAACACCGCTTGAAACAGTTAATGTTTGAACGCGACGAAGGTTCATATTTTCACCAATCACGGCGATCAACCTTGTAATTTCACCTTCAACCGTGCCACCTTCAGCAGGAAAAGCAACTGTTTTGAATGATTCAGCATCGACTGCTTTATTTTCAACAGCAAGTTTTGCAGATGTTGCAACAAGTTCTTGAAATTGTGGGTTACGGGCGACGAAGTCTGTTTCGGCATTGATTTCAACAATAGACGCTGAACAACCAGATGCTGCAACACCAACAAGACCTTCAGATGCAACACGACCTGCTTTTTTAGCAGCCGCAGCTAAACCCTTTTTACGAAGCCAATCGATCGCTTCTTCCAAATTTCCATTTGTTTCAATCAATGCTTTTTTGCAATCCATCATGCCTGCACCGGTTTTTTCACGAAGGTTTTTAACCAAAAGGGGGGAAATTTCTGACATTTTTTAAGTCCTCAATAATATAAAGTAAAACAGTCAAGAGCTATTACTCATTTTAGAATGATAGCTCTAATTTTTAATAGTGTTTAAGCGCTTGCAACTTCTTGAATCATTGATTCATCAATATTTGCTTGTGCACCAAGATCAACGCCTGCAGCCATCATTTCTGCTTGCAAACCATCAAGTGCAGCTTGTGACATAAGATCACAATATATTTCAATTGCACGAATAGCGTCATCATTACCTGGAATTGGGAATTTAACACCTTCAGGGCAAGAGTTTGAATCTAATACTGCAACAACAGGAATGCCTAAACGATTTGCTTCTTCAATGGCAATAGCTTCCTTATTGGTGTCAATCACAAATAAAATATCTGGAAGGCCACCCATTTCGCGGATACCACCAATTGCTGATTCTAACTTATCGCGTTGGCGCTTTAATTGTAAAACTTCTTTCTTTGTTAAACGACCTGGATTTTCAAGTTCAACATCTAATTCTTTAAGTCTTTTTAAAGATTGGTTGACTGTTTTCCAGTTTGTTAACATACCACCAAGCCAACGGTGGTTAATGTAATATTGGCCGCATTTTTTAGCAGCATCTTTAATTTTTTCAGCACATTGAATTTTTGTGCCCACAAATAAAACGCGTCCACCACCTGCAACAACATCACGTACAGCTTTTACTGCTTGATGGAGGAGGGGGTATGTTTGTTGAAGGTCAAGAATGTGAATTCCGTTACGCACGCCATAAATGAATGGACCCATTTTTGGGTTCCAACGACGAACTGTGTGACCAAAGTGAACGCCAGCCTCTAAGAGTTGACGCATTGTAAAGCTTGGCAATGCCATATATATGCTCCTTTTTCTTCCGATTAAACCTCCCCAAAGCATGAACTTAAATTAAGATCGGAAACACTTTAAACCGATAAAGTGCCTAAACTTTGGGTGTGTGATAGAAAAGATACTAACATATATTTCATTTGTTTTCTAGTAAAAATCTTAAAAATGAATGGTCTGTCCATAAGCATTTAAAACGGCTTCATGCATCATTTCAGAAAGTGTTGGATGTGGGAAAATTGTTTCCATTAATTCTTTTTCGGTTGTTTCAAGATTTTTAGCAATTACATAGCCTTGAATAAGTTCTGTGACATCAACACCAATCATATGCGCGCCTAAAAGTTCACCTGTTTTTGCATCAAACACTGTTTTAATAAGGCCATCATTTTCACCAAGGGTTAATGCTTTACCATTCGCTTTAAAAGGAAATTTTCCAACTTTAACATCCAAATTTAAAGACTTTGCTTTTTCTTCTGTTAGTCCAACGCTGGCTACTTGTGGGTAGGTATAAGTACATCCTGGAATTTTAGTTTTATCAAGTGGGTGAACGTCAAGGCCTTTAATGTGTTCTGCGGCAATAATCCCTTCATGGGATGCTTTATGCGCTAACCAAGGGGCCCCTACAACGTCGCCTATTGCATAAATGGATGGATCATTCGTTTGGCAATAGCCATTAATTTTAATTTGATTTTTTTCAGCAATGACTTTGGTGTTTTGAAGGCCAATATTATCTGTATTGCCAACAATGCCTATTGCAACAATTGCAGCATCAAATGTCATTTCCTCTTTGTTATCGAGGTTTTGAATAAGGGCCTTAACATGTGTTTTTTCATTTATTAAGGATTCAACGGTTGATTTAAGTTTAAATTTCATTCCCTGTTGTTGAAAAGCTTTAAGGGCTAGCTTTGAAATTTCTTTATCTTCTTGCGGGAGTATATCCTCACAAAGTTCAACAACTGTTACTTCAACCCCCAAAGCAGTGTAAAAACTTGCAAATTCCATACCGATGGCGCCACTTCCAATTACAAGAAGTGTTTTTGGTAAAAATGAAGGCATCATTGCGTGGCGCGCAAGCCATATACGTTCACCATCTGCTTTAAGGGATGGCATTTCGCGCGATTTTGCACCCGTTGCAATGACAATCTTTTTAGCTGTTATTGTTTCCGTGCTTTGATCGGCTTTTGTAACCTTTAACGTTGTCGCGTTTTTAAAAACGCCAAAGCCTTCTATATGTGTAATTTTATTTTTTTTTAAAAGTCCTAAAATTCCAGAACTTAGTTGGTTGGATATTTTTCTGGACCGTTCAACGATTTTTTCAAGACTAAAACCATTAAGTGTTACATCTAACCCAAAGTCTGATGCATGTTGAATACTTCTTAAAAGTTCTGCTGATTTTAAAAGTGCTTTGGTTGGAATGCAACCATAATTAAGGCATACACCACCAAGGTGCGTACTTTCAACGATGGCAACCTTTAACCCTAACTGAGCGGCACGAATGGCACAAACATACCCACCAGGACCAGCACCTAAAATAACAACATCATACATATTCATAAAATATACTCTTTAATACGTCAATTTCCTTAACGTAAAGTTTCTCATGTTTTATAAAAGATTGCTATTTTTTTATGAAAAAACATCTTTCTTGGTGCTAAAAATTAACAATTTTGTTACTATTTTCTTGTATAATGAATGATATAACTTAAAGAGTCCTACTTTTATGAGACATAATTTTTTTGAAACTATTCTTGGCGCCTTTGTTTTAGCTATTGCCAGTTTTTTCTTTTATCTAGCCTATACATCTGCAATAACAAACGTTGAAGCTGGATATGTTTTAAACGCAAAATTTGATAAGATTGACGGCATTGCTGTTGGTAATGAAATAAGACTTGGCGGTGTTAAAGTTGGAACAGTTGCCAAAATTGATATTGATCTTAAAAGTTATCAGGCCGTTGTTGTTTTTAATATTCGCCCTGATCTTTTAATCCCAGAAGATTCCTCTGCTGAAATAATGTCTGACAGCTTATTGGGTGGAAAATATGTTAATTTAACGCCCGGTGGCAGTTCAACCATGTTAAGCAATAATGAATACATTGACCATACACAGTCTTCTGTAAGCTTAGAACAACTTTTAGGTAAATTTCTATTCTCTTCATCGTCTTCAAATCAAAAGGCAGATGAAGGTAAAACTGAAAAAAATGAACCTGCCAAAGCATATTAAAGCTTTTAGTCTTTTAGAAATCGGACTTTGCCTTTTCATTATTGGTATTGTTGGAACGTTTATTTTACCACTTTTAACAACAACATCTAAAACAATTAATAGAGCTGACATTTTAGAAAAACAAAAGAAAATTACACAAAGCTTAGCGTCATATACAATGCGCAATCACAGGCTTCCAAGTGCATCTTTACCATCGCAAAGAGGAAAAGAAATATCGTCTCAATTTATTGGTATTGTACCCTATCAAACATTAGGATTAGATGAAAACTTAGTAAAGGATAAGCAAGGGCATTGGTTCACCTATGCCGTAACGTCATCTCTTACACAAACAAAAAACACAAACGAATCGGATTCACTTTTAGGGGATTCTAATTTTTGCACATCAAAACCAGCAGAGAATGACTTAAAAATTCAAAACAACCCAATGCCAAAGGATGATTTTGTTGCTTTTGTTATTGTGGCCCACAATTGTGGAAACGGTTCATATTTAAATGATGGAACAACACACTTTAACCTTAAAGACACATCACAAAAAAGTGTTTGTGAACAGCAAAACGCAAGCAAAAGTGGTGTGTTTTGTATTGATTCGTCAGATGATATTGTATTTTGGGCATCCCGTAATAATTTTACAGCACACTATATGGAAAATGTTTGTTTAAAGCAGCAAAACAATAAACCAGAAAGTTTTATTACTCCACTTAATACAGAAAATACCGATTATAATCCATTTTTAGAACAAGAATGAAAATTATTTTTTAATCCTATTGATTGCCTAAAATGATCTGAAAGAGGTATAGTCAATTCATGCAATATTTTAATGAGTTTTATTTTCATGACTGTTTCAAAAAAACCAGATTGGATAAAAGTAAAAGCACCTGTTGCACCAGAATATAAAGAAACAGTTGATATTGTACGATCATTAAAACTTAATACCGTTTGTGAGGAAGCCGCTTGCCCTAATATTGGGGAATGTTGGAAAAAACGTCATGCAACATTTATGATTTTAGGCGATACATGTACAAGAGCATGTGCTTTTTGTAATGTTAAAACCGGGAAACCAAATAAAGTTGATCCATTCGAACCAGAACGTATTGCGGTTGCTGTTCAAAAAATGAATCTTACCCATGCTGTTATTACTTCTGTTGATAGGGATGACCTTAAAGACGGTGGTGCTTTACATTTTGCTAATACCATAAAAGCCATTAAAAAAGCATCTCCGCTTACAACAATTGAAGTTTTAACACCTGACTTTTTAAGGAAGGATGGCGCCTTAGAAATTGTATTAGAAGCTGAACCTGATGTATTTAACCATAATCTTGAAACTGTACCAGGCCTTTATGCAACAGTAAGGCCTGGTGCTCGTTATTTTCAATCTTTAAAAATTTTAGATTCTGCAAAGCAAATTTTACCAACTGTTTTTACCAAATCAGGTATTATGGTTGGCCTTGGTGAGGAAGAGCCAGAAATTTATCAAGTCATGGACGATATGCGCGCAGCAAATGTGGACTTTATAACAATTGGGCAATACCTGCAACCAACACCGAAACATCATCCTGTTATGCGGTATGTTACGCCCGAAGATTTCAAACTTTATGAAAGTGTTGCAAAAGGGAAGGGGTTCTTAATGGTTTCAGCGTCACCATTAACCCGTTCATCTTATCATGCGGGTGATTTATTTTTAAAATTAAAAGAAGAAAGAAAAAATAAAAGCATTTCATATCATATTGAAAAAAATAACAAAAATTAATATTTTATTAATACATTTAACGTAATCTAAAAATAACAAGATGTTGTTTTATAAGAGTCAAGATGGTAAGAGCAGAAAATAGTGAACTAAAATACTTTAAAAAAATGCTCGATTTTAAGATGTTGGAAAGAGAAGAAGAGCATCAGCTTGCTAAGCGATGGCATTTATATAAAGACCAAAAAGCTATTGATTTACTGGTTGAATCGCACCTTAAACTTGTTGTGGCACAAGCCTTTAAATTTAAATATTACAAAATATCTGTTAATGACCTTATTCAAGAAGGGATTATTGGTTTAATAACTGCAGCTAAAAAATTTGATCCTTTAAAATTTGATATTCGTTTTGCAGGATATGCTAAATGGTGGATTAAAGCTTATATGCAAGATTATATTTTAAAAAATTGGTCAATTGTTAAAATCAATGTTTCAGCGCCTCATAAACAGCTGTTTTTTAACCTTAATCGTCTTAAAAATCAAATATTTAAATTACATAATGAATCGCTTTCGAAAGATGAAATGACTGAGCTTTCAAAATCTTTAAAAGTCTCAATTCAAGATATTGAAGAAATAGAAAAAAGGTTAACGTACTTTGATCAGTCTTTAAGTACACCAATACAAGAAGACGCAACCGAAACAATGGAAGCTTTTATTTTAGATCAAGGGCCAACACCAGAAGAAGCTTGTCAATCAACAGATATGATCAAAAAAAGAATCGAATATATTAAAAATTTTTTAAATATTTTAACAGACGAAGAACGGTTTGTCATTGAAAATAAATACCTTCAAGATGATCCTAAAAAAGAAAAATTGACAGGCGTTAAAGTAAAAAATATTGAAAATAGAGCGATTAGAAAAATTCGCTATTCTCTTTTGAAAAAAAAGCACATGATGCGAAGTGATTTATATTGTGATTCTTGATATTGGTGTCATTCCTGGATAGGCAGGAATCTACAAGAATGCATAAATGCTTTAATTGTTTTATAGATCCCTGCCTGCGCAGGGATGACAGAAAAGGAGATAGGATGACAAAGGATGGCGCAAAGAGATGCTAATAGTGTGGCTCAGAGAGATGACTGTTGGCGCAAAGAGATGCTAAAGGATGGCGCAAGAGGGGGGCACATAAATTAAGCATGCCCGCCATGAATTGGGAACATTCCTTTTTCAAAGCCACTTTCATGAATCGCTTTTTGCCATTGCATATTTGAATCTGTTGAAAAAACAAGTTCTTTATTGGGGATTTGAATAAGCCATTTATTATCTTGAATTTCATGTTCAAGTTGTCCTTTATTCCAACCTGTATAACCAAGACTAATTCTATACTGTTTTGGCCCTTTTCCATGAGCAATCGACTTTAAAACATCAACAGTTGCCGTAACACCAAAGATATTATTAACAGTTACTGTATTATCGGTCATATAATCTAATG
>JAGOTX010000065.1 GCA_018061565.1 Pseudomonadota bacterium
CAATATTAGCTGCGTCAATATTGGGCATAACCAAAAGATTTGCCGAATGAATCAATTTTGAATCAGGCAACCAACGATCCCTAATATGGGGTAAAAGGGCTGAATCAGCCTGCATTTCGCCATCTATTTGTAATGATTGATACTTTTCTTGTAAAATCTTTGTTGCTTGTTTCATTCGAACTGAATCTTCACGTTTGTTACTACCAAAGTTAGAACCTGACAGTAACGCAATCTTTGGTTCAATATTAAAGGATGACATTGTTTCAATTGAAAGATCGACCATTTCAATCAATTCTTCAACCGTTGGATAAGGTATTAAATAAGGGTCTGTAATAAACAGTGTTTCTTTTTCCAAAATCATTACACAAAGGGTGGAACATTTTTTAATCCCTTCTTTTATACCAATAATAGGACGTATCCATTGAAAATGATTAACATAAGCACCAACTGTACCACAAATCATACCATCTGCATCTCCTAATTTAACAAGTAAACTTGCTATAACAGTTGTGTTCGTTCTAACAATTGTTTTTGCAATAGCAGGGGATATACCCTTTCTTCCAACAAGTGTATGATAATAGGTCCAATATGCGTTAAATCGTTCATCAAAAGCAGGATCAATAAGCGTATAATCCACACCTTCCTTTAAAGAAAGATGAAGCGCTTTAATACGTTGTTCTATTATATCTGGCCGCCCAATTAAGATAGGATGACAAATCTGTTCATCAACCAATTGTTGTGCTGCTTGTAAAACGCGTGTTTCTTCGCCTTCTGCAAAAGCTAATCGTTTTAGTTTTTGATCATTTTTAGATCCTCTCACTTCTTCAAAAATTGGTCGCATGACTTGAAAAGAACGATAAACAAATTCTTCTAATTCTTGATTATACTTTTTAAAATCTGAGATTGGTCTTGTTGCAACACCTGAATCCATCGCTGCTTTTGCAACAGCCATCGATACATCAACAAATAAGCGCTTATCAAAAGGTTTTGGAATAATATAATCCTTACCAAAGCTATGGTCTTTTCCACCATAAGCACGGGATACAACATCCGTAACGGTGCTTCTTGCGATTTTTGCAATCGCATGAACACAAGCAATCTTCATGTTTTCGTTAATACATGTTGCGCCAACATCGAGAGCGCCTCTAAAAAGATAAGGGTAGCAAAGCGCATTATTTACTTGGTTTGAAAAATCCGATCGACCCGTTGCAATAATGGCATCGTCTCTTACTTCTTCTATCAAAGAAGGGTGTATTTCGGGTTCAGGATTCGCCAGCGCAAAGATAATAGGATCTTTGGCCATTGATAAAACCATTTCCTTTGACACAACATTCGCAGACGAAAGACCAAGGAAAACATCCCCCCCCCTCATAGCGTCTTCAAGTGTTTGACAATTGGTATCAACCATATATTTTTGCTTAACAAAATCAAGTTCAGCTTTTCTTTTTTCTGTTAGAACCCCTTTTCTATCAAGCATTAAAACATTTTCTCTTTTTAATCCCATTAAACAAAGAAGGTCAACACACGCAATAGCAGCAGCACCTGCACCATTACAAACAAGTTTTACATCACATAACTTTTTATTTTTTAAGATCAATGCATTTTCTAAAGCTGCCGCAACAACGATTGCAGTTCCATGTTGATCATCATGAATAATCGGTATTTTGAGTCTTTTTTTAAGTTCTTGCTCAATATAAAAACATTCAGGGGCTTTAATATCCTCTAAATTAATCCCCCCAAATGTTGGTTCTAGGGATGCAATAATATCAATTAATTTATCAGGATCTGTTTCATTAATTTCAATATCAAAAGCATCAATCCCAGAAAATTTTTTAAATAAAACAGCTTTCCCTTCCATGACAGGTTTTGAGGCCAGTGCGCCAATATTTCCAAGCCCAAGGACTGCCGTTCCATTTGAAATGACCGCAATTAAATTCCCTTTAGACGTTAAATATGCGGCTTGATTTGGATCTTTTACAATTTCTTCACAAGGAGCGGCAACACCTGGAGAATAAGCTAAACTTAAATCTCTTTGATCATCTAAAGATTTTGTCGCTTGAATAGAAAGTTTTCCATATGGTTTTTGTTTATGATAATCAAGGGAACGTTTATAAATACTATCGGTCATAAAAAATTAAAAAATAAGATAAGATGCACCTATTTTATCTGATTTTTCACAAGATAAGAACTTGTTTTTTAAAAATCAAAATCTTCGCCTTCAATTGGTTGATTTTTTTCATCTTTATCTAATTTTTCGCGAATGTCACCACAAAATATTCTGCCTGTTTTAAGGTCAATTGTTTGGTGTGGCTTTAATGTGTACGCTTCTTTTTCTGAATCTATTTGCTTAATTTTAATACAATCTGGCATGACTAAAATATTAAAATTTAAATGTTGTGCTTGAGAAGGGGTGATTTGTTCGTCATTTAGCCAAATTGTCCAATGATCTTTATCACAATAAACAATCGTTGAAAGGTAAAATATTTGCGGATGGATTGAACTTTGAAAATTTTTATCTTCTTTATTTTTTTCTTTTTTCAGAAGTGCAACTTCTGTTTTTTTTAAACTTTCTTGTTTAATATTTTGATCACTCGCCTCTACTTTAATGAAAGTTATACAAAAAATAATTAAAAATAATATTTTCATAAAAATTAAAGATCCTATTCTTTTTTTTGCCGAATCCAATCAAATTCTATTTTACTCATAAAAGCATATTGGGATTCTTTTGGTTTTTTCGTTTTAAGTGAAGCACCATTTGAAATAGTAAACTTTTTTAAAGTAATAAGACCAGGCAAAAGGTGGTACAAACGATCAATAAATTTATAGATTTTCTCACTTGAATTAGATTGAATATCAAATGTAAGTTTTTTTGAATAAATTTTAAGCGCAGAATCCATTAAAACATCAGATCCAGATGAGATTTTACAAATTTCTAAATGAAGTTGACGTTTAATTTTTTCAACCACTTTTTGCGCTTGTCCATTTTTAACAGCCTGATCAAATGACTTCTTTTTATAAAAATCAAAAAGAGACTCATTTTCTTGAGATGGTGTTGAAAGCCTATTGAGTCGTTCTGTTTGTGTTTTTATATATTGGTTTTGTTTAACATCAAAAGTTCTTGATAGCTCATTATAATTTTCTGTTAAGACCAAAAGCGAAAAATAAACAATTAAAAATAGAAGAAGAAGTCCAATCGTTAAAAACATAGTTTTTTTTTGAACTTTTAAAAAAAATATTATATTAGCAATGCTTTGTTTTAAGAAATCAACAGAAGGTAAAAACATATTTCTTTGCATTCTCTATTTAGGCCCAACAAGATTTAATGTGATGAAGTTATTTGGCCCTTTTTGCCATTGCGGTGTAAAAGAAGGAATTTTCTTGTGAATATTTTCTTCTACTTTTTCTTTCATTTCACCATAGTTTTGCTTTTTGTTTTTGGTTTTTTCTTTTAGCTGAAAAGAAATTTTAACACGTTCATTTTCTATAAACCAATCTACCTTTTCAGCAATAATTGTTGGTAATAAGCTTTCATGTATGCTTTTTATCACAATTATTGGATTTTTTGTATAATGTGTTTTAAAAAATAAAAAGTTTTTTGACTTTACGTATCGCTCTTCTTCTTCTTTTTGAAGAGGAGATATCTGTTGCATTTGTCCATCTATATTTAAAATTGCATATTTTAAATATGAAATTTTTAGTCCATATATTAAACAAAATCCGCTAGCAAAAATCACCAATGGCGAAACAATATTGATAACATATTGTGGCAATTTATAAAAAAAATGATGAAGAAAAAAATAAGAACATGTTATTCTTTTTTTATAAAAATCAAAAGAAAATAAACTTTTCAAACTATTATTTAATCTTTCAAAAAAATAGGAGGGGTGAATTTTTATATCTGAAAGAGTTGAAATATCATTTAAAATCATATGATAATTTGACAAACTTTGTTTTTTAAAATATTTTGGGTCTGCATAAAAAGCAATTTTAAGTTCTTCATTCCAGCCTAATCGTTTTAAATATTTTGTTGTATCCACAATTTCTTTTATAAAATATGCCTCACTATCAATTAAAGCATTGGATGGAATAATCCCTTGCCTTACTAAAATAAGGTCACTTTTATAACCAATAAGCATTTTCCAATGATCATTTTCAACTGTTAATATCATCCGCCAAAAGGGGAGTATTGTTTGATTTTGTGTTTTTTTTGAAAGCTCTTTAAGAAAAGAAACTTCTTCTAAATCAATTCCTATAAACAGATTTTTAACATTGGATGCAATTATTTTTAATAATTGATCAAGCTTTTCATTATATTGCAGTGAAATAAACCGATAAAGCCCATCCACAACAGATGAACGCTGGCAGAAAAAAAGTTCTTTTTCTTTATATTCGCCTTTTTGAAATTCTTGGCGAATAAAATACTTATTCAGCCAAGTCGCATTTTTAAGGTCAAGATGTTTAATTATGATATCACAATCTTTTAATACTAAATATATCGGGAAATTTTTATATTCATTTAAAAATTTCAAAAAGTCTTCAATTCCTTCGAGTGAAAAAGTCTCTTCTTCAAAAACAGTATCATTATCAATGATTTGTAATAAAATAGAATCAGGTTTAATTGTTATGCAAAAATAAGGAGGAAGGTGCAAAAAATTTGGTTTTTCAAACATGAAATATTGTTTTAAAGAATGATAAACGTTTTTCAAAAATCGATTCCTATTTAGAAAAAAACTTTCTATATAAGGCCTTATAACATTAAAAATCATAGCGTTAAACCTGGAATATTATTATAAATGGGACCCAAAAATGCATATACCATCCAAAGTAACAATAGCCCAGTTATAAAAATAAAGCTAGGTTGAAGATACGATATTATCTTATTGAGTTGATTTTCTAAATTATTTTGAAGGTGCCCTACAACGAACAATAAGTTTTTAGAAAAATTACCCGTTTTTTCACCCAGTTCAATAAACCGAATAATCAAAGGATCCACAAATATCAACCGTTCAATTGCACTACTTAAGTGGCATCCATTTAAAATATCCTCTCTCAATTTTAAATATCCATCTTGAAAAGTTTTAAGCGAAAATTCTTTTGAGGCGAAATCAAGGCTATTTTTAAAATCAATATTTGAATCCATCATAAGGCTTAAGGTTTTTAAAAACCTAATCATATTTAGAGTGATGAAAAAATAGATAATTGGAATTTTAAAAACAATGTTTGATAGAATGGTCTTTTCTTTAAAAGGATATTTAAAAACAAGCATAAAAAATGACGCTATTACAAACAAAACACCAGTTATTAAAAACATAATATTTTCACGAATCCAAAACCACCCATTAAGGCCTGACAAATCTGCCTGAGTATGTTTTAAAAAAGATTCCAGTTCTGGAACAAAGTAAAAATTAAGCGTCATAGCAATAACACCTATAAAAACAAATAAAAACAAAGGGTAAATAAGCGCCTCTTTTATTTTTTGCTTTATATTCATAACCCATTTTAAATAGCCATTAAGATTTATAAAAGAATTTAAAAAATCATTTCTCGCTTCTGCAATCATAATTGTTTGAATAATCGTTGACGAAAAAATAGGGTCACATTTTTTAAAGCTATCCGATAGCATTTTACCGTTTTCTAAATGATCAATAATTTCATAAAGTGTTTTTTTTAAATAAAGATTTTGCTCTTTTAAAGAAAGCATTTTAAAGGCTTCTAAAAGGGGAATATTGGCTTTTAAAAACTCCGCTAAGAAATAAAACCATTCTAATAAGCGATCATTAATTCTTTTTTTTGATGGTTTTATTTTTGAACGATAAGGCAAAAACGCTTTAATAAGTTTTAAATTTTTAGATTTTAAATGCTCATATAACGCATCTTTATTGTTTATCAAAATATAGTCTTTTATGACTTTATTGTCATGATTTAAAGCTTTAAAACAATAGAAGTCTCTCATAAACTTACTTAAACTTTAATACTATTTACAAGGCTTTGTGATAAAAGATGCCAGCCATCAATTAAAACAAAAAAGATAATTTTAAAAGGCATTGATATCATAACTGGCGGCAGCATCATCATTCCCATCGCCATTAAAACGGATGCAACAACCATATCGATAATTAAAAATGGAATAAATAACAAAAAACCAATTTCAAATGCGCGCCGAAGTTCACTAATTAAAAATGCAGGCATCAGGCAGCGAAAAGGCGTATCTTCTGGTTTTTTAATTTCATCAATTTTAGCAAGATCTAAAAACAATTTTAAATCATTTTCCCTTACGTTTTTTAACATGAAGTTAGCGATTGGTACAGACCCTTTTTCAAAAGCCTCCTTCTCATTTATTTTATTATTAATGAGTGGCTCAATACCAACTTTATAGATTTCTTCAAAGGTTGGTTGCATAACAAAAATAGTTAAGAATAAAGAAAGGGCAACTAATACAGTATGAGGGGGGGATTGTTGAGTACCAATTGCAGTTCTTAAAAAAGACAAAACAACAACAAATCGCGTAAAGGATGTAATCACAACAAGAATTGCAGGCGCTAAACTAACAATTGTAATCAACAGAAAAATTTGAATAATGCGTCCCATTAAAGGACCATTTGCCTCTGGATTACCAAGATCAAGCGAAAATGTATCTCCTAAAAGAGGAAGGAGAAAACAAAAAAACAAACAAAAAACCTTGAACACACCCCTTATATTCAACGTTTTTTTAAAAAAGTATGAACCTTTGTTAAGTCTTTCAATCATACGGCCATACCTTTTTTATAAAAACGAAAAGATGAAATTTTAAACGATTGCAAAGCATAAAGTAAAGAAAGTCTTAATTTTGGATTCTTTAAGAAATGTACCTTTGTTCTAAAAATAAATATTTTTTTGACTTGATTAAATAACTTGATTGAAGAAATTACAAAGTTTGACAGTTTAAATGTATTAAAAAGTTTTATCCAGACAAGTTTCTGGTCTGATGGGGTCCCCCTGAAGGCCCCGTCCGCAGTGTCCCCCCCTCCACCTCTCACGAGACAGACAGCCCCCCTGTCCACGCTTAAATCCAATTTTTTTGAACAAGTCTGTGGCAACCCAAAATTGATATCTCTGGGCAAAACAGATATACTCAACTCGAATTCTAAGTTTTGTATACCCGTAATAGGTCGAAGGACCATTGTTCCACTACCTTTGTAGCAGTATGGCTGCGGTCGAGAGATCGCGACTAATCCCTCCCCTCCGATTGAGGGTCCTTCAGTATTTTTAGAATAACAAACCAATTCTTAACAACTCCTTAATTTT
>JAGOTX010000066.1 GCA_018061565.1 Pseudomonadota bacterium
TTTCAAATCTTCCAGACTTTGCAACCCCCCATGCATTCCGTCATGCTTGCGCAACCCACCTTGTTAACGAGACGGACGATCTTCGTGCCGTGCAGGAACTTGTGGGCCATTCCAGCCTATCAACAACACAAATCTATACAAAAGTAAGCCAAGAAAAACTTTTAAAAACATACAATAAAGCACACCCAAGATCTAATACCAAGTCTCACATTACAGAAAGCGCAAAATGAACGATGTCTGCTAAACATATGTTATACCCATAATAATGTAGAATTTAATTTAAGGTTTGCTATTATAAAATTGATTTTCTTATGTAGAGTTTTTGGAAGGAAAAAATTGTTATGAAAAAATATATTACAACACCCATTTATTATGTAAACGATAAACCGCATTTAGGGTCTGCTTATACAACCATAGCATGTGATGTCTATGCCAGATTTCACCGTTTTTTAAAGAATGATGTCTTTTTTCTAACAGGAACAGATGAGCATGGCCAAAAAATTCAACAAGCAGCAGAAAAAGCAAATTTACATCCTAAACAATTTGTCGATAATGTTTCAAAATCATTTAAAGCCTTAACAACACATTTAAAAATAACGAATGATGATTTTATAAGAACAACAGAAGAGCGTCATCTTAAAGCCGCTAAAGCGCTTTGGAAAACGTTAGAAGAAAAAGGGTTTATTTATCTTGGTAAATATGAAGGCTACTATAGCGTAAGGGATGAAGCTTTTTACCAGGAATCTGAACTTATTGATGGCAAAGCACCAACGGGGGCTGTCGTTGAATGGACAGTTGAAGAAAGTTATTTTTTCAAACTTTCAGAATTTACAGATAAATTGTTGGCATATTATCAGGAAAATCCATCCTTTATTATGCCAGAATCAAGAAGAAATGAAGTCATTGCCTTTGTAAAATCTGGGCTACATGATCTATCAATTTCTAGAACAAGTTTTACATGGGGTGTTGACGTCGATAAAAAGCAAGAGCAAACAAAAGATCATATCATGTATGTTTGGGTAGATGCTTTAACAAATTATTTAACGTCGATTGGTTACCCTGATAAGCTCGATACTGAACGCTTTAAACAAGCAATTCATGTTGTTGGTAAAGACATTTTAAGGTTCCATGCAGTCTATTGGCCGGCCTTATTAATGGCAGCAGATTTGCCCCTACCAAAGCAAATTTTTGCGCACGGTTGGTGGACTGTTGAAGGCGAAAAGATGTCAAAATCCTTAAAAAATACAATAGATCCCATTCAATTGGTGGATGACTTTGGCATAGACGCTGTTCGAAACTATGTGTTAAGAGAAATGCCTTTTGGTCAAGATGGTAATTTTTCAATGCAGTCTTTTATTACACGAACAAATGCAGACCTTGCCAATGCTTTTGGTAACCTTGTTCAACGCGTTTTTTCATTTATCTATAAAAATTGTGATCAAAAAATTCCAAGAAATGAACCCTTAAAAGAACATGACTTAGCGTTAATGAACCAACCCAATACATATTTGAAAGATCTTATAAAATACATGGAAGACCTATCCTTTAATAAATATATTGAAACACTTTGGCAAATTGTTCATAGTGCCAATGCTTATATTGACCAAGAAAAACCATGGGATCTTAAAAAAACGGATCCACATCGTATGGAGGTTGTTTTATATACAGTCTGTGAAACGATCAGAAAAATTGCCCTTTTAGCAGAATCTTGTTTGCCCATTGGCGCGGATAAAATTTTAACACTTTTAAATATCCCAGAAAATAATAGAACAATAGATGCACTGGATTATCCATTAATTCCAGGATCGTTGATTTTAGAACCGACGGGTATTTATCCAAGAATTGCAGTCAATAATACGTAAAATCCCTTTTTTGTTGATTTTTGCTTTAAATAAAAGTAAAAAGAAGGGTAAGCTGGTTTTTATATAAACGTAATTTTTATGCAAACTTTTTTAGAATTTGAAAAACCGATAGCACATTTAGAAAGTAAAATCGAAGAACTTCGTCATGTTTCTAAAACGGGTGATGTTGCTAAAACATCTGAAATTATTGCTTTAGAAGAAAAAACATATAAGCTGCTGAATCAAATTTATAAAAATTTAACGCCTTGGCAAAAAGTACAAGTGGCAAGACATCCAGAACGGCCAAAATTTTTAGACTATTTAAATACTTTATTTGAAGAATATGTACCCCTTTCAGGGGATCGTTTATTTGCAGATGACAATGCTCTTCTTGGGGGGCTTGCAACTTTTGAAGGTCAGTCTGTTGTTGTTATGGGGCACCAAAAAGGGCACGATACAGAATCGCGTATTAAACATAATTTTGGTATGGCGCGTCCAGAAGGGTATAGAAAAGCCCAACGGTTAATGAAGATGGCAGATCAATTTAACCTTCCAATCATTAGCTTTGTGGATACTGCCGGTGCGTATCCTGGAATAGATGCTGAAGAACGCGGACAAGCTGAAGCAATTGCTAAATCTATTGAAGTATCTTTAAGTCTTAAGGTGCCTTTTATCTCCATCATTATTGGGGAGGGGGGGTCTGGAGGTGCGATCGCCATCGCTACGGCCAACATTGTTATGATGCTTGAAAACGCCATTTATTCTGTTATTTCACCTGAAGGGTGTGCATCCATTCTTTGGCGCAGTCGTGAAAAAGCGCAAGATGTCGCTGGATCTTTAAAAATAACAGCACATGATTTAAAAAATTTTGGCGTGATAGATGCCATTATTCCAGAACCAATCGGTGGGGCACACCGTTTTAAGGAAGAAGCACTTGCTAATACGAAAGATGCTATTCGCGCAAGCCTTAAAACGTTTCAATCATTAAGCCCAGAGCAAATAAAAAAACAACGCTATGAAAAATTCTTAAATATCGGTAGAAAAGGCTTTTAAAACAGACTTCATGTGCCATCTCTAATTTCAATTATTTAAATTATTTGCTTATAGTAAAACCAATAAAATTTATTAAAAACCTTGTTTAGCAACGTGATCAAAAGCTTGTAATGTATCAATAAACCGTCCCATTTCTTTTAATGGAATCATATTAGGGCCATCACTTGGTGCTTGATCTGGGTTTTCATGCGTTTCTGCAAAAACACCAGCAACTCCTACTGCAACCGCAGCGCGCGCTAAAATAGGGGCAAATTCTCTTTGTCCGCCAGATTTACCACCTAGCCCACCAGGTTGTTGTACTGAATGCGTTGCATCAAAAATCACAGGGTAGCCTGTTTTTGCCATAATTGGTAAGGACCGCATATCTGAAACAAGAGTGTTGTACCCAAAACTAACCCCTCTTTCACAAAGTAATACATTCGCATTCCCGAAGGATTCCATTTTTTTAACAACATTTTCCATATCCCAAGGGGCTAAAAACTGTCCTTTTTTAATATTAATCACGCGTCCTGTTTTGGCAGCTGCTTCGAGAAGATCTGTTTGCCTGCATAAAAATGCAGGAATTTGCAAAATATCAACAACTGAAGCAACAGCAGCGCATTGCTCGGCAGAATGAACATCCGTAATAACGGGTATGTTAAAAGTTTTTTTAATTTCTTCAAAAATTTTAAGGGCATTATCAAGACCAATGCCACGCTCTGCATTCACACTTGTCCTGTTTGCTTTATCAAAAGATGATTTATAAACAAAGGATATTTTTTTTTGAGACGTTAAAACAACAAGCGCTTCCACCATTTTAAGGGCATGTTCCCTACTTTCCATCACACAAGGCCCTGCAATAAGTACCAGCGGCAATGTATTTGAAAAATGAACGGGGAAGTCTTGAACAGAAATAATTTTTTGCATAATTGAAAGTCACCTTAAAGTTTGAGCTCATAGTAACATACTCTGTTTAAAAATGGCATATTTCTTGCATCTAAACGTATAAAGTTTTTTTAAAAAGGTTACTCATGGCCAATACGTTAGAATCCATACCTGCTCTTTATGCAAAACGTGATCTTTCCCTATCAAATCGAAAATTAGATACCGTAAACCAAGAACTTTCAACGGGTAACAAACTGATTGATCCAACAAAAAACCCAGGGGATGCATCCATTGTTGCAAATATGACCCAAAAAATAAGGGCATTAAAGGGCGCATCCGACAACATATTACAAGCAAATTCAATGGTGCAATTAGGCATTGGTGCCCTTCAAAGCATTCAAGAAATTTTATTACAATTAACCCAAATTGCTGTTGAAGCATCAAACGGCCTTATGAATACAGGTGATCTTTCACTTCATGACAATGCGTTTCAAAAACTCCTTTCACAAATTGACTATAATAGTAATGTCACCTGGGGGGAAACACGTGTGTTAGATGGGGGGCCTGGTAATGCCTCTTTTATTGATCCTGGAACATCTGGTTCAGCAATAACAACAACATCTGGCTTTGCTATGGGGTGTGTTGATTTAAACAGTGTTCAAGTTCGGTTTGATGGCGCAAACTATGTCTCAAACTTAACAATTGCAGGTCAAAGCTTTAAAGGAATTGTCACGCCCAATATAGGTTCAAATCTAGGCTATGTTACCTTAACAAGCACGCTTGATCCCTTTTCACAAATTACCATTCCAAGTGTTGACTTTACGCAAAACTCAACATCAGATGTCGTTGTCAATGCCATTAATAAAGCCGTTGGATTTGGTACAGGCATGTATACAAACTTCCACCCTAAAAACGCAATGTCTTCCTCCCTTGTTGAAGATATTATTCCAAGCATCACCCCCCCCCCTCACTATCCCCCGGGTACTACTATTTAACCTACGGAACAGATGGCACAAATGGTGTTTTTAAATTTCAAGGTAAAGATACCCTTACAACAACGAAGTTTTCTATTGCAGATTTAGCCTTTACAACAGGACAATTTGAACAAACCTTTAATGGATCCATGACTTTAACAGATGGTACATCTATCACGCTTAAAAATTTTGACCTTACGTCAGATACAACGTTACCGGGCGCTGTTGTTTATGTGGAACAAGGTTCAATGCGCAATATATCCCTCCAATCTGGCAGCCGTTATTCAGAAACAATTAATATTCAAATGAATAATGTAAGCATTTTGTCCCTTGGATTAAACGGTCAAAACGTACAAACCACTGGCGCTGCAGAATTTGCTTTACCTGTTATTAAAGTCGCAATTGACACAATTGCCAAAGAAGTTGCAAGCCTTGCTGCCTATAAAATTCGTCTTGATACCACTTATGATAACGTTATGATTGAACACGATGGGCAAGTTCTTGCAAAAGCAGATATTCAAGATGCAGATATTCCAGAAGGCGTTATTGAAACACAAAAGCTAACAGCACTTATTAATGTTTCATCGAGCGCTTTAACAACGTCACTTGAACGACTTTCAAAATTATCTGACTTAATAGAACGTGTTCAAAGCAGAGTATGATACCAAAAATTCAAGATTCAGCTATAATGAAACAAAACAAATACTCATAAAGGCCGTATAAGGGATGCGAACAATCGTCTTTTTTAATCATGAAAATGCCCCTTTAGAAGATTTAGCAAAGATTCACACCTCAAGTTTTTTAGATTCTTGGGATCAAGATACTTTTGATGCGTTTTTAACATCTTTTGGAACAGCAGGACTTTATCTTGCAGAAAACGATCACATTGTTGGCTTTATTCTTTATAGACAAGCTTTTTCAGACGCAGAAATATTAACTTTTTGTGTTTTACCTGATTTACAAAATAAAGGTGTGGGGGGGGGGCTCATTGAAGCCATGCTTTTAAAATTAACAAAGCCTGGCAAGTGTTTTTTAGAAGTATCTGATAAAAATGAATCCGCCGTTTACCTTTATAAAAAATTTGGCTTTGAGATTGTTCATACCCGCCAAAACTATTATGGAGAGGGGTTAGATGCTTATATGATGATGAAAGAAGTCTAATATTTTACACATCTCTCTTTTCCATATGCAATATTTTGTAACAAACCAAACCTTGAATATACAAGCATAACAGATCATCTTATAATTAGGACTTTGTCTTTCTCATTTAGGATTTTTTTATGAATCAAATCAGCAGCACATTAAAAGATTTTAAAAAAAATAGTGCTTTTTTAAAGGTTGATGCCATCCCCTTTCAATCAACAGTATTAAGTTCTTTTAAAATGGCAGGTGTTGGCGTTCATTCAGGTAAAGAAATAACAATCATTGTAGAACCTTCAGACGTTAATACAGGCATTGTTTTTGAAAGAACAGATATTGAGACAAACAATCGCATTCCAGCTGTTTTTGACTTTGTTTCAAACACAGCAATGTGTACCCAAATCACCAATAAATTTGGTGTTTCGGTTTCAACAATTGAACACCTTATGGCAGCCCTTTCAGGATGTGGTGTTAACAATTGCGTCGTTAAAATAGATGGTCCAGAAGTACCTATTATGGATGGAAGCGCTAAACCTTTTTGTGATGCGATTCTTTCTATTGGTGTTGGTTTTCAACCTGAAAAGGTTAAAACATTAAAAATAATTAAACCTGTTCGTGTACAAAATGGGCAATCCTTTGCAGAGCTTCACCCTAGCGATTCAAGATCATTTAATATGCATTTTGATTTTTATGGACGTATGCCACAAAACCTTCAAAAAGATACTGTTCTCTCTTTTGATCTTGATAAACATCCCTTTAACAGGCTTTTAGCACATGCTCGAACATTTGGATTTTATGAAGACGCCCAAAAATTATTAGAAAAAGGTCTAGCGCGAGGGGCAAATCTTCAAAATACAATTATTATAAAAAATGAACAAGTCCTCAATGAAGAAGGATTAAGATCTGAAAATGAGTTTATTGAACATAAACTTTTAGACGCCGTTGGCGATTTAGCACTTTCCAATTTTCATATTATTGGAAGCTACCATGCTTATAACGGTTCTCATTCAATTAATAACCAACTGATGAGAGAATTATTTAAATCTATCGATTCATGGTATTGGATTGAATCAAACCAGCAGCATTAAAAATTAAAATATATTTCATTTGATAAAAGCGATTAAAGTTGAAAGAGAATTTCCTCTATTTTTTTCTGGGAAAAAATGTTTTTGTTAACTTTTTGTTAACCTTTTGTGTGGTACTTTAATAATAGAACGATGAGATTTTAAGTGAAACTTAAGATCGACAAAAATTCCGTTTTAGAGGGCCGCAATAGGCGGGGAGGAATTAATCGCGATTCCTTGGCCATAGTCATACCAGAGGATAAACAGACTC
>JAGOTX010000067.1 GCA_018061565.1 Pseudomonadota bacterium
ATTAGCAAGTTAGGAAAGGAATACATCCGAAAGAAATCTTACACACCTGTTAGAATGGAATAATAAACCTCGATATCAAGGTTATTATATACGTTCATCTTCAAAGCGCAATATACTTTGATAACCGTTGAATAGTACCTTGTTTAAAGGCTACCTAATCACCGGTTGGGTTGCTATTGTTTCGTGGTGGAGGAGGTGGGGGCCGTGATCGATTTGGGTTTCTGTGGGGGCCCCTCAGAACACGAAGAATGTCCAAAAATAGGTTTTTCGTTAAGTTTCTCTTAAGAAAGTTCTTGCTTATAATCAATGTACATTAAAATTTTGCTTTTTAAACCTCTTAAAAATTATTTTTAAAAAAAGTTTCAGTAATTACCTAATTTATTTAAAATGCGCTATAATAGCTCAAATTCTTTGGGTTTAAAAATATGGATGATCTTTCTCTTTTGTCAAAAGTATCGCGTTTTGCAAAAACAACAAAACTTTCAAGCGGTTTGGCAGTGCGTCTTATTGGTGAAAATTATTTAAATAAACCAATAGATGATGAAGCGTATGCCAAGCTTTTAAAAGAAGGACTTGGTAACCTTAAAGGGCCGTTGATGAAAATGGCTCAGTTTTTAACAACAATTCCGGACACTTTACCTGATGAATATTATGATTTGATGGATCTTCAATCAAAAGCGCCACCAATGGGGATTCCTTTTGTTAAAAGACGCATGCAACTAGAACTAGGATCCAATTGGCAACAACACTTTAAATCTTTTAATTTAGAAGCTTCATTTGCAGCGTCTTTGGGGCAAGTTCATAAAGCAATAGGGCTTAATGATGAGCCCTTAGCTGTTAAACTTCAATATCCTGGTATGCAAGATATTACAGAGGCAGACCTTGCACAATTAAAACTATTAATGAAGGGATATGAATTTTATAGTAAAGGCCTTGAAACAGAAAATATATATGATGAAATTAAAGAGCGTTTGTTTGAGGAATTGGATTATTTAAATGAGTTGAAAAACTTAAAAACATACCGTGATTTTTTTAAAAGTAATGACTTTATTAAAGTGCCAAATTTTTATGAAGATCTGTCTACAAAGAGACTTCTTACAATGGAATGGTTTGAAGGAAACTCCATTTTAACGTTTAAATCCCATTCAGAAGAGATAAGAAATCAATTAGGAGAACTTCTTTTTACGGCTTGGTATTTGCCGTTTTACCAAAAGGGTTTTTTACATGCGGACCCACATCCTGGTAATTATTTAGTTTTAAATACGGATCCATTAGTCCTTGGTCTTTTAGACTTTGGATGTATTAGGCATTTTAGTGATATTTTTATTCAAGGGGTTAAGGACCTTTACAATGCTTTGGATCAAAATGATATGGATTTAGCTGTTTTTGCTTTTGAACAATGGGGATTTAAAAATCTTTCAAAAGAATTAATTGCCATTATTCTTGAGTGGGCAAGGCTTTTGTATGATCCTTTACTTGATGATTCTATCCGTCTTATTCAAAAAAATACGTCTTCCAAACAAAGTTTTGAATTGGCTAAAAAAATTCATCAAACTTTAAAGGATGCAGGAGGCATTGCGCCACCCCGTGAGTTTGTTTTTATGGATCGCGCTGCTGTTGGAATAGGTTCTGTTTTGATGCGGTTAAACGCGCATGCAAATTGGCATAAGCTTTTCCATCAATTTATTAATTAAAAATAGGTTTAAGACAAAATCTAGATTTATCTATCCTTTAAAATCCTTTATTATGAAAAATGTATAAACATTAACAACATTTAAAACAGATTATGCATAGTCCTGAAATATTAAATTTAATTCAGCTTTTGGGAAGGCTTCCAGGACTTGGTCCAAAATCGGGGCGCCGGATTGCGCTTCACCTTTTAAAAAAAAAGGAAGGAGCCTTAAAGCCACTTTTGGATGCTATTGATTTTGCGTATCAAAATGTTATGACATGCACTATGTGTGGTAATTTAGATACGGCGTCCCCTTGTCATATATGCCGAGATGTTAAAAGAGAGTCAAAAGTTTTGTGTGTTGTTGAAAATGTTTCTGACCTTTGGGCTTTGGAAAGATCGAAAACATTTAATGGTCAATATCATGTTTTAGGGGGTGTTTTGTCGGCTCTTGATGGTGTTGGGCCAGAAAGTTTGAGCATTGCATCCCTTCATTCTAAGCTTTTAGATGGTATTGAAGAAGTTGTTTTAAGCCTTGGCGCAACGGTTGATGGACAAACAACGCTTTACTATTTAGCAAATCAGCTAAAGACTTACCCCAACCTTAAAATTACAACGCTAGCGCATGGTGTTCCCATTGGTGGAGAGCTTGATTACCTGGACGATGGCACTTTGTCTGCTGCCTTTTTAGCAAGACGCCTTGTTGCATAGGAAAGATGTTTGATTTATGGGGTTTTATCAGTTTTTTTCTAAGGTCATAAAAGAAAAGGGGCTTTTAATAGATGATAGCCAAGACTTTTGCTCACAAAAAATGGATGTTTATCATCAACAATTTTTAAACAAACAAAATTTTATCAAAAAAATTATCCACTTTTTTTTAAAGCCCCAAAAATCCTTTGGAATTTATCTTTTTGGTCCTGTGGGATCTGGTAAAACGATGATGATGGACCTTTACTTTACCTTTTTTAAGGGCAAAAAAGTAAGAGACCATTTTAAAACATTTATGCTTAATCTTCAGCGAAAAGGGTTTGATGAAACCATTAATCACTTTAAAAGCTATGAGGCTATTTTTTTAGATGAACTTGAAATTATCGATATTGCCGATGCACTGATTATAAAGCGTCTTTTTTTTGAGTTAGCAAAAAATGATGTTCAATTTATTTTAACCAGCAATTTAAAACCGTGTGACCTTTATAAAGGGGGGCTTCATTTTGAAAGATTTGAGCCCTTTATTCCTTTTCTAAATAAAAATTTTATACACATAGAGGTTAATAACGGCATTGATTACCGTTTGATAAAAAATCAAAAATCTGAGAATGTGATTAAAAACAATCCCGTTTATAATCAGAAACATTCTTTGATTGTCTTAGATAAAGTTATTCCTTTTAAAGTTATAGATACACAAGAAGCTTTTTCATTTAAAGATATTTGTGAAGAAGCATTAGGCCCTGTTCACTACCATGAATTGGCTTCTTTAAAAAATAAAATTTTATTGGTTGATGTGCCAAAACATTTTACAAATGAACAGGCGGATTCTTTAAGGCGTTTGATAACATTGGTGGACCTTTTTTATGATCAAAAAAAAGGACTTAAAATCCACCCATCTTCAGTGCTTACATTTGATGAAGATATTCAATTACCATTTCAGCGATTACAATCTCGACTGATAGAAATGTCTTGATTTTTTAAAATTGGCACGCAACTTGCATCTTTAGAAATGAAAATTAAATTTGTTCATTTATAAAGATTAGAGATTTTATGAAAACACAAGATCGTTTAGATATCGTCAACCCATTCTCCTTAGATTTTAAATCTAAAGATATAGAAAAAGAGAGTGCTTTGTTGAATGATATGATGCCTTCCTTTCTTTCTAATTTTGAAAATACATTTAATCGCCAACCTGTAGCGGCTGTTTTAACAACTCATAAAGATACAAAAGTTGATGAAGAAGACTTGTTTTTAAAAGGGGATTTTGCAAGATTGGATAATCCAACAATACATTTTGAAAACAACCCAACATCTTATCAATACATCAATGAGATAGAGGGGGCAATTTTAAAAGATGATTGTGGGGGGGGGGATACCCTAGATGATATGAAAACGGAAATGGAACAGATTCTTTTATCGTTAGATATTCTTACACCCCACCATTTAAAAATAGATCAAACGCTTTTAACTGATGATTTTTTTATTTGTGAAGATCAAAATAAAACTTTTTTAAATAAACAATATTCATCAGAAGAAGTTGATATAAAAAAAATATCTTTAACAAAAGAAGAAGAAAAGATTATTCAAGACTTTGTTGATAAAAAGCATGTCAAAAATAGTCATATGAGTTATGAAATAAAAGATGAATCAAGACAGATAAAAGCCCAAAAATCACCCCATTTAATGCCTGTTTTTCCTTTTAGTAAAACAGATTTAAACAGCGTTGAAGAGGTCTTTCATCGATCAGAAAATTTTATTGATGAAAACCTTAAACAACAAAAAAGTGATATTGAAAATATTTTAAGGATAAAAAATAATTTAAACAACGTTCAAGAGATATTTTTTAAAGAAAGTATTGCCCAAACGGTAAAGGAAAATACTTATTTTGAAACTTCTGTTTTAGAAAAAAAGAATGATTCTTCCCTTTTTATTCAAGATATTCATAAAGAATTTCTAAAATTTAAAAATAGCGTTTCTAAGCAGTTAACGATTCATATCAAAGACAATGAACGCCATTTAACAATTGTTTTTAAAATGAATGACATAAAAGGATTTGATGTCACCTTTAGAACAAAAGATAAAGATTGGAAAAGGCTTTTGGAAAAAAATAAAAACCAGATTCAAGAATCACTCCATGATGATGATGCAACCATTCAGATTAGATATTTAGGAGATTAAAACATGCCCCTTTCTTTAACAAATATTGGACTATCCCAATCAGCGACACAAAAACAAAAGGCAACGCAAAACGTTGAAGAAATGTTTGCTAAACATCGCTTTAATAAGGATAAAGGTGCTTTGGGGGTGCAAAAACATTTTGATGATCATATAAAATTAATATGTGCTTATGTAATGCATCAAACGCCTAACGATAATATGGATCCAGAAAAATTCATGCAGGCAACGTTTCAAATGCTCAATACAGAACAAATTATTATGATGAATAAATTAACAAGTGAATCCCAAGATTTACAAAAGCGTTTGGCTAAAGCTGAAGAAAGCAGACTTGTTAACAGAGAAGTGAAAGTTGAAACAGAAGGCTTTGTTTTTGATGATAAACCAATTGAATTTGAATATGAACTGCCACAAAAAGTTAATAATCCTGTGCTTGAAATATATGCTGCGAATAACCTTAAAAATCCAATTCATCAGGTTGATTTAGATCCAGATATCCCAAATGCAGGAATCGTTTGGGATGGTCGTCTTCATAATGGCGAAAAAGCAAATAGTGGTGAATACGTTATTAAAGTTTCTGGTTCGTCAAAATTGGAAAAAAATGAAAATGGTCAACCGTTAAAAATTTATGGTAAAACAGCACTTTTTACGGTTATTGATTATATTCCAACAGATAATGATTCTGATGAACAGTTTTATGTATCAGGTAAGATGCTGATTAGTGAAAAGGATATAAAAGGGATACGAAAAAAAATTTCAAACCCTTATGACAATAAAAAAACATTAACGTCTACATTTTCACAAACAGATGATGAAAAACCCCTTAAAAGATCATCATCAACGCAAAGCACAAATGATGCAGATATTCAAAATGTATCATTTTCAACCATTAGCCAAGAGCATGAAAACCTTGCTCATCAAACAATCAATCAGGAGATTTAACTATGACAGATTCATTAGGAATAGCAAAACAAGGCATTAAACAAGGAAACCTTGTTATGCAATCACTCGCTGCAAATATGTCTAATTCAAGAGCTGTTGCAGGTAAAGGTTCGCAGTATTTTATGCATTCTGTTTCAGATGGAGCGGGCACAGCCAATGGTGTATCTGGTTATTTAGTGAATAATATTTCAGCACAAGGGGCAACCGTTAGTGTGGATAATCAAATGTATTGTGCAGCAGGTTCAAATGGTTTTTTTGTTTGTGATAAAGGTGTAACACGTGTCGGCACTTGGGCTTTTGATAAGGATGGCGATTGTGCTAATCATTTAGGAAATAAGCTTTTGGTTTATCAATTAGATGCAAACGGAAATCGTGTTAACCCAAACAATACAACAGAAATTATTGCCGATAATACAACAACAAATTTTATGACGCATATAAATCAAAACAATATTCAAATGGAGCCAACTGCAACAAGTAAATTAACATATGCTTATCAATTACCTGTTGAAGCGACAACAACAGGTTCTGAAATAACAACAGATGCAACTGTATATGATTCATTGGGAGTGGCACATAACTTAAAGCTTACTTTTACACGTGCCCAAATTGGCGCAAATACTGGTGGCCAAACGGTTATTGTAACGCCTACAGGACAACAAGCAGCAGACCCTCTTAATGATGGAAATAATATCATTACAACAACGGGTGTTTCTTCTGCTTGGTTTTTAAAAGTTGCCCCCTCAAACGTTTCAGCAGATGATACGATTACTGGGACTTATGGATCAACAGATGGTATGTTAATTGAGTTTGATGCATCTGGAAGACCTTTGGCTTATAACAATAGTCAGCTTGCATCAAGTGGGAATTCTGCTAATGGCGTAACGACAGCACCAAATTTAACAACAACGTATGGAAATTTATCGGCTGCTGGTGATATTGAAATTGATTTTGGTGCCGTTGGAAGCAATGAAGGACTTGTTGCAAGTGGTAATAAACAACGTGTTATTAATATTGAAGCAAATGGTAATTCAGCCGGTGATTTTGTTTCATTTGAATGGTCTAAGGATGGTTATGGCATTGTAAAATATGATAATGGAATGCAGCAAAAAAAGTTTTTAATGCCTTTAGCTTACTTTCCAAATGCAGATGGATTAGATTTTGATTCTAATGGTCTTTATCAAGCATCTGTTGCTTCAGGAAGCGTTTTATATGATATTCCTGGTGGCAACAAAGTTGGCTATATTACGCCGTCTTCATATGAAGACTCGACAATATCTGCAATTGATACTCAAATTGATATTGTTGAAAATCAACAATATTTTATGGGGCAGACAACAGCATTTAAAATTGCAAAAGAACTTCTTGAAGCATTTAACCGTGTGACAGGCTAAAGATAAAATTTGATTTTAAACGTCAATTATACCCATTGGAACTTTCATCGTCAATGGGTACATTCATGATATAAACGGTTATTTATTTAGGTTGACTGTTTTGTTCATGAAATGTAATTAATAGAAGAATAATCTAATATTTTTAAACAGAATTTTCGTCTGATGGGGTCCGCCTAAGCTCCCAAATCGCCATTGTCCGCCCCTCCGCCTCACACGAAGCAATAGTCACCCGGACACGTGTTCATCTTTTTTTAAAAAAGAGACAGCGGTGCCAACCAAATGGGTTGAAGCCATTTGGCAAATCAA
>JAGOTX010000006.1 GCA_018061565.1 Pseudomonadota bacterium
GTATAGGTTTTTATTTTGCTTGTCATTTTTATACCCTTCATTGGTTGAACACTGGTTCATAATACTGTGTCCTACTTTCCGGGGGCAATCCACCCTTCTATAAAAGAACAGTGCAACCAATACAACACTTAAGGGATAAAAAGATGCAAAGCTTTTGTCCCCAAGTGTTGTTGCTAAAAAATGACAGATTAAAGGGGCTGTACCACCTAAAAGGGACGCCGCAAGTGTTTGAACAAGCGTGTACAAACGAACTCTCATCGATTCTTTAAATAAATAAGGGACTGATCCTACTGTATTAGCAACAACTAATTGCGAAAAAATTATCAGCAACACTTGAGACAGAGTAATAATAACGACACTTTGACTGTTAAAAATAAAGTAGGATAAAGGCCAAAGACTTATAATCAAAAGCAAAAAGTAAATATATATATTCTTTTGTTTGAAAAAAACATATTTAAAGCGAATGGTTATAAAATAAAGAACCAAGATAACACAAAAGCAAATGATAGAATTCATTAAAAACCCAAAAAAGGGATCCGTTTGTTTTAAAACAATGCCATAAATATTTAAAAAACTTGTAATGTAGTAAAATGGTGCATAGGAAACACCTACAATAAAAAAGGCAGCGATCGTTCTTTTAAAGTTAGAACAATCATTCTGATTCATTTTTGGGGGAGCAATATTAATAAAATCTTTTGGTAAACGCATTAATCGAAGCCCACCAACCCAAAGACCTAAAAAGCCCGTTAAAAGAAAAATAGCCCGCCAAAAACTTAAGAAAGCCATCAATTCCAACTGACAAAGTGCTGCAACCAAATAAGCAAAGGCTGTTCCCAGAGTTGCCATCATCCCCATATAAACAACAGAAAGTTTTTGGTCATCTTTATTTTTTAAAGATTCAAAAACATAAATTGTTGAAGAACTATATTCAACACCCGTAAAGAAGCCTTGAAGAAGTCTTAATACAACAACAAACCCTATAATAATCGATGAATCTACTGAAGTCGGAATACACCCCATGATCATTGTTGTAACGGCCATCCCCACTACAGAAACAATAAGAAGGGATCGCCTATTATACAAGTCACCAATTGGTGCTAACAAAATTGCACCAAGGGGCCTGCTCACAAACCCAATCCAAAAAAGAAAAAATTGTAAGGTTGCTTGCTGCGATGACGTAAAATCATCCTTAAATATGTTTGCAAAGATAGGAAATAAAGTTGCAAACAATACAAATTCAAAAAATTCTAAAAATGTTCCAAAATAAACAAGCATGACTGACTCCTATTTTTTATAATAGTCACCATACAAGATTATAAGTTTTTAAAATAGTATAAAATTAATACGTTTTTGGATACGTACTACCTTCTGGCTTCTTTGGTTCAGAAATAACGCCACATCCGGTTATAATAAATAAAGAGATAAAGAAAAAAAATGCAAAACGCATAAGAAAAACAGACAAGAAAATGGTGGGCGGTGAGAGGATTGAACTCCCGACCCTCTCGGTGTAAACGAGACGCTCTACCGCTGAGCTAACCGCCCCAAACATGATGTTATTATTTTTAGCAACTTTAATAAAACATGTCAAACCTTTTTTATAAATCATCTCATAAATATTAGAGTTCTAACTTCGAAAATTAAAAAGATCATAAATGCTTTAAATCTCTAATAAAAATAATGATTTTTCATAAAATAATTTGACAAAAAAAAACTATTTGTATATATAGAAGAAGCTATTATTTTTATTTTAGAGGTTTTTTTATGCGTTTTTTTAATAAAATTCTTTTTCTTTTAGCGTTTTTATCATTTGGGCTGATTGCCCCTGGTTTAACGTTAACAACTGCTTATTCAGCAGAATTACAAGGCATTAAAAAAGTTGATGCAGAATTTGTAAAACCACCCGTTAAAGACAAACCATTACTTATTCTTGTTCTACATGGATTAGGGCGAACAGCGGAGAATACTCAAAAGTGGGCTGAAAAAAAGTTCCCAAAAAAAACAAAGTCTGGTTCTTCTGTTATTGTTAAGGCACTTGATTATGAAAAAGTTGGCCTTCAAACTTTTGAACAAAAAATTTTACATATTTTAGGAAAAATTGAACAGACAAAAGATAATGAATTAAAGATGAAAATTGTTCAAGAAGAAGAGGCAAAGCTATTACCAGAACTGAGATTACTTATTGCAGCGAATATGGATAAAATAACAGCAGAATTTGATGGCATTCCCCTTCAAAACATTATTGTAGTAGGATATTCGCTCGGTGGCTTAATTGGAAGTGTTTTGATTGAAGTTATTGGAAATGGAAAAGACGGTCAAGTTCAATCGCTTTTAACATCCATGGCCCCCCCTGTTGGATTTATTAATTGCGCATTTGGCATTTCTGATTCTAAAGATGAAGTTACTGAAAAAACACTTTTTCCATGGATTATGCATTGTGAAATGGGTGAAAAAGATCCAATTTTTGTTAACGGTGCTTTAAAAATGGAACATTGTTTTAATGTATTTCATCAACTAACAGAAAATTCAAAAAAACATTTTACCAATGACAAGCACAAAGGTGAACATAAAACATCTAAGTCTTTTATGTCTAAAGTCTTAAAAGCTTTAGAGATCGCATCGCTTCGTCAACTTGGAAAAGACGCACCTATTTCTGTGCAATAAGGTTTAACACCTAACGCTTTCATAGAGGCTTTGTATAATGGTTAATGCGCAAAGCCCTATAAAGCTTATGATAAATGCAACATAATTGCTGTTACGTTTAACAAGGGCCATTTCAACACGCACTGTTGAAAAAACAAAAAATCCAACCATTACGCTCAAACTTAAAACTGTTGTTAAAACAGAAGATGAAAGCATTCCCATTTTAGAGCTTAAAAACCCTAAAAGACAAAATACAGAAAACATAACTTTGCTAATAAGGTGATTTTTACCTGAAAACAAATTGAAAAGAGTTGACGTTTCTACAAAAAGTAAAACGCTCATAAAAACTGTAAATTCTAAAACTTCAAGTAAACCTAATTCCTTAAATGTTATAAGGTTATAGCCTGCTATAAAACTCATGCCACATAAAAGGCTGCAATTTAAAAGATAAAAAGAATAAGGAAATACAACATCTTCACAAATATTTTTTGCAGATTTTTTTTCTAAAAAGTAATTAAACAAAAAACCAATACCAAAAAAACAAAATGTTGCAAGCAGTAAATGCTCTGGTTTTTTAAGGTAAATATCTTGAATGTCGTGTGCACTACCTACTTTTACCATTAAAAATGGTAGAACTTTTGAAATTAAATAACCTAAAGAAAGCCCGCTTATAATAGAGTTTGAACAACTTGAATCTGTTAAACAAAATTGTCGACATCTATACGCTAAATTTTGCATTAAAATAATGAATAAAACGCATCCAAAAAGTAAGATTTGGGGCAGCATATCGGCCATTTTATGATCAGAAGAACTGAGAGGCATACTATCTGGCACTGGTGTAGATATCGATGTAGATGTAGGAGGAATATTATCTGGCACTGGCGTAGATATCGATGTAGATGACGTTTGCGTTAGATAACTATTAGTATTTTTATCAGTTTTATCATCTTGCTCAGAAGCATTAGAATTGCTTGAACTTAACTGTTGATAAGGGGCGCTTTCTGAAGACTCTTTTGAAGCCGACAAATTTGAAGCAGAAGGATGGCTATCAAAATCAGAACCACTGGAGGATGAACCAGAACTACTCGCTTCATAAGACGGTCCAGATTGATCGGTCGTAGTTGAACTGGACGCTCCAGATTGATCGGTCGTGGTTGAACTGCTTGATGATGACGTCATATACGATCCACTTTGATCATTTGATGATGTATTGTTTGTTGGATAGCTGGAATCATTCGTACTGCTTGAACTATCTGAATTATTTTGTCCACTTGACTGTGATTGATCTGTTCCAGAAAAGTAAGACGAATTGTTATTATTGAATTCACTCATGCTATTATCCTTTTATATAAAATTTAAAAAAGTAATACTCTTATGTTTTTAGCTTATACGAAAAAAATTAATAAAAAGTAAATTTTTAAAGAAAAAAAACATACAATTATGCATTTTTTAAAAGAGATATTATAATACTTACAAACAACCGATATTAAGATACCTGATATATCACTTATGGATAATCTAAATAGAATAAATCCTTTGTTAAAAACCTCAGTCCGCCTCTTATCCATGAAGCCTATTTAAGACAAAGTTTTTTACGTCCTAATTTCCCTACCATACAATACATTTTTCTATTAATATAAAAAAATGTAAAAAATACTTGACTGACTGATCTGTTGACTATATAATCCAGCTATTGAAAAACAAATATAAAGATACTATATATGTTTTAACGATTAAAAATAAAAATATTGTTTATAAGAGGTTAATATGCAATATATAAAAAAAAATACAATAGGTAGACACGTTATAGACAGGTCAGTCAGCTTATATGGTAAATACATTTGTTTTAAAAAGGTAAAGAATGCTGCTAAGTATGGTATGGCATCTTTTTTGTTAACAGGGCTTTATGCCACTGAACAAGAAGCAGGTACGCAACAATCAGTAGCACAAAGACAAGTAGTTTCTGCTATTGGTGAATATCGATCCTTCGTTAATATCGATACGCAAAACAAACTCCAGTTAAAGGGGCGTGAAATTTTAAATCAGATATTATCTGGCCAAAGAGTGGACAATAATATTTATAATTTTGTAAAAGAAATTGATGATAAAAAATATCTTTATGCCCCTTTAATGGTTTATGCAGACCTCGGCCTTTGGGCAAGAAGTGCTTATAAACTTTTTCATACAGAAGATAAAACTGTAATTGAACAAAAAAATTATCTTGCTTCTATTATTTGCATTGCTTGGGCATTAAATCAAATGGCGCAAGATAAAAATCAACCATTTGCAAGGGGATCTTATACAATTGTTGATCCAGATCATAGAATTTATGAATACTTAAAAGGGTATGTTGCGCTTTGTACAAAAACAACAGAACCAGAAAAACTTGCTTATGCGGCAACGTCAAATAATTTTGCTTATAGAAGGGACCCAACGCTTGGTGGATCAAGTCACCACAAAGAACATTCACCTGAATCGCAATTTGGTATAGATGCCAGGTTTTCTAGTGATGAAGGCGTTTTAAAAGTTTTACCTTTTGGTCATTCCCACCTTTTATTTGGAAAACTTGTTTATGGTAATAATCATCTTCCATTAACATTTATTAAGTTTGAAGAAGTAGGTCTTGGAAATGTTGCATGCGCTATTGCACATGCAACAAATTTTGGTAGTAGTGGTAATGCTGGAACAAAAACACGTCGTGAGAAAGATATACCTCAATTTGCAAAGGATATATATCATTCCATAATGGGTGATGACAAGCCTCTTCCAAAATCTGTTCGTGAAATGTATTTTTCAATTCAAGAAAAAGATAATATTTTGGCCTCTACTTTTGAAAGAGAATTAGCAGAGTTGGGCTATGACTTTGTTTATATTCGAAAAGGAAATGAAGTTATTTTAGACTTTGATAAAATCACCTCTTGAAATCTTAAAATTAAACATTATATAAAAAACAACATCTCATTAATAGGATATTATTTATGAAACAACACACCTTAATTTATGCATTTATAATTGCATCCACTATTTTTTCTGCGCCAATTTTTGCAGCAGAAGCTCCAGCTGAGAGGAATCCCGCTTTTAGAGTAATTGGTGATAAAGAAATAAATGGATCATACGTTTATATTACGAACCCTGACCAAAAACAAATTGCACAAACTTATGAACAAATGAAAAAATTTTATGATCGTTTATCACCTGAGAATAGAGGTGATCTAATGGAACCAACTCCTGTTCAAACAAAAAGATTACTTTCTTGTACAGGTGGTGGAACAAAAGGCCTTATACCCGCTGTGATGCTTGCTTATTTGGAAGAAGTTATGAATACACCTTTGAATGATAACGCTAGAAAAATAATTCTTCAAAAACTTAACAGAAGTGAAAATGATTATCTATATATTAGTGATTTGTTTGATGCCGCAGCAGGAACATCGACCGGTGGTATTTTAGCGGCAGGGCTCATGTTTAATGCAAAACTTTCTGTTAATGATGCAAAAGAAACCCGTTATACTGCAATTGAAATAGCGCAAGTATATGCACGTTATTGTGATATTCTTTTCGGAATAAGCACAATAAATACTTTAACAGGATCAAGTCTTTGTGATGTTCAGCCTTTAGAAGATCTTTTATCCATCTATTTTGGTGACATTCAAATGCAAAAAGCTTTTAAGGATAAGCATCTGGAAGTCTTTTCATGCGATACGACGGCCAATACAACACCTGTTTGCCTTTCTGTTGATGGTGATTTTAAAGGAATAATGGTTAAAACATCTGTCCGTTCAACAACATCTGTCCCCTGGCTTTATCCTGCATCAACAGTTCAGTGCGGTGAAAGACATTATGCTTTTCAAGACGGTGGGCTTAGAACAAATTTTCCAGGTTCTGAGTTGTTAAGACATCAACAAAATAAGAATAATTCTTCATTTTACGAATTATATGCATTTGGTACAGGTCATTCAGAAAAAGAAAATGATGACGATGAAAGCATTTTAAAAAGATTAAAATGCACATTAATTGGCCCTGTTGGAAACTATGAATATAATGCAAGAAAATCTTGTGAAGAAGCAGTAGAAGGGCCGGGCAATCCATTAACATTTTTTGCACATATGAATCCCAAGTTATCACCGGGAATGCACCTTGCATCATCTGGTCCTGAATTTGTAAAAAAAGCAATACAATCTGCGTTTAAAGAAATTGCAACAGAATCATTTAAAATAATGGTTAAACAATTAGGATTTGAACTGCCATCTCCCTTAGATGAAATGACTCAAATAGTTAAAGAAAAACTTGAAGCGCTTGATTATGAAATGCTCATGAATCCCGATCATATTGAAGGAAATGTAAAAGATAGAAAGACACAACAAAAAGAACTCCTTTTAAATTATATTGAACGTCAAATAGAGACTCATAAAAACTATGATTTCCTTGTAAGGGGATACTGCTTTGTAATGAAGAATGGAGTTACAAAAAAATTAGAAGGTAATGCGTTTAAAGAGTTTTTGCAACATTTGGTAATAATATCTAAGAATGAAAAATTTAAAACAACTGTAAATTTATATTTAGAATCTGTTGATAAGCTTACGGCAGTAACACCGATTGCCCAAAACGATTGGGACTTTTTAATAAATCAAGCAGATCATATAGTAGCAGATGCTACTCAACTAAAGGGTTCTATTGAGATTGTTAGAAAATCTTCATCAAAAGAGACATTGCCTGAAGATGCTTCTACTCCTAAAATTCCAGAAGCTAAAGATGAAAAGTTATTAGAAGCTGAGCCCTGTTCAAATGAAGAATATAGTCAAAAATTGGATTGTTTATTAAATGCTTACATCACTTTTTTAGATAACTGTGAACATAAAGCATATAACTCAATAAAAACACCACTATTAGCAGATTTATTTTTGTCAAAATATTTAGAAAATATTAGTATAGAAAATATTCAAACATTAGAAAGTATTAAAAAAATAATTTGGGATCTTATAGCATCGGCTAAAAGTCAAGATGCAACAATTGCACAAGTGGGCCGTTTTATAGCATGGTTTGTTGGTATGGATGCAGGTGGAACAAGATGGACTGAACTTTACAATGGACTTGAACGTTATAAACAAGCAAGAGAACTGCCTGTAGAGATTAAAGAACAAGATGATCCTGTAGCATCTACAGCAGCAGCAGCAGCAGCAGCATAAATAAATTAAGATGGATCCGCCCTTGCGCGTTGCGGATGGCATCCATCTTTTTAATTGATGATACAAGATAAGGTTAAAAAATCTAATTTATTTGTGAAAATCAAACAAAATAGGTATATTCTTTTTATAAGAACATTAATAAATGAAATAAGCCGTGGAATCATCCCTTATAATTTCCTATCTCAATCAGGTAGGTATAGAAAATGCTTATTTAGATGCCCCTATTGATAGAACAAAAGATATTAATGCCTTTTTACCAAAACAAAAAAAAACCAATTTATCAAAATCTGAGGCAAAAACATCTGTAAAGTCAGAAAACAGATCACTTAAAAACAATCTGTTGGACGAAATTGAAAAAACACACTCTGTTGATGAACTTTATCAACTTGTTTTAAAGTTTGAGGGCTGTGATTTAAAAAAAACAGCTATGAACACTGTCTTTTTCGATGGCGTTCCAACGGCACCTGTCATGATTATTGGCGAAGCTCCCGGTGCCGATGAGGACCAATTAGGCAAACCATTTGTTGGTCAAAGTGGCCAACTTGTAGATAAAATGTTTAAAACAATTGGCCTTTCAAGGACTGAAAATTTATATATTTCCAATATTGTGTTTTGGCGCCCTCCAGGGAATCGACCGCCAACACAACAAGAAATTGACCTATGTTTACCCTTTTTAGAAAAGCATATAGCGCTTGTTCAACCAAAAGTACTGGTTTTACTTGGCGGCGTTGCCGCAAAAACAATTCTTAAAACAGACCTTGGCATTGTAAAACTTCGTGGTAACACGCATATGTTTTCTCATAAAAGCTTAAACAATCCTATTCCGGTTATGCCCTTTTACCACCCTGCATACCTTTTAAGATCACCACGACAAAAGGCAACTTTTTGGCATGACTTATTATTATTAAAAAAAATATTAAGCGAGATTTGATTTTTGATAGAACAAAGCTTCCTTATTCTTTTTCATCTTTTAAGTACCTATCTTAGTTTTCAAGATTTTAAAAATCAGTCTGTTTCGTTCATACCCTATTGTCTTTGCACAATTGTGCTATTGCTTTATATTATCTCATGCAAATTAATTCCCCACACCTATTGGGGCATTATTGCGTTTACAATCGTTGTGGTGGGTATGACTTTTTTAAGCTCTCAAAAACCAATCGCTATCGCGGATGTCATTTATGCCTATTTACTTCTTTGGCTTTTAGATGAAAAATTTTATATCTATTTCATCATAATTGGCTTTTTGAGCCTTGTTGTTTTCAAATTAACCCAAAATATTAGGAGTTTAAAAAAAGAGAATAATACATCCAAAATTCCCTTTTTACCTGTGTTATATGGTGCATATGTAATATGCTATTATCTTTTTTAGCCTGTTTAATTCTTTCAAATATTATATTATAAACATAAAAAATAGTAACGAGTCTCACCTATGAATTTAAGCTTTCCATACTCTCTTGTTGATTTAACGCATACCATTTCATCTGAAATTCCAACATGGAATGGAACATGTGGTTTTTTTCAAGATATTAAACTTGATTATGATCCAGATCCAAATAAACTTTCATTTAGGGTTCAGCAACTTAAAATGCATGCAGGTATTGGTACGCATATCGATGCACCTTGCCATTGCATACCAGGCGGAATGTCTGTTGATCAATTAAGTCTTAAAAAACTTATCGCACCCTGTGTTGTTATTGATATCTCAAATAAAGCACATGAACGGTACAGTTTAAGCGTTCAGGATGTTAAAGATTTTGAAAATGAATTTGGTCAAATTCAAGAAGGTACGTTTATTATTGTGTATACAGGTTGGCAACAATATTGGACAGATGTTCAAAAATATAGAAATAATTTTGTTTTCCCCTCTGTTTCTAAGGATGCTTGCCTTTATTTAAAAGATAAAAACATCGTAGGACTTGGTATTGATACGATTTCACCAGATAGACCAGAAGATGGATTTTTGGTGCATGAAATATTATTAGGTTCCAATATGTATATTGTTGAAAATATAGCAAATGCAAAAAAACTTCCACCTGTTGGGGCCTTTTCATGTGCTTTGCCCATTAAAACAAAAGATGGATCTGAAGCACCCATTCGATTAATTGGTTTTATTCCTAAAAAGTAAAAATTTTAGATAATTATTCATAATTTATTAACCTTTATGCATCAAAATGAAGATAGAGAATTCATATTTTTGATTGAGCATGAGAGTTATATATTTTTTCATTTTAAGTTTGTTGATGGTTTTTAAAAGTATCCAAGCAGAAAATGTAAATGAGGGATTATTTATTCCTGAAGTTCAAAAAATAGTTAAGCGTGGTAAGCTTATTGTTTTGATGATAAAGAATGATTATAACCCTTTGTTTTCGATGAAACAACCGAACGGAGAACGTGTTGGCGTTGATATTGATATATCAAAAAAACTTGCAAATGCCTTAGGCGTTGACCTTGAAATAAGGGATTGTTATGACAAATATGACGATGTTGTGGATGCAATTGCAAAAGGTGAAGGCGACATTGGCATATCAAAACTAAGTTACACTGTTGAAAGGGCGCGTAAAGTCATTTTTTCATCACCTTATGTTTTATTAAAAAAAGGGCTTCTTATTAATCGTGTTAATTTATCTAAAAACAGAAATACCCCTATTTTAAAAGACCTTTTAAATAGAAAAGAATCTCAAATTTTAATATCACCCGGTTCATATGTCAATTTCACAAATGTAATTTTTCCAGATGCAACCGTTATTCAATCTCAAAAATGGGATACAGAAGGTCTAACAAAATTAGCAGAAGGTGAATACCTTGCCGCATTTCGTGACGAATTAAGAATTAGACTTGCTCTTCGGGAACAACCAAGGCTTTCCATACATTTATTACCAGTTATTTTAAAAGAAGAAGCCGATCCAATTCATATGATTGTTAATAAAAACAATTTTGGTTTTTTGCTTTGGGTTGATTACTTCTTAGAAAACTATATGCATGCCTATACATTAGATCAATTATTTAATGAATATGGGAAATATTTAAGGTGATTTTTGATGAATGTACTAAAACAGAGAAAATTAAAAGTTGATATTGTTAGCTATTTTGTGTTGATTATTGCTCTTGCCGTTACAAGCATTACAGTTATCAATTACCGTGAAAATTTAGCCAACCTTATTAATTTAACAGAACAAAATGTAAACAAATCGCTTCTTTTTATGTCTGACAATGTTAAAACATTATTTGAAGACGCTGAAGATTCATTAGTCGTTGCTGAGCAATATGCAACCTATAATATTGAAAGTGTACAATCAGATCCGCGCACCATCATTGCTCAGTTTGCTAAAACTTTAGACATTAATTCTACAATGTTAAGTATTTATATTCAAACCGAAAGTGGTTCTTTTTTTCAGCTTAGAAAAGTACCTTTTGATAAACAATTTAAAGATCCAAGCAAAGGGTGTATTCCAGATGAAGTTGTTTATATTTGGCGAACAGTAGCTTCAAACTCAACTAATGAAAACTGGCACTATTTGGATAAAAAATTTAACCAAATAGATCAGGAAATCGTTCCCGTTACACCCAATACAATTGATCCAAGAAAAAGGGATTGGTACCTTAATGCCGTTCATAAAAAAGAAAACATATGGTCAGATGTTTATATTTTTTCTTCTTCAAAGCTGCCAGGTTTTACAATTTCGTCACCCATTATCAATCCAACGGAAGGGCTCCTTGGTGTTATTGCTATAGATATGACTGTTATATCTTTTAATGATTATATTGAAAAAATTAAAGCAACGACAAATTCATCCATTTTGGTTTTAAACTCAAATAAAAAAATTATTTCAGAAGTATCGAATAGAATTCAGCAAAACAATGGAAATAGAGAAGTTGAGACAATTGACTCCATAAATGATGAAATATTTAGAAGTGCATATTATTCATATTTTATTGACAAGAAAAATTTTAATATTTTTGAACACGACCAAAAAGAATATCTTTCTTATATCTCATCATTTGAATCTAAAAAAATGAATTTATTTTTTATTCTTTATGCCCCGACAGATGATTTTTTAAGCGAAGCCTATCATACAAAAAATAAAAGTATTGTTATTACGATTATAATTGCCCTTTTTTCTATTATATTTCTTTATTCATTTGCGCGTAAAATTTCAAAGCCAATTGTTCATTTATCTGCCCAGGCCAGATCTATTGCTAATCTTGAGTTTTTAGAAATCAATCATAAGAATAGCAATATTATAGAAATTCAGGACCTATCAGAATCAATAACTTTACTCAACAAAAGTATTGGCATGCTTAGTAAATATATTCCAAAGGCATTAGCAATGAAGCTTATTGCGGTTGATGGTAACGTTAAAATTGGTGGAAATAATAAAAACATTACCGTTTTCTTTTCTGATATTGAAAACTTTACAACAATTTCAGAAGAATTACCTGCTGAATATTTAATTTTACACTTATCTGAGTATTTTGATGTTTTAACAAAAATTATTTTAGAAAAAAATGGCAGTATTGATAAATATATAGGCGATGCCATTATGGCTATTTGGGGTGCTCCAGATTCTGATAATGATCAAGTGTTAAATGCTTGTAAATCCGCTTTAATTTGCCAAAGGGCGTTATCAGAAGTTGGGGAACAGTGGGTAAAGCTTGGTAAACCAGCTCTTAAAACGCGTATTGGCCTCCATACGGGGGATGCTATTGTTGGTAATATTGGCTCAAGTGATCGCATAAACTTTACAGCACTTGGTGATACCGTGAATTTGGCGGCACGTTTAGAAGGGCTCAATAAGTACTATAAAACATCCATTATTGTTTCAAGCTCAGTGGTTGATCAAGCCTCTAAGCACTTTGTTTTTAGAATCCTAGATAAAGTAGCAGTTAAAGGCAAGCATAAAAGTATTACGATCTTTGAACTTGTTTGCGAACAAGATAATTCAGAATACATGCTAAAAATGCATTACTCCGTATTGGCTGAGGAGGCGTTTAACGCATACCTTGCCAAAGACTGGGATCGCGCCCTTGATTTTTATGTTCGCCTTAACAATGAATACCCCTGGGGGCATGGCGCTAATACACTCATGATTAATCGCTGCAACCAATTTAAAGAGACCCCCCCCCCCATTGATTGGGACGGTGAATACCATATGACTGAAAAATAAGACTGGAAAACTCATCACATGAAAAAATATTTTAAAAAGACCTTTATAAAATTAAATACAGGAGTAAACTCATGAAAAATGTTCTAACAAAAGTATTAAGTAACAAAAATAACGTTTTTTTGTTATCCATTCTTTTAGGGATATATTTTGCATTATATCAAAAATGGAGCCTGGGTATTTTTTCAATCATATCCGGCCTATATTTGGCAGGCATTTCATTTACGATTATCCCTATTATTTTTTCCCTTCTTGTTTGTAGTATTATCTCCCTTTTAAATCCAAACTTAAAATTACCCGTTGTTAAAACAATTTTAAGTGCTTTTTTTATGCTTTTTTTCTCAACAGCATTTATTGTAAGCGTTGCTGCTTTTTGGGTTTTTTTACAAACAAAATATCATATTGATGCATCTATAATCGATAATTTAAAGCATGAACCACATTTGCTTTATTTGAATTTATCAGACTCTTTATTTAGCTCTGAAAATGTTGATTTTGGTACCTTTTTACTATCCCTTGTCCCTAAAAATATTTTTAATTCATTTTCATCAGGAAACCAGTTGCAAATATTTACAACCGCTGTATTAATTGGTGTTTCTATTGGCTTATCACAGTCAAGCTCCTCTGAAAATGTTGTTATATCACTTAGAAAAGTAAACGATGTTTTTAGCAACATATTAGCCATTGTTTTAAGGTTTTTACCATTGGGCTTAACAGCTATTATTGTAACAAGTTTAGCAAAAGTTGATATTTCCATATTTGCTACAATGATTCCTTTTATCAAGTGGCTTTTCATAAGCTTTTTGTTTGTACTGTTTGGTGTTTCTTTAATGATACGGTTTTATTGTAAAAAATCTGTTTTCAGATTCATAGCAGATATTAAACAAGCCATAATTGTTGCTGCTTCAACAAGCAGTGCACAAGCTTCTTTACCATCTCTTCTCTTGGTTTTTAAAAATGAATTTGGATTTAATGCAGAAAAAGTGGATTCATTAGTTCCGTTATTGCTTACAATATGTCGTGTTTCAAACGCATGTTATTTTGCCTTTATATCTGTCTTTATCGCGTCTGTTTATGCCATCCCATTAAACATTACCCATTATTTATTTATTATTTTGGGTTCAATAATTGCAAGCTTAGCAACAGCCGGTATGAGCGGGTTATTAGCAATCTCTATGGTAACACTTATCCTAAACCCTCTTGGTATTCCCGTTGGTGAATTATTAAGTGTCCTTTTAATTTTAGAACCACTTGTTGATCCTATTCGTTCTGCATTATCTGTTATTGCCGTTAGTGCTTTATCACATGCCATTTTGCAAAAATCTTAAGTTGTTGTACTTAAATTTTAGGATTCAATAAATGTTTTCTTCTTTTATACCTCTTAATATCTATTCAACATGGCAGTATAATAAGCCAGATCATAAATTTCTAGATCAAACCTTAGAAGGCATTAATGATGTTACATTTGAGGGGCGAAAGAAAAATATTGAAAATAATGTAAAGCAAGTTTTTGAATCTATTCAATTAAATGAGTGTGATTCAATAAATAATTCAATCTTTAGCTTAAAGATCACGTGCTTAAATACGAATGTATCAAGTGTTTTTTATATAGGCGGTATTAATCTTAAAGAGACAAAAATATTAAAACATGAAACTATCATTGATGAATCCATTATTATGTATGATCGCCTTATGCATGAATATCATTTACAGCTATCTCCTATTATATTAGTTACAAAATCAAGAAGTAGTTTAAGCAATCTTGATCAAGAATTTAAAAAATCAAACCCCTTTAAAAGCTATATAGAAAGTGGTTATAAATTTGAAATTTTTAAATCAGAAATAAATCATGATTCTCAATCACTTGAAGATTTTTTTAAAAATGATAGCGCCTACTATTTAATAGATGGGCACCACAGACTTGATTTTTTTGAAAGAAATATTGAAAAATATCCCCATTGTTTGGTTGCAATAGGGGGGATTGATACAATGCAAATGAATGTAAGGCCAAGAGTTTTGCATATAGAAAAAATGAGACCTGAAAAAGATGCTTGTATCCTTTTAGAGCAATTTTTTGAGTTTGTTGATGAACAAAATTTTAAAGAAACGGACTATATTTTAAAAGCGTATCAAAAAACATTTATCCTTCGTTTAAAAGATGATTTGAATAATCAAAAAAATTTTGATATTTCACCCTTTGTAGCAGATGAAATTATTTTAAAAAAATCTTTGTGTCAAAATTATTCATCAGCAAAAGTAACAACATTAACGGGACATTGGAATAATGCTCAAATGCTAACCCAAAAAATAGATGACCTCAACGCTCAAGCGATCGTCATACCTGCTATTTTTCATAAAAAAACGTTTCTAAAATGTGCTCAAAATAATCTTTATCTTCCACCTCAAAGCACATGGTTTTATCCCAAAATTCCAGAAGGGCTTTTCATTTACGATTTTAGTAAATAACTAAAAATAGAAATAAAAAAAGGTGCGATGAACGCACCTTTAAACTTAAATATTAAATTTATGACTATTCAATAGGTTTATCTGACATAACATCAGATCCCTTTTTGCCAAGTTCTTGTGTCATTTTTACATTAATTTCCTTTACAACTTTTTCAATTTCGTCTGCTGTTGGAAGGCCTTTAATGCTTTCATAAGTGATTTTAAATTTAGAACGAAGATCTTCTAACACAAGGGCTGCCTTTTTAGCTGTTAAAGCGCCTTTAATACGTTCTTTGAGTTGTTCAAACGTTGGCGGTGTAACAGGGCGCTTATCTTCAACGCGCATAACACTAAAGAGGTTATCATTAAGTTTACAAACTTGATTCACAAGCGTTCCCTTTGCTGTTTTTGAAATAGGTTCAAAAATTTCTTGAGGTAACATGTTTTTTCTAACGTATCCAAGTTCGCCTTTTTTATCCTTTGTTGAATCATCAATAGAAGATTCAACAAGCTTATCAAAGCTTTCACCAGATTTTAATTTCTTTAAACCAGCTTTAGCTTCTTCTTCTGTTTTAAAGGCAATATGACGCAGTCTATATTCCATTTCGTTCTTTTCAGACATATTTTTAACAATTGCATTATATTCAGCTTTCATATCTGTTTCAGAAATAGCAGCTTCAGCTTTTGCTTTTAAGTATGCTTCTTGAACAACAAGCTTTGCTTCAGATTTCATCTTTTCTTGAATCTTTGCATCAGATCCAATCCCTGATTTTTCTGCCGCTTTTGCAATAATCTGGTCATTACAAACACGAATCAAAACCAGTTCATAGATTTTTTCAAAAGGTAACATTTTAAACATATCCGGAAGGGCTGCATAAGCATCCTTTAAATCTTTTAATGTAATTTTACCATCTTTATAGGTTGCACATGTAAAATCATCCGCAAGTTTTGATGCATCAACAGTTGATGGCGCATCTTCCTTTAAGCTGTTGTTAAGCTCTTCTTGTGAGCGTTCTGGAATTTCTTTTCCTTCAAGATTGAAAAGTTTAAGACCTGCATCAGCTTTTACAGCCTTTACAATATCAAGAGAAAGTTCTGGAAGAAGTGCTTTTCTAATTTCATCCTTAATCTTTTCAAATTCAGGTACTTGAAGCGGACGATTTGAAACAACACGGAAGATACTGCTGCCAGCTTTACCAAGTGTTAAAGGCGTTGAAATAACATCACCACTTTTTGCAGATTCAATTTCTTTAAATATTTCAGGTGTAATATCCATACGCTTAATATAGCCAATTTTACCACCATTTGCTTTAGATCTTTCATCTAAGGTTTTTTCTAACCCTTTTTCAAATGTTGTTTTACCAGATTTGATTTCAGAAATTAATTTCTTTGCTTCAGCTTCGTCTTTAACAACGATATGGGCAATTTCATATTCCTTTTCATTTTCAGGAATCATTTTTTTAATTTCTTCATATTTCTTTTTTAAAGTATCTTCAGAAACTTTTGTTTGTACTTCTTTTTCTAAATAAGCTGCACGTAAAACATCACGCTTTCTATCAGCAATCGCTTTGACGATTTCTGGTTTTTTATCAATCCCTTGTTTAATAGCTTCTTGTTCCATTAAAACAAAGTCAACAGCTTGACGCACTAAAATAGGGTACAATGTTTGAAAAGGAAGCTGACGCATTTGTGGTGGTAGCATATCCATTGTTGCCTTGACGTCTTTAATAATAACTTTTTTGTCAACACCATCAATCTTTGCGGCTAATGTATCATCAGAGTATTCTACTTTTTGTGCTGTTTCTTCTGTCTTTGACTCTTCAGCTTTGACTTCTTCTTTCACTTCTTCAGCTGGCTTTGATGCTTCTGTTTTTGGCTCTTCAGCTTTAACATCTTCCTTTTTTGCTTCCTCAACTGGTTTTTCAGCTTTTGGAGCCTCAGCAACTTGTTCTTGCTTTGGCTTTACCATCATTACATAATACGCACCGCCAAGACCGCCTAATACAGCAATAAAGGCAAGTATTTTTGTCATATTCTGATTCATGTTTCGTTTTCCTTGTATTCAAAAAGTATTTAAACTTATTCATTGATTGTAATCAGAGATTTCAATCTTGTACAGACCAGATTATACCCCATTAATAAAATAATTTCTTTCATTTCTGGTCCATGGTCCATACCTGTTAACGTTTGGCGAAGAGGCATAAATAATTCTTTACCCTTTTTACCCGTTAATTCTTTTAAAACATCTGTCCAAATCTTCCATGTAGATTCATCCCATGGTTCTTTTGGCAAATTTAGAAAAGCAGTTTCTAGATAGTTTTGATCGATATCATGTTTCTTTGTGATGGTACCAAATAAAATATCTTCCCATGCCTTTAATTCAAATAAATCAGAAATATTGTCATGCAAAAGAGTCCAAATAGGTTCTGAAATTTTTAAAATGCCAATTTTTTTTAAAGTATCTTGAATATTTTGAAATGGCATTAAATGATAAAGCTTATGATTTAAAGTTTTTAAATCATTTTCACTAAACCGGGGGGGGGTGCGACTAAAGATGTTTAACCCAAAACCATCTGCTAATTCTTCTAATGTCAGCTTTGGTTCAATCGGTAACGATGTCCCAAGACGCGCTAAAAGACAATTGATTGCCATTGGTTCTATACCTAAATCCCTTAACGAATGCAGGCTAAGACTGCCTAATCGCTTTGAAAGGGGGCTTCCATCTTCACCAAGTAAAAGTGTTGTATGGGCAAAGTCAATGGCAAAAGGTGTTCCACCATTTAATGCTTCAAAAATTTGGATTTGTGTTGCTGTATTGGTAACATGATCTTCACCCCTTATGATGTGAGTAATTTTATAATCAAAATCATCAATAACAGAGGTTAACGTATAAAGGTAAGCACCATCTGCGCGAATTAAAACAGGGTCGCTTAAATCTTCCCCTTTAAATTCAACACGCCCTCTAACGTGATCGTCCCAAGCAATAACACCAGGATTAAGTTTAAAGCGCCAATGCGGTTTTTTACCTTCTTGAAGAAGCGTCTCGATTTCTTCACTTGTAAGAGAAAGAGCAGCTCTGTCATAAATGGGGGGAAGCCCCTTAGCCAGCAAGCGCTTTCTTTTATAATCTAATTCTTCTGGCGTTTCAAAACAGGGATAAATTCTACCCTTTTTAATAAGTTCATCCCTTACTTCATTATAACGATCAAACCGATCAGATTGTTTAAAGAAAATATCATGATCAAGTCCTAGCCATTTTAAGTCAGATATAACAGCATCTGCGTATTCTTGTTTAGAACGTTCTAAATCTGTGTCATCTTGCCTTAAAATAAATTCGCCACCTCTACTTTTTGCAAAGAGCCAATTAATAAGAGCAGCCCTGGCATTGCCAATATGCAAATACCCAGTTGGACTTGGAGCAAAACGTACCCGAACAGACATAAAATATAGCCTAAATATTTTTAAATTTTATGTAAAAATGGTATCAAAAATATGATAATAACACAAACCAAATCTCCCCATACTCTAAAATGAGGTGTGATACTTAAAAACTAATGATATAAAAAAACGGACGTTTAAAAAAACGCCCGTTATATTTTTTAAGCACTAAAAATTATGCTTGTTTAGATTCAACATACGCTGCAATTGCTTGTACATTGGTGATTTGTTCGGAATCTTTATCAGGAATTTCTATGTTAAACTCTTCTTCTAATTTCATAACAAGTTCAACTCTTGCAAGGCTATCAGCACCTAAGTCATCTACTAAATGAGCACTTTCCGTTACCTTTGTTTCATCAATATCTAACGTTACTGCTACAATTTTTTTTACGCGTTCTAAAATTTCTGACATAAAAGACCTCTTAAATTTTTACATAAATAGAACTCTAAACAATTTTGTAATAAAAATCAAGAAAATATTTCTTTTAAAAGATACTCTTTGAATATTTCGCAACCTTTAACATACAGACTAACATCTTTTAATTTGCCTAAAGTGAAAAAGGTCTTAATAATAGTTATAGCAGCACACCCCGTAAGGAACGTGCTGCTTTAAAGTAAAAAACTTGTTTTAAAAACTAGCGAAGCGCTGCTTGAACAAGGTCAGCAAGACGCTTTGAATTTTCAGATGTTGTTCTTAAAATTGTTGATGAAACGTCAACAAGAGATTGAAGTGATTGTGCTTGTGCAAGTTCTTCTGGAATATCTGCGTCAGCAATAACAGACTTTGCAGCTGCGTTGTTTTCCATAAAAATTGAAAGCGTTTTTGCGATAATATCCATCTTTGATTTTTGAGCACCCGTTGAACCAATTGCAGAAGAAACACCGTTAATAAATGAATCTAACTGTGTAATAATATCTGCATTGTTTGCAGGCGTTGTTGTATCTAATTCAGAAGATGTGATTGAACCATAAGGTGTCTGGATATCCATATCGCCCGCTTGAATTGAGATTTTGTTATCATTGTCATTGTTTGGACCAATTTGAAGGTTTGTTGAAAATTGATTCAAAATTTGGATTCCATTGAAAGATGTGGATGCAATTTCTCGTCCCATTTCTTGATAGAGCCCGTTAAATTCTTGGTTCAATGTAACAAGGTCAGTTGCGGTATAAAGACCGTTTGACGCCATAACAGCAATAGAACGCATACGTTGAGCCTGCTCTAGAATGTTTGACATTGTACCTGCTGCAAGCTGTAACATTGTTTCTGCTTGTGCTGTGTTTGATGCTGCAGCGGCTGAACCTCTTTGTTGCGCTTCCATACGTTGAGCAATACCTGCGTTAGATGGCGCATTGGATGGGTCAGCAATAAGGCTACCGGATGCAAGCGTTTGTTGCTTTTTTTCTAAAGCTTTACTGTTGTTTGTAATGAATCGACGGGCTGTATTTGATGGCCTGTTTGTGATAATACTTTGTGTCATTTTTTTCTCACTTCCTGTGATGAAATGTATTTCATAAAATTCAATTATAAAATACAAAAGTTAAACGTTGAGATGGACGAATTCCACCTCTCTACATTATTTATAACACAGCAAACATTAATGGAAGGTTAATTTTTAAAGCAAAAATAAAAAAACATCAAAAATTGAAAAAGTGCTTACGACAAAGTGAAATATAACGTTCATTACCGCCAATTTCTACTTGATCCCCTTTCCGTGTCATATTGCCATTATTATCAAGACGCGCATTCATTGTCGCTTTGGATCCGCAATGACAAACAGTTTTAATTTCAATAAGCTCTTCAGCAAATGTTAAAAGGTACTTGCTACCTTCAAACGGTTCACCTAAAAAGTCAGATCTTAATCCATACGTTAGAACAGGATATTTTAATTGATCAACTATTTTACAAAGTTGAAGAACTTGTTCTTTTATTAAAAACTGGGCTTCATCTATCAGAATACATTTTAACTTTGGTGTTTTACGCTTTGCAACATCATCAAAGAAATTAAATTTTTGGTTAAAAGGTGTTGCTTCATGTGACAAACCAATTCTTGATGAAATTGTTGAAAAACCACCCCTATCATCAAATGCAGGCAGATAAAGAAGTGTTTCCATGCCGCGTTCATGATAGTTGTAATTTGACTGCAAAAGCGTTGTGGTTTTTCCTGCATTCATCGCAGAATAATAAAAATATAACTTTGCCATACAATATAATATATAAGAAGAAATGGCTCCCCGAGACGGACTCGAACCGCCGACCCAGTGGTTAACAGCCACTTGCTCTACCGACTGAGCTATCGGGGAATACATATACTTTAGACAATCACTCTATTTTTTGCAAGTTCTTTTTTGTTAGAAAATAATAATTTTTATCCCTGTTCCTTAACAAGATGAAGGCACATTAAAGGTTTCTTTTCAAAATTTTTAAACATATAGCTACGAAGTGCAGATTCAATCGCTTTATGACATTCACTTTTTGAAGAATACGTAACATTCATTTGTGAACGAATAATGGGTTCAATTTCAGATATAATTTCAGCATGTTCAGCTGAATCGTCTGTTAGGCCAATAATTGAAATCATTGGTGCCCTTGTTAAATAACCATCTGACGTATGGTAAATTGTTGCAAAAAGAACACCATGAATGGACATCCGTGTTCTGTCTTTAATAAGGTAAGAATCCATTGCAACAAGACTGTTTCCATCAACACCTAATTTTCCTGTTTCAACTTTATCGACAAGTCTTGAGTGCCCTTTTAAAAGATCAATAATCATACCATTTAGAGGAATAAACGTTTCTTTAATGCCACATACCCTACCCCATCTTGCTTGTTCTGCCATATGTCGATATTCACCATGTGTTGGGATTAAAAGATTTGGCTTTAACCAGTCGTACATCTTTTTCAATTCTTCCTTTGCAGGGTGTCCTGAAACATGTACACGTGTATTTTGATTATCAACAACAATTCGGCATCCATTCTTTACCAAATTGTTTTGCAAATGACCAATTATTTTTTCATTTCCCGGTATAATTCTGGATGAAAAGATAACAAGATCATCTGGCTCAAGTTTAACAACGGAGTGTTGGTTGTTTGCAATTCTTGAAAGTGCTGCACGTGACTCCCCTTGTGAGCCGGTTGTAATAAACAAAACCTTATGACGCGGCATCTTGATGGCTGTTTGATCATCTATTGGTGTTGGAAAATCTTTTAAGTAGCCTGTTTCTTTTGCAGCACTAACCATATTAATAAGAGAGCGTCCAACAAGACAAATGCGCCTTCCAGCTTTTTCAGCAATCCGTGCAATTGTTTGAACACGTGCAATATTGGATGAAAAACAAGAAACAACAACACGGTTTTTAGATTCAGAAGCGATAATTTGTTCTAAATTTTCAAAAACCATTTCTTCCGACCCAGATTCACCATCATCAAAAGCGTTTGTTGAATCACAAACGAGTGCCAAAATATTATCATTAGCCAGTTCTTTTATTCGATCTTCATTTGTTAAAAGGCCAACTTGTGGACTTGGATCAATTTTCCAGTCTCCAGAATGCATGACAGACCCAAGAGGGGTGCGAATACAAAGAGCATTCGGTTCTAAAATAGAATGCGTTAAATGTATATATTCAATTTCAAAGGCACCAAGCTCAAATTTTGAATTAAGATCAATAATATGGATCGGAACTTTCTTTCCCCATGGATGTTCAGAAAGCTTTCTTTTAATAATTTCAGCAGTAAATGGCGTTGCATAAACAGGGCATTCTAAAAACTTCCAAAGATGCGGAATTGCACCAATATGATCTTCATGCGCGTGGGTTATAACAATGCCTTGAAGCCTATCTTTATGGTCTTCTATAAAAGTTGGATCTGGCGTTACAATATCAATCCCTAAACGGTCATTAAAATTAATACCCATATCAACAATAATCCATTGACCATTGTGACCATAAAGATTCATATTCATTCCAATTTCACCGCTACCACCTAGTGGTAAAAACCAAAAATCATTTTTTGTTGGAACATGGCTTGTCATTTTTCGTCTCCTTTATAAATATCTTTTTGAGTATACATTTGTTTATTTATGTTAAGCAAGGAACAAATAAACCTTTAAAAAAGGATATTAATATTCAATAAATAAAAAAAACAAAATAAAACATCAATAAAAATATTTAATGTATTTTATTTTTTCATAGAAATATTTCTAGAAAGTGGAATATCAATTTGATCTGTAATGACATCTTTTTCAACAGTGTTTAATAAAGCTACTTCTGTTGGGTCTACATAAAGAGGGGCGATTCCTTCAATAATTTTACCTGCAATCTTTGCAGCATTCCAACCAGCTGTTGCATAGCCTGCTGTTTCTTTCGTTGCTTTAGGGTCATCCATCATAACAATAAGCATAATTTCAGGGTCTTCTTCAGGAAAACCACCAATAAATGTTGTTGTTCTTGAACGGTTGCCATCAGAACCATAGCCACCTTTTGCAGCTTTTTGATACGCTGTACCTGTTTTTCCAAAAACATTGTATCCTTTTACATTTGCTTTTCTGGCTGTTCCTTCTGCTGCAACCATGCGCATGAGTGAGCGAATAAGTTTGGATGTTTTTCCACTTACAACGTCACCGTGATTCAATGCATTTTCATCCACAACCTTTAAAAGTGTGGGCTTTATTTTTTTGCCATCATTTATAATATTTGTAACAGACGTAATTAACTGAAGGGGTGTTTGTGAAATACCATACCCATAAGAAATAGTCATCATAGAAACTTCTCGCCAATCTTTTGGAACAAGCGGATTTCCAATTTCAGGTAATTCAATACTAACTTTTTCTAATGCACCAAATTTTTTCATATAATCTTTTTGGGTTTGAACACCAAATTTTTGCGAAATTTTTATAGCAGCAATATTAGATGACTTAACAAAAGCTTCTGTTAATGTCATAGGGCGACCCAACCCTTTAAAATCTGAAACTTTAAATTTTCCAATTTGAACAGGGGCAGATCCATCAAAAATACTTGTTAAATCAGCCTTACCCGATTCAAGCGCAATTGCAACGTTTAAAATTTTAAAGACAGATCCTGGCTCATAACAACCAAGTGTATTTCTATTAAACAAGGCTTGCGAATCACTTTTCGAAAGGTTATGCGGGTCAAAATCAGGCAGAGAAACCATGCCTAAAATTTCGCCGGTTTTGGCTTTCATAACAATAGCATTGGCCCCTTTTGCTGAAAATTCTTCAACGCCTTTGACAAGTTCTGTTTTTAAAACATGTTGTACGCGCACATCAATACTAAGCTCTAAGGGCATTTTTTCTTGCTGAAGAAGGGCATCAAAATAACATTCCACACCGGATAGTCCATTGCCATCAACCCCACACATACCAAGAATATGGGCATTTAATACACCGTGTGGATAAATACGTGTTTGGTCTTTATACATATAAACACCAGGAATCCCCAGTGAATTAATATCATTTTGAAGTTTTGGGCTAATATGGCGTGCAAGCCAAACAAAATTTTTACCAGAGGATAATCTTTTCCTCAGTTCTTCTTTTGAAATATCAACAATCACGGTCGAAAGTTTTTGAACGGCTTCTTCCAAATTAATTATTTGTTTTGCATTTACATACGCTGAAGCTGTTGAAATATTGGTTGCTAAAACTTCATGATTGCGGTCAACAATATCAGCTCGGTGAATTTCAAAAGCGGTCGGTTGTTTTAAAGACGAACGATCCCTTTGCTTTATAAGCATAACATCACCAAGGCGCACAATAACGGTTAAAAAACCAACAAGAACTGTTGCCCCAATCATTAATGACCGTTGCTTTGCGGTTTCAAGAGCTAAGGAATGGTGCAATCCTTGATGCCAGGATGTTAATGATTTTGAAACAATTTCAAAGGGTGTTTTAAACAAAGACCTCATTTCTTACCAGCCCCTGTTTTAGCATAAGAAATACTTTGAATTTTTTGAGGCTCTTTAAAATTTGAAGATTCATCCAATAAATTATCTATTGAATCTTTTTCGATGATAATATCATTGATAACTTCTTCTTTATTAGGGGGACTTTTTTTATCGATTGATGTTGCAGGCTGAAGACTCTCTTTTTTTTTTTCATGAGCCCTTGTTGTAACTTTAGAAACTTTTTCAATCGTTTGCGTACTTATCGGCGCACCGTTATTGAGGTATTTAGCAGATAACTTTTGAATACGGGATGGATCCGTTAAATGGGCCCATTCTGCCCTTAAAACGTGAATCGATTCTTTTGTATCCTCTATTGATTTTTGAATCTGATGATGGGTGTTTTCTAATGCTAAAACTTCGTACTTTAAACGAAATAATATCATTCCAACAAGCATGGCAATAACAGTAAAAGTTAAAGTGGTGCCTTTAATCATGGTTCACCATCCGCTCTTTCATAAGCTTTGCTGAACGAAGTTTTGCTGAACGTGAACGTGGATTAGCCTTTACTTCATCAGATGTGGGTTTTATTGCTTTTGAAACGCAATGAAATGAACCATTTGATAAAAACTGTTTCAACAATCTATCCTCTAACGAATGAAATGTAACCCCAACAAGTGTGGCATCAGGCTTTAAAAAAAGAGGACATGATGATAACGCCCCCTTTATTTCTATTAACTCATCATTTACAAAAATACGCAAGGCTTGAAATGTTTTTGTCGCCAAATCAATATCATCTTTTCGCTTGACAACACGGCGTACTAAGCCTGCCAATTCAAAAGTTGTTTCATAGGGTTTTATTTTTCTGTCATTAACAATAGCGCGTGCTATAGCTCTTGCACGGTCTTCTTCCCCATAAAAATAAATAATATCGCTTAAATCTTTTTCTGAAAATGTATTGACCACATCATAGGCAGATTGCCCTGTTTTGGTCATTCGCATATCGAGCGGGCCATCCTTTTTAAAGGAAAATCCGCGTTCCGCAATATCTAATTGGAAGGACGAAACACCAAAATCAAAAACAATACCATCAACACGTTCTGTTATATGGTCTTTAATCGTGTGAAAGGGTGCCTCTATTAATGTTAATCTGCTGCCATACTTATTTTTAAGCTCAATTCCCCTAGAGATAGCATCTGGATCCTTATCAAAAGCGATGACGGAACAGTTTTTTTTTTCTAAAATTGCAGATGCATATCCTCCGCCACCAAATGTAGCATCAATATAAACACCACCGTCCTTAACAGATAGGTGATCAACCATTTCATTCAGCAAAACAGGTATGTGCATTTTATATGAATCTTATCAACGTTCTAAAAATTTATTTTTTTTATTATTAATATTTACGTAATTTTTATCATCATTTTTATAAAAAGTCAATCTCTTGATTGATTAGGACTGTGCACAATAAAAAATGTCATTCCTGCGAAGGCAGGAACCCAGCACAATAATCCTTATTTTTTACTACGTTCTGGATCCCCACCTCCGCGGGGATGACAACTTTAGACTAACACTTTATAACCATTTTTATGGCACACGCTATATTTTATAACAGTCTCTAATCATAAAAAAAGAGCCGGGAAAAACCCGACTCTTTAAAATTAAAGCTAATAAAATCAGCTTAGAAGTTGTATTGTACTGCAAATACAATGCGATCACGCTTTCCATTTACAGTAGCATCAACAGATGTTGCTTTAACGTTAGCATATTCTAAACCAAGAGATACATTATCAACTGGGCAGAAGCGAACATTTGCAAAGTAGCGTTCTAATTTACCATTCATATCAGCTTTAGATGCAGTTAGAACTGTGTTTGCAGCTGTGAGTTTATCTTGTGAATAACCAACACTTGCTTTCCAGTTATCATTAAATGCTTGATTGTAACCTAAGCCCCATTGTAACATTTTTTGTGCCTTAAGGGATGCATTAGCAGCACCTGGATTTGCCCAAATGAAGGACTGAGCATAGTCAGAAAGTTCATTGATCTGTTGACCAATACCTTTACCGTAGTTTACTACAGCAACGATTGCTGAATCTTTCATTGTATTGATTTTAGCATCCGCACCGATACCCCAACCATTTGTTGAAGCAGAGTATGTTGTACCAGCATTGGTTGCCCAAACTTTTGCAGATCTGTAAATACCACGAAGACCAAATTCATGATCTTGAACTTTTCCACCAACTTTAAAGGTTACATCAGGAACATTTTGTTGACGCTTTGGAGAAAAACCAGCAGCTGTTGTATTTGTACCGTTTGATGCAAAAGGCAACGCACCAGCTGTATCAGATACATCTGTGTTTGATTTTTCAAGACCAAGTGCTAAAATCCACATATCTGCATTGTATGTATAACGTGCTTGAATTGTACGGAAACCAGAACCAAAATGACCAGAGTTATCAAGCATTGTTGCTTGTGGGTATGTCAAGAACAAGGATTCATCTTGACCAGCCATAAAGCCACCAACTTTTACATACGCTTTACGAATTCTTAAAGCTGTTGATCCAGAAGAACTTGAGTCTGTGTTGATTGTTTGGGCATTAAGACCATTAGTCACAACAGCAGAAGACAATGTTCCACTTTGATAGAAATCTGATTCTATGTAACCCTTTACATCACCGAAAGATGACTTTGCATTACCTTCAAAGTTTAAGCGTGTTGCTTTTACGTTGCCAGAAAGCACTTTTTTGTCATTTGTATTAGCATTTCCAAATGGCACTAGAGATGCTTTTAAGTAATCACCACCCCAACCGTTTAAGTCATAGTTCATAACAGCTTTAACGTATCCACCAACTTTAAATGTTGGCGCATCGCTTGCTACAGGTGCAGCAGCTGCAACTGTTGGCGCTGTTGGAAGTGCAGGTGCTTTTGCGCAGCACATTGCGTCTTCTTTATGTGCTTTTTTAGCAGCTTTTTTCTTTGCTTTTTTAGCAGCTTTTTTTGGCGCTTCAGCTTTCGCTTCAGCTTTTGCTTCTGCCTTTACTTCTTCAGCTTTTGCTTTTGGCGCTTCAGCTGCCAAAATTGGCAAAGCAAAACATCCAAGTGCAGACAATAAAATAATTTTATTTAATTTCACGATCGTTTTCTCCAATCGAATAGGGTTAACATGTATACATTTTTAGGCAAAATTTGATCAAAGTAAACATAAAGACCTGTAATATTTTATTATTTTTTTAAAAGTGTGACAAAAATGCTATATGAGTTGTTCTAATTTTATGGACTTAAGCCTCTTAAATCTGCTAATGTAGCCTTATTTTATTCATTTTTAAGCTTTTGGAGTGCGTTTATGTGCGGAATCGTCGGTGTTTTAAGTAATAAACCTGTATCAGAACGTTTGGTAGATGGTTTAAAGCGTTTAGAATACAGAGGGTACGATTCTGCTGGCATTGCCGTTCTTGATGATAAGAACGAAATCGTCAGAAGGCGCTCTGTTGGAAAATTGCATAATTTAGAAACATTATTAAAGGATGACCCTATAATCGGTATGATTGGCATAGGCCATACCCGCTGGGCAACACATGGCAAAGCAGACGTTTATAACGCACACCCTCACGGCAACAAACACGTTGTTATTGTTCACAACGGCATTATAGAAAATTTTTCAGCTCTTAAAAACGAACTCCAAAAAAAAGGCTATGTTTTTGAAAGCGAAACAGATACTGAAGTTGTTGTTCACCTCTTAACAGATTTGTTAAAGGAATATGAGAATCCAACTTTAGCTGTTCAAAAAATGATTAAACGCCTTGAAGGGGCATTCGCCCTTGGTATTATGATAAAAAAATATCCCAATTACCTTTTTGCAGCACGGTGTGGAAGCCCCCTTGTTTTAGGCAT
>JAGOTX010000068.1 GCA_018061565.1 Pseudomonadota bacterium
ACCATAAAGGGAGTGTGATATTCATGTTTCCCACTTAAAAAAGACTTATGCTATATACTATAGCAAAATTTAAGAGAATAGAGTGTTTTTTTTTAACATTAGAAGGATAAAATATTATATTCTGATTGTAATGTTTTATTGTATGATTTAATATTGTTTTAGTATATATTTATTTAAGGATTAAAAATGTTAACGTTTTGTTGTGATTTAAAAAAAATAAGTCTCATTTCATTCTGCGTACTTAATTTTTCTATTGGTGCTGAAAATAATTTCTCATCTGATGACCATGAAGTTAGAAGCGACTCTGAAGTATCAAGTGCTTACACAGAAGATTTAGTCGATTTAATGCTTTCTCCTAATCACAAGGAAGAATTGTTCGATCCAGAATTAGATATTTTGCTTGTTGATTACGATGAAACAATGGTCGGTAATGGTGTTTTTATTCGTGGTATTGATAGACCTATTCGCTCGAATGGTGGCATTATTGAACTTTTTGAAATTTTAAGAAAACAGTATCCTGGTTCTATTTTTATTTATTCAACGGGTGCAATGTTTGCACTTGAATATTCTCGTGTTGGAATATCGCTTCAACCTATTCCAACAAGATTTATGAATCAATCTTTTGATAGGCGAGAAAAATTTGATTTTAATACGGTTGTTGTCGCAGAGGAAGACTTTTTGCCAGAAAGAACACCTCCAGAGGGAATCGTTGCACAAGTGAACGTTTATTATTATGCAGAACTTTCAGCTTTTCATATTTGTTCAAAGGGATTAGAAATTCCCTCTCAAAAAGTTTATAATTTTTGGGAAAGTGGGAGAAAAAATACAAATGGTCAAACGTTTCTAGAAGCTCGGTATTCTTTATCTAGAGATATAAAAGGTCTAATGCTTGAAAGTGTATTATTATTCATTTATAAAATATCAGGTCGGCCAATAGGTTCTATTCGTAATATCCATTTTATTGATGATAGATCGTATAACATAACTAGTATGGATCTTGCATGTCATACTTTAAATGAAAAAGGTCTTATTCAAGGTTTTTTAAACGGAATTCATGTACCCTTAAAATCTGAGAGAGAAAACACCCAAACAAATTAATTCTTTATGTAAGAATTTTATAAAAAATAATATTTTCAAACTTTAAAAATAGTTTTGCTTTAAACGATAGGTTAACGCCAATAGCATGTTTGGCGTTTTTCCATACTTTAATATCGTCAAAAGAATTACCAACATACGAAAAGTTTTTTTCACCAAAAAGTTCTGAAAGCCTTTTTGCTTTAAACTCTGCCCTTAAATTAAGGGATCCTTCACTTGCAACAATAGAATCAAAAATTTGAAGGTGCTCTGCAACTGCTTTTGCAAAAGAATAATCTGCAGCCGTAGCAAGGATTAAGAGATGATTGTTATCCCTACTTTTATAAGATTTCAAAAATTCTAAAAGGTCGTTATTATAGCTTAACGTTTTAGGGTCAATTGCTGAATAATTGGCAAGTTTTTTCTTTAAGTAAGCACGTCCTTTAAAAAACCATAAAAAAGCCTCTAATCCTTTTAACGGTGTTTTTTTAAAAAGTGCCTTCCAGGATACAAAAAGAACATCTTCTTTAATAAGAGTGCCATCTAAGTCAACACAAAGGGGGGATAGATTAATCGCGTCTAATTCTTTCATATTATTTAGTATAAGGGTTTTGAGGGCTTTTAAAGTGCAGTCTGATTGGAACCCCTTTAAGGTCAAAATCATCCCTTAATCGGTTCACAAGAAAGCGTTGATAAGAATCAGGAATATCGGCAGATTTTGTTCCAAACACAACAAAGCTTGGCGGCCTTGTTTTAATTTGGGTAATATATTTAAGTTTAATGCGTTGGCCTTTAACAATCGGTGGGGAGTGTGCTTCAATTGCAAAGTCAAACCATTGATTAAGCTTTGATGTTGGAACACGTTTATTCCATTTGTCATAAAGCTCAAGACAGGCATCTAAAAGAGCATCGCAATTTTTGTTATTTACTGCAGAAATAGGCACAACCGGAATGCCAGATGCTTGAGAAAGTTTATACGTTAGCTCATTTTGTAGATGGTTTAAAAATGCTTTTTTATCTTTGACAAGATCCCATTTATTAACTGCTAAAACAAGGGCACGTCCTTCATCTAAAATTTTTTGGCAAAGTGTTAGATCTTGCTTTTCAATATGGTTTTCAATTGGTAAACTGCCATCGATTAAAAGAACAACAATTTCTGTGTATTGAAGGGCTTTTTTTGCGTCAACAACAGCTAGCTTTTCAACTTGGTCTATAATTTTGCTTTGTCGTCTAAGGCCTGCTGTATCAATAAGGGTAAAGGGAATGCCTTTATAGTCAAAAGGGTGTGAAATGGCATCCCTTGTAAGGCCTGGAAGATCTCCTGTTAATTGGCGGTCCTCTTGAATAAGGGTGTTAAAGAGGGTTGATTTACCCGCATTTGGGCGCCCCATAATTGTTAATGAGATTGGTTTTTTTCTTGTCTCTGTATTCTCATCATCATCATCTTCTTCATGAAGTGCATCATCATGTGTTTTAAGTGTTAGTTTTTGCACATAAAATTCTAAGCTTTCAGCAAAGTCTACCATGCCTTCACCATGCTCTGCAGAGATGGCTATAATATGGTCCGTTAATCCAAGGGCTGCGGCATCAGAAAGGCCTTGAATGCCATTCTTGCCCTCTGATTTGTTAACTAAAACAATAACAGGCTTATTGATTAAGCGAATATGATCTGCTAAAACCTCATCATAAGGGGTTGTGCCTTGTCTTCCATCAATCATAAAACAGATGATATCTGCATCATTGAGTGCTTTCATTGCTTGTTCGCGCATACCTTCTTGTATAGGCAGTGGCACTTTATCTGTTCCAGGGTCAAAAAGGCCTGGTGTATCAACAAAAGAATAGGAAATGCCATAAAATTTGGTATCAACGATGCGTCGATCTCTTGTCACACCTGGGCGATCATGAACAAGGGCAATTCTCCGACCAGAAAGCCTGTTCAAAAGTGTTGACTTTCCAACATTGGGGCGCCCAATAATAGCAACTTTTGGGTGTAACATTTTCGTATCTACCTTAATTATCTCTCACTATTTGCGTATATTTTACGCTTCTTTTAGATATCAGAGCATAACAGAAAATAAAAGAAATATCAAACTTATCAGAAAAAGTATTTTTATGGTTCTTTTAAGAAAGGGTCTGGTGAACTTTAGAGAGAATTTTGCCTCAAAGAGCTAAGAAGAATTTTGTAAACATTATTCTTTCTATTGCTGAATCTAAACTCACATTCTTTAAGATGCAAGTAAAAAGTTTGATCAGCTAAACCATTGAATTGAACTAATCGTCTTTTAGCAAAAGACCAAAAGGATTCGATACCGTTTACATGATTTTTCCCTCTGGCAAATTCATTCTCTGAATGATAAACCCTATAGTGATCGTATCCATTTAAAATAAGCCCATCATAGGCCTTCCAACCATCTGTATATATCGTTGCCCCTTCAAGGATTTTTCCTTCTATAATGGGCATAAGAGCCTCTTTCGAACAGTTTTAACGACTTCTACATAAACATTTCCATTTCGCTTTAAAAGCCCAAAGACGGGTGTTTTTCCGGCCGCCCCACTCCCCTTTTGCCTCGTACACGCTTGGCTCTAAAATAGGATTCATCAAATTCAAATTCACCATTTGATACGTCATCATTTATGCAAAATTTTGCGATGTGAAGGCGCAATTTTGCATAAATGACTTTACATGTACGATGTGAAATAGATGTTATTTTATACGCTTCAAAAGCATTAAAATCATTGCTAAGCCTTCTCAACGAAGGCCTGCTAAAACACTGCAAAATTTGCTTAAATTTCTTCTCACGAATATGGGAACGTTTATAATACTTGTTTTTTCTTTACTCAGTCATACTTTAGCCTATCATATTTTCAGCTAAAGTTCACCAGACCCAAAAATATAATGTACAAAATTGAACATCAGCTTGACAAGTTTTAATTTAAAAACCATACTTTCAAACATTATTATTTTTAAATATGGTTTTTTGTTATGAAATTAAAAATTATATCTTTATTTTTTATTTTATATAACCTTGATATCTATGCAAGTAACCCTGATTTTAATGAAGAAAAAGGGCCGAATAATACAGGTCATTCTATTACAAGACCTATCTTTATACCACGTCTTGCAATTCCAAAAACTGAAGAAAATGATCCATCAACTTCTTATGTTATTGCGTCAAAAGTCACTTGGCATAAAGAACCACCTGATGAAGTTAGTGAGTCGCATTTTACCGGCAAAAGATATTTAGTTCAAACAAGTTTTTCAAGAGATGCATTCGGAGCAAATTTATCTCCATCTGGACCCTTTACTGCAGGACGCAATGATCCTCCTTCTCCAGAAAAACAAACAGCATTATATTCGGATGCTCCGCTCGTTGATTTTAGACAAACTCTTTTTGGAACGGCAACAAAAGCTATCCCTTTACCCTCCTCCCCTAATAGGGTAAACTTAACGCCAATTAGTGCAACATCATCAACTAAAAAAATGAAGGTTCGATGTCCACTTCCATTACCAAGAAGTAAACAAACTCAACACAATACACAATAGGGGAATATTAAAATGGCTTCATACCAATATGTTTATGTGATGAAAAACCTATCAAAGGCTTATCCTGGTGGTAAGGAAACATTAAAAGGCATTTATCTTTCCTTTTTTCCAGGTGCAAAAATTGGCATTATTGGGCCAAATGGTGCAGGTAAGTCAACCTTGATGAAAATTATGGCAGGGATTGATACAGAATATAATGGTGAAGCATTTTCAGCAGAAGGTGCTAAAGTTGGTTACCTTCCGCAAGAACCAGAACTAAATCCAAACTTAACCGTTTTTCAAAACGTTATGGAAGGTTTGTCAGAAATCAAAACGTTAATGGATCGCTTTAACGAAGTGAGCTTAAAGTTCGCAGAAGAAATGACCGATGATGAAATGAACGCTTTGATTGAAGAACAAGGAAACCTTCAAGAAAAAATAGATGCACTTGATGCTTGGGATATAGATCGCAAAGTTGAAATCGCCATGGATGCGCTTCGCTGCCCACCAAGCGATACGTTAGTTGAAAACCTTTCAGGGGGTGAAAAAAGACGTGTTGCCCTTTGTAAACTCCTTCTTTCAAAGCCTGACCTTTTACTATTAGATGAACCAACAAACCATCTTGATGCTGAATCTGTTGCCTGGTTAGAACGACATTTACAAGAATATTCAGGAACGGTTGTTCTTGTAACGCACGATCGTTATTTCTTAGATAACGTTGTAGGGTGGATTTTAGAACTAGATAGAGGACAAGGGATTCCTTATGAAGGTAACTATTCCAATTGGTTAGAACAAAAAAGAAAACGCTTAGAAGTTGAACAGAAACAAGAAACATCCCGCCAAAAGCAAATTGAGCGGGAACTTGAATGGATAAGACAATCACCAAAGGCGCGCCAAAGCAAAAGCAAAGCGCGTATTGCTTCTTATGAAGATCTGCTCAACCAAACCATGGACCAAGGATCAGGTGATGGTGCTATTCATATTCCACCAGGTCCACGCCTTGGTGATGTTGTGATTGAAGCTGAAAACATCTTTAAAGGCTTTAACGATTGCCTTTTAATTGAAGATTTAAGCTTTAAACTCCCCAAAGGAGGAATCGTTGGGGTTATTGGGCCAAATGGTGCCGGTAAAACAACACTCTTTAAAATGATGACAGGTGTTGAACAACCAGATAATGGAAAACTCCGTATTGGCGATACCGTTAAAATGGCCTATGTTGACCAAGTAAGGGATGCTTTAAATAGTAATAAAACCGTTTGGGAAGAAATTTCAGAAGGCAATGACGAAATTATCCTTGGAAAGCGAGCCATCCCTAGCCGTGCATATTGCGCCCTTTTTAACTTTAAAGGATCTGACCAACAGAAAAAAGTAGGTCAACTCTCAGGCGGTGAAAGAAACCGTGTCCACTTAGCGAAATTGTTAAAATCAGGTGGTAACGTTTTACTTCTTGACGAACCAACAAACGATTTAGACGTTGAAACACTCCGTTCTTTAGAAGAAGGTCTCCTTGACTTTGGTGGATGCGCGATCATTATCACCCATGACCGCTTCTTTTTAGATAAAATTGCAACCCATATTTTAGCCTTTGAAGGGGATAGCCAAGTCGTTTGGTTTGAAGGAAACTACCAATCTTACGAAGAAGATCGTAAAAAACGTCTTGGTATTTCTGTTGATCAACCCAAAAGAATAAAATATAAACCATTAGCAAGATAATTAATTATCACATGAAAAAACGCTCTCTCACCCTTTTTGGACATAGAACAAGTATTACATTAGAAGAAGCGTTTTGGGTATCGCTTCAAGAAATTGCAAACGTTAAAAACATGTCTTTGCAAAAACTGGTGGAAGAGCTTGATGAAACAAGGAGGGGGGGGGTAATCTTTCTTCCCACCTTAGAGTTTACATCCTTGAATATTATAAAAAACAATAGTTTAATGAATAGATGTTTAATAC
>JAGOTX010000069.1 GCA_018061565.1 Pseudomonadota bacterium
GAAGATAAAATCTTGTTTGATAATAAATCTGCGGATTTAATGATGATTGAAAATATTTTAAGTGTTCTTGTTTAATTGGGATCATTGTGATCTTAAAATTCAAACGTTTGCGTATTTGAAAATTCATTTAAAAGACTACCATTTGATTCAAATGAATAAATAGGAGAAAGAACGTTTTCTTGCTTTTTAAAGATTGTTGCTGTTAACGGTAGATGCTTCCCTTTAAAAATAAGGGCTGCGAGGTAGCCACTATCTTTTAACTGTTTGATTAATGTAATGGGGACACTTTCAACACCTCCTTCAATAAAAATAAGGTCAAAGGGTGCGTTTTCATCATCCCCTTGAATAAGGGGGGCGGATTTTAAAAAACTTTTAAACTTTGGGTGTTTTTTAAGCGCTGCATTAATATGAACTGAATGATCGATTCCTAAAGTGGATATGTTAAGTTTATTTAAGATTGAAACCGTGTATCCTAACCCACAGCCGATAACAAGGGCTTTTTGAATTGATTTTAGATCGATGGCATTTAAAATTTTAGCAATTGTGATAGGTGGTAGCATTGTTCTGTTTTTTGAAAAATGAATCAGTTGATCATGGTATGCTAAGTGTTCATGCTCTTTGGGAAGAAAGTGTTCCCTTTGTACACTTTCAAAGGCAGATAAAATATCTTCATTTTGAATGCTTAAAGGTTTTAGCTGATTTTGAATCATTTGTAAGCGCAAATGCTCTAAATGACAGGCTTTCGGTTTGCTTTTTTGAACGATAATCATTTTATAACAATCAAATTCTTGACTAAGTATTGCAGTTAGTATAGTCTTTTCTCATAAAGAAATAAATGGCCGGTTGGCAGAATGGCTATGCAGAGGATTGCAAATCCTTGTATATCGGTTCGATTCCGGTACCGGCCTCCATTTATTTTGTATTAACTTTATTTTCCTTGAATTTTTGATATGACATTAAAAAATCTTATTGGGCTAGATATGGCCGATCTTGAAAAGGTATGCGTTTTATTTAAAGAACCGACCTTTAGAGCAAAGCAACTATTTGATTGGGTTTACAATAAAGGTGTTCGTTCTATCGATGAAATGAGCAACCTTCCAAAAACATTTAAAAATCAACTCATAGAAATTGCAACAATTGATCGTTTGAATCTTAAAACTGTTCAACAATCAACGGATGGAACTCAAAAGTGGTTATTAGAATTTAAGGATAAAAACCTTGCAGAATGTGTTCATATACCTGAAAAAACAAGGGGAACGCTTTGTATATCTTCCCAAGTAGGGTGTACGTTAACATGCAAGTTTTGCCATACAGGGACACAGCTTTTAGTTAGAAACTTAGAATGTTCAGAAGTTATTGGGCAAGTAATGGCAGCGCGCGATATTTTTAATGAATGGCCAACGCCAAAAGAAAGGCGCCATGTTTCAAACATTGTTATGATGGGTATGGGTGAACCCCTTTACAACTACGAAAATGTTAAAAAGGCATTAACGATTATTATGCATAACGATGGCCTTGCTTTTTCACGTCATAAAATAACGCTTTCAACGTCAGGTGTTGTGCCAGAAATTTTAAAGGCTGCAAAAGATCTTCGTGTTAATTTAGCGATTTCTCTTCATGCGGTTAGAAATGATTTAAGAAACAAAATCATGCCTTTAAACAAAAAATACCCTTTAGAGGAATTGTTAAGTGTTGTAAGGCAGTACCCTGAAATTAGTAAGACAGATAAGGTAACATTTGAATATGTTATGTTAAAAGATGTGAATGATTCTATTGCGGATGCAAGAGAGCTTTGCAGGCTTATTAAAGGGATTCCCTCTAAAATTAACCTTATTCCTTTTAATCCTTGGCCTGGATCTGACTTTGAAAGAAGTACGGACCAAAAAATTAAAAAATTTGCTGAAATTCTTGAAAGGGCAGGGTATTCGTCCCCTATTCGAACACCGCGCGGAGAAGATATTTTAGCAGCTTGCGGCCAGCTTAAATCTGAAAGTGAACGTGTTAGAAAGAATGGATGTCGTTCATCTGTTGATAATAGTGTTAATGTGTAAATTATTTAAAGGGCTCTGGGGTCTTTAATATAGTTTGTTGCAAGTCTTTGATCGACCAGTCCTGGGGATGGTTGGTCTACAATTGTAGCCTTTAGCAAAATAACTTGCTCTATCACTTGATCTGATTCTGCTTGACCTGAAAACATATCTTTTATAAAAGGAACATCCCCAAATCCTGGAAGGCCTGCTTTGTCGGATGTTGATCTAACTTCCATTAATCCACCTAAAATTGCAATTTCGCCAGATTTTACTCTTAAGACGGAATCAATTTCTTTTACATCCACAACGGGGACGTTGGAGGGCGTTGACGTTTGTTGAGGATTGTTTGATTGTGCAAAGGCAATATTAACGGCAGGATCTTGTACACTTGTTGAAAGTTTAGAGATTGTGGGACGAAGGCAAAGGATAATATCGCCAGACTCTTCATCGATCGATGGTTGTACAGACATAACAAGCCCAATGGGGACTGTTTGTACATCACTTGATAGGCTTAAATTTTGAAGGTTATTGGCACCACTTGTAATTTGTTTGTCGTAGTTAAGCTTAAAATAGACACTGTTTTGGGCAACTTTTAAAACCGCAATTTGGTTATTCATAACGGTAAGCCTCGGGCTGGAAAGCGTTTTAGATATTCCAAATTCTTCTAATATGCCAAGAATGGCAGAAAAGGTTCCACTGCGGCCAATGTTAATACTTTGCGCATCTTGAAAAGATTTATTTAAAAAAGAACTTGCGCTGCTGAGTTGATTAAAATTTGCATTAAGGTAGAACCCTGAATTTTGAACGTGTTGCCAGTTGATACCACTTTTATAATTATCTTTAAGCTGAATTTCTATAATTTTTGCTTCAATCAAAACTTGGCGGCTGCTAACACGCTTTAAAAGTTGAATGTATTCATTAATCAAGTCATGCTGTTTTTGGGTTGCATGAATCGCAATAAGCCCTGCTTGTTTATGAATTGCGTAATGTGCTGTTTGATCATGTGCTTGTAAAATCGTTTTAATATTATCTTCAACCTCTTGCCAGAAGGTGTTTTTACCAAGCATTTTAACTTCGCTATTTGAAGAATTGTCGGATGTTTCTGTTTTCATGGACGTATTCATTGTGCTAAAGACATCCGTTGCAATGGAGATTCGATTATTGCTATTGCGTTCGATGTTTAGGAACTGAAGATTATAATTCTTACTATAAGGTTTATCCGGTTCAATTCGAATGCTGTTTTTGTCCATAATAAGGCGAAGGTTTGTCATATCACAAATGTTTTGAATAACTTTATAAAAAGGGCTTTTTTGCGCTGTATAAACAATGGATCCTTCAATTAAAGGGTCCATTTGAAGATTAATGCCTGCTTGTTCTGAAAGGGCTATTAACACTTGCTTTAAAGGTGTTTTTTCATTAATGGATATTGAAACAGGTTTTAAAAGTGCTTTTGGAATAACCTTTTCTGCCTTTTTATTGTGTGGTGTCGGCATTGGAGAGGGGGGGGGTGTCTTTGGGCTTTGAATGGGCTCTAATATTTCTTGAAGGGGAGGCGTTTCTTTAGAAACATCAACAGGTTTTGTGCGCATATCCGTACAGGCTGTGCAGAGCAAAAGGAAAAAGGTAAGTAGGCCTGTTAATTTTATATAAAACATCAAATTTAAATTAAATTTATTAATAATTTTATGATATCTATGAAAGCGTTAAAAAAGGTTTAATTTTTAAAGGAAAAATTGAAAGATGGCATAGGCATTTGGTTTATGTTATTTTGAATATAAATATTTTTAGAGTTTTTTATGCTATATGTTCTTTGATATTACAGAATCCACAACAGATAACAGTCAAAAAAAGATTAAAAAGGCAATTGGCATTGATCTTGGAACAACACATACCGTTGTTGGGATTAAAGAAGAAGGAAAAGATGTTCGTATTTTAGAGATTGATGGATCTTACCTTATTCCATCTGTCATTTTAAAAGAAAAAGATCAAATTTCTATAGGTGAAAGTGCTTTATTCAATAGTTCGTCTTTTCATTCACTAAAAAGACATATGGCAACGCCCCTTTTAAAAGTGTTTGACAATGAAACTGTTTTAGACTTAACAGCATCCTTTTTAAAAACCCTTCACCAAAAAATAAATAACCTTTTAAAAGAAGATATTGAAGACGTTGTTATAACGGTTCCTGCTTATTTTGATGATACGGCCCGTCAAGCTACAAAAGATGCAGCGAACTTTGCAGGGTTTAAAGTGCTTCGCCTTTTAAATGAACCAACCTCTGCTGCATTATCATATGGTATTGATCATGCAAAAGAAGGGCTTTATATGGTTTATGACTTGGGGGGGGGGACATTTGATGTATCTATTCTTAAAATGACAAAAGGTGTTTTTCAGGTTTTAGCAACAGGTGGCAATACTACCCTTGGGGGGGATGATATTGACCTTAAAATTTTAAAAGAATGTAAAATGGAAGAATCGACTCAAAACCTTTTAAAAGCAAGGGGTATTAAGCATGACATTTCTAAAACACAAGAAGATTCGCCCTATTTAACAAAAGGTGATTTGTTAACTCTTTCTTGTTCGTTAATTCAAACAACGTTAAAAATTTGTGATCAAGCTTTAAAAGACGCTAAAATTACGTTAAAGGACTTAAATGGGATTGTTTTAAGTGGTGGGTCAACAAGGCTTTATGGGTTAAAAGAAGCTTTAATGAAACATTTTAATGTTGCAATTTTTGATGACCTTGACCCTGACCTTTGTGTTGCACGGGGGGCGACACTTCAAGCATACGCGCTTCTTAATGGCTCAGACACATTGCTTTTGGATGTAACGCCTTTATCTCTTGGTATTGAAACGATGGGGGGGATGGTTGAAAAAATTATTGACCGAAATACCCCGATTCCTGTTCAAAAAGCTCAAGATTTTACAACCTTTAAGGACAATCAAACAGCTATTAAAATTCATGTTCTTCAAGGGGAACGTGAAATGGTAAAAGATTTAAGATCTCTTTGTGAATTTACTTTAAAAGGGATACCGCCTTTGCCGGCAGGTATGGCCAGAGTAAGAATTACTTTTAAGCTTGATGCAGATGGCGTTTTAAGTGTTAGTGCAAAAGAGCTTCATACAAATATTGAACAAACTGTTGAAGTTAAGCCTTCTTATGGATTAACACAAGAAGAGGTTAAATTTATGCTCTTGGAATCTTTAAAGTTTGGCAAAAGTGATTTAGAGGAACGGTTATTACAAGAATCAATTATTCAATCGACACATTTAATAGAAATTGTTAAAAAAGCAATAGAACAGGATAAAGATTTGCTTTTAGAATCTGAATATGAGAATATCCAATTAAAGTTAACGTCCCTTGATGAAGCAATATCTTTAAAAGATCGGTCTTTGATTGATCGTCTTAAAAGGGAGCTTACAGAAGGAACGCAAGTTTTTGCAGAAAAAAGACTGGAACGTTCTATACAAAAAACACTTTTAGGCGACCAGTTATAAAATATAAAAAACTGGAGGTTTTGTGTTTTTATACATTATAGGTTGGTTTATTGTTAACATTGATATAACGCTTGCTATTCTTATCTCTTTAGGAATGGTATTGCTTTTTAAGCAAAAAGCGATGGGAAAATGGATTGTTGCAATTTGTTTTGCTCTTTATTTTTTAATTGGTCAAACAACAATCCTAAACTATCCAACACTGTATTTAGAAAATACGTATCAAAAACCAAATTTAGAAGAGACAGAGTTTGAAGGAATTATTCTTTTAGGGGGAAATTATTCCATTCAACTAACAACACCTGAAAAACCTGTTTTTAATCTTGCAGCGTCTCGTTTGTTTGAGGGGATATTGCTTGCAAAGCAATATCCAGATAAGAAGATAATTTTTACTGGAACAGCAATGGAAGCGGCGATTACGAAAGATTATTTTTTAAAAGCTGGCATTAAAGAAGAACAATTTATAATAGATTCGATGGCAAAAAATACAAAAAACAATGCTTCTGGTGTGAAAGATCTTTTAAAAGAAGACGCTCAAAAACCTATGCTTCTTGTGACATCAGCCTTTCATATGAAGCGCTCTGTTTTATTGTTTCAAAAAGAAGGTATAAATGTGATCCCTTATCCTGTTGATTATCATACGCGTGCAATTGAGGAAAATGGGATGCTTTCATATATTAAAAATATTCGTTTAAACAAAGATGGTTTTTTAATCTGGTACGCAACTGCTAAAGAATTTTTAGGCCTTTGGAATGAATTTTAGTTTTTTTGATTTTTTATAAAAATAGTTATTGACAAGGAGGGGGTGAGTAGCTATATTAAAGGACATGCAGCAAACGAAGGCGGAACGGACGAAAGGAAGGGTCGCTGGGCTGAGATGCAAAGATCTTTGACAA
>JAGOTX010000070.1:0-2941 GCA_018061565.1 Pseudomonadota bacterium
TTCTTTTTGTGGCTTTTGTTTTTTAAATCCTTATTGAACAAGATTTTTTTTAATTAGACTTCTTTCAAAACTAGATTTTTATTCGAAATTAAGCTGTTGTTTATGCCTTAACGCCAAAGAACTTTCCAAAAACATTTGCAATGGCTGAATTTACACCCGTCGCTAATTGTTTTGATGCGTTATCTTTAATCGATTCAACATCATTAACATTATCTGCTTTGTTTAAATTTTGCCCTGGTGCTGTAAAGGGTAATAATACTTTTGCAGGATCATTATTTAAGAAATCATGAACAAATTTTAGGTTATCCTGCCTATTTTTTTGATAACCAATAATTGATTGCTTAAGCGCATCAACAGATACACCTTTTGCTTCTAATTGTTTTTGAATAGTACTTAAAACAGCTACTTTTTGAGCATCTGAAAAATTCATTTGATCAATACTTTGGAAAATCATTAAACCAAAAAGAATGTTTGTATCTGTTTCTTGTAAGAAATTATCAAGGCCTTGAAGAATGGATTCTTTAATTTTTATAAGATTATTATCTGCCCCAAATTTATATGTCACATCATTTAATGTTTGTGCGATTTGTTGTCTGTATTCGCTCAAATTGTTGGGCATTTTATCGGTTGTTTCAAGCTGCTTTTCAAGTGTTGCAATAACTTGAATCAACATAAAACAAAAGACATCTGCATTAAATTTAACTTTGTTTTTATCCGCTACATTTTGATAACTAGTCACAGAACTCGCAATATTTACACGAAACCCACTGTTGATTTTATTAATAAGATCTCTGTTCCCTGCAATTTGATTAATGTACAACTGATAATAGCGACTCACAACTTGTGGGTAGTCATTCTTTAAAACGATTTTCATTGAATTACCAACAGCATCTAAAAATTTTGAATCAATCTTTTTTTGATCAAGAAATGTTTTATACGCTTTTAATAGTTGATGCAATGAATGGCGCATTGTATCCTTTTTGCTTTTTGTATTCGCTGATAAGGTGAGTTTATTTAATTCTTCTGATGTGTTTGTTGGCGTTAGATATGTGGTTGTCATATCTTGCAATAATTGGTTTGCAATTTGGGGGATGGAAACATTTTTATTTGCTTTAAATAGATCTTTTAAGTTTTTAATCATCAAATCATCTGTTGAGGACCAAACATTTTGAGTTTTATCGGATGATTGTGCAGGGTCATCTACAAGCTTAGCTTCAATTTTTGCCCATTTATCCTTTCCAATAACGCTTATAATAATATCTTTAAACTTTTGTAAATGTTCATCTTTAAAATTACTTTTTGAAAGGGCATCGATAAGGTATGCATAAAATTTTGAATTTTGGTTGCCTAAATCAGGTTTGTCTGAAAGGTCTGATAAATCTTTTAAATAATCGTCGAAATAGTTAAGGGTTATATTTTTATCCAAACTTGCATAGAGTGCAAAGATCATTGGTTTGCCATTTTTCTTAAATAAAACATCGATTAGTTTTTTCATTTTATTTTTTGAAAATGTATTAAACGATTTTTGCATAATCATCAAAAACATTTTCCCTTTTGGGTCTTGCAAGAGTTGGTTTTTATAAACATTTTTAAGTTTTTCTTCTTTTTCATCTCTATCGTCGCCAATGGCGGCTTTAATATCTTTCCAAAGGAGGTCATTAACATTGTCCTTTATAAGCTTTTTAAATGCTTTGAAAAGGTCATCCGGCAAACCATTTTGTGCAACATCATTTAGAAGGGTTATATAAAAATTCTTATTAACAAATTGTTGTGTCCCTTTTTCGGGCAATTCATTGGGCGCAAAATAGATGTTAAAATAATTAACGGTATCGTTACGATCAAGGCTTATAAAGACTGCATATAAAAATTCTTTACCAAAGTTTTTAGCAACTGAATCGAATATAAGTTTCATTGCATCTGTTGGTAGTTTATAAATACTATTTTTTATAATACGCACGAATATTTTAGCGTTATCATCGAGTGAATTTTTGTAAAGTTGTTTTAACTTACTGACTTTTTCTTCCTGCAGATATGAAAGCTTGCTTTCAACATTACTCCACGTATCGTCATCTAACGTTTCTTTTAAGACAGATTTAAAACTTTCTAAGACGTCGTCTTTCATACCTTTTTTAGACAGTTCGTTGATAAGGCCAACATAAAAATCACGATCAAGTCTGGTGTTTACAGGTCTATATGGAATACTATTTTGATCTGGAAAAAAATCATTAAAAGAATTTGCAAACTCACTCTTAAAATCAAGGTTCATGAAAATACTGTATAAATAAGCATCATCTAGCTTTGTTTGTATAAATTTAAAAAGCGTTTTTAAATTTGCATCAGAGAATATACCTGAAAGGCTTTTTATAACATTAACAAGGGTTTTTCCGGTACGATCGAGTGAAATTTTAAAGTTATGATTGATTTGGTTTAATTTCTGTTGTGCTTCATCATCCTGTTCTTGAAATTTATGTCGATCATCTATACGACTTTTTGGATAATCATAATATGAAGTTGCATATAAAAAGTTTTTTGATGCGCCATTGCTTATAAACATACATAATACAAGCGAGAATACAGTTTTTTTCATAAGTAGTTACTCCATAGTGATTTCAAGTGATATGTAACAACATTAGCATTAAAAGATTAATAATATCTTAATAAAAATTGTATTTTAGCAACATGTGCCAATTAAACGGAAAAAATTTATAAAATTTCTTGCAAGAAGGTTTAAAATATTTTCTAATGTTAAAGTATAAATGTAAAACCCAATTTTGGAGAAAAACGATGAAAACATTATTAGCCTTAATGGCGACAGCTGCATTTGCTGTTGCAGAAGCACCAAAGACAGAAGCTGTAAAAGCTGATGCTAAACCAGAAGCTGTAAAGGCTGATGCTGCAAAGCCAGAAGCTAAAGCTGAAGAAAAGAAAGCTGCGGAAGCTG
>JAGOTX010000070.1:3041-6406 GCA_018061565.1 Pseudomonadota bacterium
AGAAGCTGCAAAGCCAGAAGAAAAAGCTAAAGATAAGAAAGATGCTGCTGCAAAGCCAGAAGCTGCAACCACAGAAGAAAAAGCTAAAGATAAGAAAGATGCTGCTGCAAAGCCAGAAGCAGATGCTAAAGATAAGAAAGCTGAAGAAGCTAAAGAAAATCCAGTTTGCGCTAAAAAATAAGGTTTATTGCCTGTTTTTTAAAAAGGGTGCCTTTTGGGCACCCTTTTTTATTTTAACGATTGTTTAATAGAATAAGGAAATGAAGTTTCCCATCTACTTCACCAGCTTCTAAAACGTTATAAGCGGTTGGTATTTGTGTTTTTAAAAGAATACTGCCAATGTTTTGTGGGGATTGCGTAAAATAAATAGCAGATAAAGCCCCTCCTGAAAAGTGAACATGAGACATAAATCCATTCGTATATGCTGGAATAATAGAATCAAAAAACATATGAATAAGTAAAGATCCTATACCTTTTTTTTGTGCATCTGGCGTTAGAACAATAGCAGGTTCGCTAATGCCATTGGCATTCAACTGCCCTAATGCTTCTTTTTCCATTATATTTAAAAAGATGGATTTAACACTTTCTTGAATAATGCCATTCCCAAGTCTTACAAAACCGATACATTGACCATCTTTTAAAATAGCAAAACGCGGCACGCCTGTTGAAGACGTTTTTAAATGTAAGTCCAAATTAGCACGTGCTTTTTCCTTTGCAAAGCTAAGAATAATGGCATTTTTGTCTTCCTCTGTTGTTACATCTTTAAGTCTATCTTCTAAGATTTTTGCATATGTTGCATAATGCTTTATGGTTGAGGCATCTAAAAATGCTTTTGTTAACCCCTCAACAAAAAGTTCTGCTTGGCTAGAACCTTTTAAAAATGATGTAAGCGTTATTGACGAATCTCTTTCATTTTTTGGCATGGCTTGTAGAAGAAATTCATCTCCCTTTTTTTCACACACAAACTTAGAAAAGCTTCCCAAGCTTCCTTGGCATGTTTCAGTTTGTTGAGGCGTATCGGCTCCAAAAAGACTGAGTGAAATTCCTATACATGAGGCTATTTTTATAAAATATTTCATTTTTTTTTACCCTTTTAAATTTTCTTCATATTTTTAGAAGAAATGTTTATTAACAATAATTTTAACTGTTAAAAATTAACATCAAAATTACTAACCATTACATATCATAATTCTTTATTCTTTTCAATTTTAAAAGTTATAGATAATCTTTATGCAAAAAATCAATCTCCCAAAATGTGTAAAATCTATTGACACAGCTTTAAAAATGGCTTAAATTATCACTCATCAAAGGCGAGTGCTAACAGCTCGTTTTTATGTAACTTAAAATAAGGAGGAAACGATATGAAGTTTAGACCGTTACATGATCGCGTTCTTGTAAAGCGGATTGAATCCGAAGAAAGAACAGCAAGTGGACTTATTATTCCAGATACAGCAAAAGAAAAGCCCGTACAAGGTGAAGTTGTTGCTGTTGGTTCTGGAACACGCAATGATCAAGGACAATTTGTCGCATTAGATGTGAAAGTTGGTGACCGCGTCCTGTTTGCTAAATGGGGTGGTACAGAAGTAAAAATCGATGGCGAAGATTTCCTCGTCATGAAAGAGTCAGATATTATGGGCGTTGTTTGCTCATCTTGTGCTTAATTATTTAATTTAAGGAGATATATTATGTCTGCAAAAGAAATTCGTTTTTCAGCCGAAGCACGTGAAAAGATGCTTCGTGGTGTTGATATTTTAGCCAATGCTGTTAAAGTAACATTAGGGCCAAAAGGGCGTCTTGTTGTTATTGACAAGTCTTATGGCGCACCAAAAACAACAAAAGATGGTGTATCTGTTGCAAAGGAAATTGAACTTTCCGATAAGTTTGAAAACATGGGCGCACAAATGCTTCGTGAAGTTGCAACAAAAACGTCTGACCTTGCAGGAGACGGTACAACAACAGCAACTGTTTTAGCGCAAGCGCTTGTTCGTGAAGGTGTAAAATCCGTTGCAGCCGGTATGAACCCAATGGATTTAAAACGGGGTATTAACTTAGCGGTTGATGCAATCGTTCAAGATTTAAAAAAGAACTCCCGTGCTGTTTCAACCAATGAAGAAATTGCCCAAGTTGGAACAATTTCTGCTAATGGTGAACGCGAAATTGGCGATATGCTTGCAAAAGCTGTTGAAAAAGTCGGTAAAGAAGGCGTTATCACAATTGAAGAAGCAAAGTCTCTTCATACAGAATTAGACGTTGTTGAAGGTATGCAATTTGATCGTGGTTATATTTCTCCGTACTTTGTAACAAATTCAGAAAAAATGACATGTGAACTTGAAAACCCATTCATTTTAATTTTTGAAAAGAAATTATCAGGCCTTCAAGCGATGCTTCCTGTTTTAGAACAAGTTGTTCAATCGGGGCGTCCACTTTTAATTATTGCTGAAGATGTTGAAGGCGAAGCGCTAGCGACACTTGTTGTTAACAAACTTCGTGGTGGTCTTAAAGTTGCAGCGGTTAAAGCGCCAGGTTTTGGTGATCGCCGTAAAGCAATGTTAGAGGATATTTCCATCCTTACAGGTGGTCAAGTTATTTCTGAAGATCTTGGTATTAAACTTGAAAACGTTAGTATCGATATGCTTGGAAGTGCCCGTAAAGTTCACATCACAAAAGATGATACAACCGTTATTGATGGCGTTGGCGATAAGTCTCAAATTGAAGGACGTTGCAATCAAATTCGTTCACAAGTTGAAGATTCAACATCTGACTATGACAAAGAAAAATTGCAAGAACGCCTTGCAAAACTCAGTGGTGGTATTGCTGTTATCCGTGTGGGTGGCGCAACTGAAATTGAAGTTAAAGAAAGAAAAGACCGCGTTGAAGATGCAATGCATGCAACACGTGCTGCTATTCAAGAAGGTATTGTACCAGGTGGTGGTGTGGCTCTTATTCGTTCTTTAAAAGCCTTAGAAGGTTTAAAATCTGCTAATGCTGATCAAGAAGTGGGTATTAAAATCGTACGTCAAGCTATTACAGCACCATGTCGTCAAATTGCAATCAATGCAGGTGATGATGGCAGTATTGTTGTTGGTAAAATCTTAGAAAACGATTCTTATACATTTGGTTATGACGCACAAAACAGCGTTTATGGCGATATGGTAAAATCTGGTATTATTGATCCAACTAAAGTGGTCAGAACAGCTCTTCAAGACGCTGCATCAATTGCTGGCCTTTTGATTACAACAGAAGCAATGATTGCTGAAAAGCCTGAACCAAAACCAGCAGCGCCAGCTCCTGATATGGGTGGCATGGGCGGAATGGGTGGCATGGGCGGAATGGGTTTTTAACCCCCCCCCCCCCCCCCCCCCCCC
>JAGOTX010000071.1 GCA_018061565.1 Pseudomonadota bacterium
GTATGAATACGTACAAATTCAGTATCAACAGAAACACAATCAGGCATTTTTGAAAGATCATCAATCATGCCTTCAAGTACTTTTGTATTTTCTATAAATTCAAACTGCATTAAAGTTGACGCACCCTATCAAGCGCTACAATTGCTGCCGTTTCTGCCCTTAAAATTTGAGCCCCTAACGACATATTAAAACAAACTTTCGATAGCATATCTCTTTCTGTATTTGAAAAACCACCTTCTGGACCTATCATAACGCCTTTTAATTGCTTGGGTAAGACCCCATTATAAAAAGGTAAATCAACAGCTAAACTTTCATTGCAAAAAGCAATTTCTTGCTTTTGAAAAGCAAAACCTTTTAAAAAGTCATTTAATGTTTCCTCTTTTAATATTTGTGGAATACAAAGCCTTTCACTCTGTTCTGATGCTTCAATTGCAATTTTAATCAAACGTTCCTCGTTGATTTTTCTCATTTGTGTATATTCTGTAATAATTGGCTTTAAATGCGTAACGCCAAGCTCTGTTGCCTTTTCAATCATATAAGATAACCGATCTTGCTTTATAGGGGAAAAGATAAGATGCAATTCTTTTAATGGTTTATAAATTCTTGTTTGTTCTACGAATTCAACCTCTAAACCAGATTTTGCAATATTTCTTATAACCCCCTTCCATTCACCATCTTTTCCATTAAAAAAAAAGATCACATCCCCAACCTTTTGCCGTAAAACATTAGCAACATAGTGCGCTTGCTCTTTTAAAAGTAAAAGAACGTCATTTTTTTGCATCAGTAGGGGGGGGAGGGGGGGGGGGGTATATAAACGAATTTTCATAAAAATCTTAAGACTCTAATGTAGTTTTTTTCCATTTTTTACTTTGGGATCAACTGAAATAAGGCATATAGAGCCTTTATCATCAGCAAAGCCAACAAGTAAAAATTGCGACATAAAGCCTGCAATATTTTTTTCGCCCAAATTAACACATCCGACAATTTGTCGGCCAACAAGTTCTTCCTTTGTATAATGAACCGTCACTTGGGCAGATGTTTGAAGAATACCAATATCATTTCCAAAATCAGCCCATATCTTAAAGGCTGGCTTTTTGGCTTTTGCAAAATCTTCAACTTTCACAATTGTTCCTGATCTTAAATCAACACTTTCAAAAGTTGCATAATCGATCGTAGACATCTTTTTTCCTTATACTAAAAAGGGTCTGGATAAAAAAACCAAACCCAAATTAGAACTTAAATTTTAAAAATTTAAACTATTCTTCTGATGAAGCATCATCATTCTTACCAACAACGATTGTTGCAACAACGCTATCACGTAATGGATAGGCCGCTTTAACATTTTTATCCAATTGAATTTCATCCAAATGAATACTTTTGTTGCCTTCAATTCCGTTAAGATCAACAACAATTTCATGTGGAATGTTTTGTGGCGGACACTTAACTTCTAATTCATGAATAACAATATTTAAAAGACCACCACGCTTTAATGCTGGTGATTTATCTTCATTAATATAACGAACAGGAATAGCAACTGTAATAAGGGAATTTTTATCAACGCGGATAAAATCAATATGCAATGCACGATCTGTTACCGGGTGAAGTTGAACATCTTTCACCAAAACATCAACTTTTTTACCATTAATATCAAGATTATATAATGTGGAAAAAAAACGCTTTGTTGTATATTCTAAAGCAATATCTTTTGCTGACATGGAAATCATTTGGGGTTCTTGCTTATTACCATAAACAATCCCAGGTACCATGTCTTGACGACGCACCATACGCGCAGCACCTGTTCCACTTTTTTCACGAAGCTGAACATTAAATATTTTTGTCATGACTACTCTTCCTTTTGGATTAATTAAACACAAATCATACTATATGATTTTTTAAAGATTTGCAAATTCTTTAACAATACCGAGTAAACACACCTTGGACTAAATTAAGATTATATTCCTTAAGGCATTCTATTGACAACGATCCCCATAATATACAATGTCAAATACTAACAGCTAACGAAATATCAAGAACCATATTTTTTTATCACTTCATGAGGATCCATTGGCATCATAGCCATCCATTTTAAAAGTTGAACAACTGTCTTTTTATAAAAATCTTGATGAAAAAAAGAATGATAACGTAATCCCCCTACAATTTCTTTTCTTTCAGTTAAAGTATCTTCCATAGGTTCTAATCTGAATACCATAGACACTTGATAACAAGACTGATGATAACAAGACTGATCAGAGTTAGTTTGTTCTGCAGCTTTAATAGTGGTTAACCCCAATACAAAAGCTAAAATAAGATTTTGTGTATTAAAGGATCTGTTTTTTTTCATTGTAAATAAACCTATCTGTTTTTTGTTTTATATTTTATTTTGAAAGTTAATACGAAATCATTTTAATTTCAATATATAATATAAAAACCACAGAAAATTCAACCAAAAATGTTCTAAAATGAAACAAAGCTTCCATTTAAATAGATTTTAAACGCTACACATTAATGAACCAAAACAACATCTGTAAAACACGGTGTTTTTAAAGTTTTTCCAACTGTTAACCAAGAATTATGGCCAAGTGAGAATTGCCGATTAAGGCGAAGGGGCTTAACATTAAAAGGGTGTACATAAAGGCGCATCTTAATCCGCAAATCAGTTCCTAAATAAAATGTTATAAGGTCTTTAAGTGTTTTAAAATCACGCCCTGATATATTTTTGTTATTGCTATCTTTAATTGTAATGGGCAAAAAATGGCTCATCTGTTGCCAGGTCATGGGCCCTATGTTAATGCGAATTCCTGCTGCCTGATTCCAAAGCTTGTTTCCAACAATCGCTGTTTGCCCCAAAACATTGAACTGAGCTTTTTCAGTAACGCCAAGCCTTGTAATTTCTGCATCATCTGCCTTTTCCCAAGCTCCCTGATTTTGATCAATAGTAACATTTAATTTATAGTGCGAACTTAATAACTTCACAAGGCCATATGCAGACCTTGGACGACGCCAAAATAAATCGTGATAACTCAATAACGTTCTGTCAGAAACAAAAAGGCTGTTTCTATACGATTTATTAGAAAGGCCTGAAATACTTAAAAGGCATTTTCCAATATCTGTATATCTTGGATCTTTTTGCGAATAGGAAATGAACGTACGTTTTTTTAAACGATGCCAAAGAGATGCAACGCGGTGATTAAAAATATCTAAAAAATCACGAAAGCCCATATCATTTTGGCGTGTTCGCTCTAATAAAAGTTCTGTATAAGGGGTTGGAAAAGGCCCTTGAATACCAGCAATCCCTAAAAAATTCACCCAAATAATCGGTTGATTTTGATTGGCAGAGGGGGGGGTAAAAGAATGAATTTCAGAACTAGAGGGAGATAGAGAAACGCGTGTTTTAATAACAAGCGCTTCTTTTGTGGGATCACTCCCCTCCCCCAATGGAATAGCATCAGGTTGCATTTGTTCTAAAAGCTCTACAGCTTGATGAAAATCAAACTGAAAAGTTTTTTCTTTTAGCGTATTTTTTATAGCGAAATGAGCGTTCCGGGTGTAGAGGGCCATCGCATAATCTCCTTAAATGAACGATCATTTTTTAAAACAACTTCAACAAATGAATTCACACCAACGTGTAAACTAAAATAGTGACGAAGCACACTAATAAGCAGGAACGTCGTTCCCCCAACAGATGCCGTATCTTCCGTCATGAATGTCAATTCATGTCCTCTTACAAAACCACGCCATGCTTCCCTATTCACACGTCGTGTTATAGGCTTCACCTCTATATTCTTCAATGTCTCTATTTCAAAGTGGGACTGTCTTGACCCCCTTGTATAAAGGCGAAGCATTTCTTTGACACCTTCTAAAGAAGCAGGACCAGACGTTAAACTTAAATGATTTGTACAAAGTTGTGATATTAATTGCCAAAGGGTTTCACCATCTTGGGGAACATGCACTTGTGCAACAGGTTTATCCAAACAAACAATTTGCTGAACAGGAAATGCTGATTCGGATGAAAGCACTGTGTTATAGGGCAATTGCTCTGCTAAATATCTGTTTGTACAAAGTGTTTTAGCATAAATAATTTGTTGTGCTGGCATTTGTGGATTAAAAGTCATATCCACAAACGATAAATACATATCTGTTCCTGGGAGCTCCCGAAGTTCAGCACTCACCCGTTTTTGCACCCAATAGGTTGTATCTGGATCGAGCGACGTGTGGTGATCAAAACTATAATACGGCGAAAGAACAATAGGCTCGCCCTGTCCTTCAACTGTTCCAATTATCTCTTCAATTTTATAAATTTCAGTTGTTTTGTCTAACCGTTGATCGGGTATTAAGCGATAATGCGTTTGTTTTTTATCCAATCTAAAAGGATCGGTTGTTTTGGGAAAAAGATTCACAATTGGTGTGGCGCCAAATAAAAAATTATCAGGTTTTAATCCTTCATCATAAAAAGAACCAGGGTCATCTATACTGATGTAAAGTTGTAATTTTTCAGTTGCTAAATCTAGAGAATTTTTCATATGCTCTAAATTTTTAATTTTAAAAAATAAAAACTTTTCAGGTAAATGAAAGTATTCTTGTAAAAGTTGATAGCTATAAATGGAATGATCCCCCTGTGGAAGAGACATTTCATCAACGGAAAAACCAAGTGGAATAACACTTTCTTTTAAAAGAGGATAAATATTTTTACCATCAACAGAAAAAAATGCTTGTATGTTTTGTTGGGCAAAAATAAGTTGATAAATTAAAAGGGCTGTTTTTCTTTCACATCGAATATGAAAATCTAGCGCGTCCATTTCCATTGCTTTAAAATCAACATTAAGTGATTCAATATCAAATTTTAAAAGCCATTCTTTTGATGTATGACCATGAACAGCAAACTTGTTGATTGGCATAAAGCCTACATCTTTTAGTTTAATTGGCCAAAGCTTAAATGGATAAACAGTTGTGAATTGACATTCCAACCCTTCATGTGATTTTGCACTTAAGGGTGTTCCTTTTGGAATTTTAAGTCCCGTTGTAAGATTGCCTTTACTTGGATCAACTTCAAAATGAGCAATACCCATCGCAGGAATAGGATTTACAAGATGAGGGTATAAAATGTTTAAAAGCGCTGTTGCTGTTTCTGGATATTGGTCATCAATCTCTTGACTAATGCGTCCGGTTAAAAAAGCAAAAGATTCAAGCAATCGTTCCACATGTGGGTCAGGGGATTCGCTATCACTTAGCTCTAAACGCCGGGCAATTTTGGGATATTGGCGTGAAAAATTTTTACCAGAAACCCTTAAATAATTCAATTCTTGATTATAGTAATGTAAAAACCTATTTTGCTGAGATTGCGCCACAATAACTCCACTTAAAAGCATCCGCCTTTTAAAATGATACAAAAGTTTTAAAGAATTGCCAATTGGGTAATATAAATGTTTTTAACTTAATACCATATTGTTGTAAGAAAAATTCTATGATCTACTTTTTATAGATGCATCGTTTAAACTTTTAATTTTAAGAAATTAAACTGTTTATATTCTATGAAATATGAAAAATGTTCAATTTTTAAGAGAGGTCTTATGATAAAATTTTTAATTAGCATTATTATGAGCAGTTTTCCTGCTTTACTGAATGCTTGTTGTTGTGGATCAGATGATGATGTTGCTATTAGACATCACCCCCCACTTCATCAACAAATGCGATCTATGGCTGCAGTGCCACAACCGGGTTATGGAACGCCTCCACTACCTCAACATCAGCCGGTATCATCCATAAAAGAAAAGCGTTTTGAAGATCGCGCCGTTACAGGAATTGTTCTAGACAGTCTCAATTCTTTAGAAAGCCAAAATGCAAAATATACAAAAGAAAATGTTATCAAAACATTTTATCACTATCAAACACCTGAAGGTATGCTCCCTAAACTGATGGAACTTCAAAATTACTATCTTAATTTTATTATTGACGATAGCGGATCAATGGCAGCAAACTCATATTGGCAAGATGCTGAAGGCCGTCGAATAACAACATCACGATGGGAAGAAGTCAAATATCGATTACAGATTTTCTTTCATCACTTAGCGTGTGTTCCTATTCAATACATTCAGATTTCATTTTTGAATAGACCAGATTTAATGAAATTTAATCCACAACAATATGGTTCAATGCGTGAATTTATAAACGCTGCACAACAACAAATTGAACAAATATTTAGACAAGGCCCAAATGGATTTACACCAATATACGACACATTATGTAATGCATTTCAACAACAGGGAAGATGGTATCATTATCTTTTTACAGATGGAGAACCAACAGATAGAAATGGAAATGATTATGGACAAGCAGAGGCGGTTGCACGGATCATAACGCAACGATCCGCTCCTGAAAATCACCTTTTTAC
>JAGOTX010000072.1 GCA_018061565.1 Pseudomonadota bacterium
ATTTTGCGCTTTCTGTAATGTGAGACTTGGTATTAGATCTTGGGTGTGCTTTATTGTATGTTTTTAAAAGTTTTTCTTGGCTTACTTTTGTATAGATTTGTGTTGTTGATAGGCTGGAATGGCCCAAAAGTTCCTGCACGGCACGAAGATCGTCCGTCTCGTTAACAAGGTGGGTTGCGCAAGCATGACGGAATGCATGGGGGGTTGCAAAGTCTGGAAGATTTGAAAGTTTGGCGTATTTTTTAAGGGTGTTTTGAGCAACACTAACGTTTAAGCGTTTGCCTTGAAGACCAAAAAAAAGGGGATGATTGTCTCCCTTTAAATGGGGGCAAATGTTTAAGTATTGTATTAAAGATTTTTTAACCATTTCAATAAGAGGAACAACACGTTCTTTATTGCCTTTTCCGTGAATAATGATATGGTTTTTTTTGATAATTTTTTGATTTAAATTTAAGGATTCGCTAATTCTTAGGCCCACACTGTAGATGAGCATGAAAAAAGCTTTATCGCGAAGGCCTACCCATTCGACATCTTCAATGATTTGAATGTTGTCTATGATGTCTAGAGCTTGTTCTTTTGAAAGGGGTTTTGGCAGGAGCTTTGAAAGCTTTGGCGGTTTCATATTCTCAAAAGGAGATGTGTGGATAAAATTGTTTTTTTTGGCAAATTCAAAAAAATTCTTAACGGCTGAAAAAGCACGGACCGTTGATCTGACGTCAAACGATTCTTGTCGATAAGAAAGCCAAGAACGAATATCTACAACTTTTAAACTTTGAAGGTCTTCTTCTTTAATTGTTTTTGCAAAATGATTGCTTAAAAAGTTAAAGAAATGATCTAAATCTGATTTATAGGCCGTTATTGTATGGGACGATAAATGAATTGAAATTTCAGATATCCAAAGGTTTGTTTTTTTTAAAATATTTTGAGACACAGACATTTATTAATCTTATTTTAATACTTTTTCTATAATCTTAAGGCATAGAATATATTTTTCCAATTCGTTTTTAAGGAGGAATGATGACAAAAACGATTCGGTTGTTGTCTGTTATTGACCAAACTGAGGCACAAAGTCTTTATGAATCTATTATTAGTGATATTGATAATATAGCGGGATTAGAGATTGATGCATCACAAGTTGAACGAATTGGAACGTCTGGTATTCAGTTGCTTATTGCAATAAAAAATTATTTAAACAAAAAGGGTATGGACTTTAAGTTAAAGGCTTATTCAGGCGGATTTGAAGCAGCTTTTAATGATTTAGGATTTGCAACTTTTATACAAGAATGGAAAGCAAAATAACATGTCAAGATTAGTACTAACGGTTGATGATTCTAGAACAATTCGTGAAATGGTTTCATTTACAATTAAAAGTATTGGGTTCAATATGATTGACGCTGAAGATGGCGTTGCAGCACTTGAATTGTTAAAAAATAACAAACCAGATCTGATTATAAGTGATGTGAATATGCCCAATATGGATGGTTTTACATTTGTAAAGCATGTAAGAGAAAATCCAATATTTAAGACGACACCCATTTTAATGTTAACGACAGAATATAGTGACGACAAAAAAAATACAGGACGATCTGTCGGTGCAACAGGATGGATTATAAAACCTTTTGATCCTGAAAAGTTGATTCAAGTTGTTCAAAAAATCTGTGCATAGTGAGATGAATTAAAGAAAGAGTAATGATGGAAGGTCTAGATCAGTTTAAGAAAGTGTTTTTTGAAGAATGCCAAGATCTTTTAGCAACCGCTGAAAGTCATTTAGGATTATTAAAAAACAACACATACACGGTAGATGATGTTCATGCAATATTTCGGTGTGTGCACTCTATTAAGGGGGGGGCTGGCAGTTTTGGTTTAGATTCTTTGGTTGAATATGCCCACGTTCTTGAAACCTTTTTAGATCAACTGCGTAATGAAAAAATAACATTAACAGATGAAGTAGCATCCCTTTTATTGCGTGCAAATGACACGCTTGCTGACTTTGTAAGTTTTGCAGAAAACGATTCAGATGAAGTTCCCTTTTTTGCAGCTGAAATTCAAAATAGATTAAGAGAACATCTTGATTCTAAAAAAAGTGGTAAAACAAAAAAAACAAAAAAAGAGGAAGTCGAAAAACAGCTTTACCATTATGAAATATCTTTCATTCCATTTAAAGATATGATGCAGTTTGGAAATGACCCCCTTCTTATATTGAGAGACCTTAAAAAGCAATCACTTGAAGATACCTATAAGGTGGATGCCATTTTGGATGATTTTCCAGACCTTTTAGATTTTAAAGCAAGGGATTGCTATTTGAAGTGGAATATATCTTTACAAAGCTATGCAAGCGAAAAACAAATAAGAGAAGCGTTTGAATTTGTAGAAGATGATTGCAAAATTGACATGACAATGATTGCTTTAAATAGCAATGGAGACGTTGAACAAAAACCTGTTATAGCTGAGTCAGACGATGTTTTTTTAAAGGCTGAAGAACAAAAAGCGCAAGTCACGAAAGGATCCGATAGTTTTGTTCAATCTATCCGTGTGGACCTTGAGAGAATTGACCGCCTTGTCAATACTGTTGGTGAAATGGTTATTAAGCAAGCTATGATTTTAGATCAAGCGTCAACCTTAGATTTGGGAGGAAATCATCTACTGGTTAAAGGACTGCAAGAGCTAACCCAATATACCAGAGAACTTCAAGAAAGTGTGATGGCTATACGCGCACAACCTGTAAAAGCGGTATTTTCTAGAATTCCACGTTTGGTAAGAGATTTATCTGTTGAGTTGGGTAAAGATATTCATGTTATAACAATTGGTGAAAATACAGAAATTGATAAAACGGTTATTGAACACTTAGGAGAGCCCTTAACCCATATGATTCGAAATGCTGTCGATCATGGTATTGAATTACCAGCAGAACGTATTGCAGCTAATAAACCGGCGCAAGGGACAATAAAAATGCTTGCAGAACATAGAAGTGGGCGTATTGTTATTGAACTTATTGACGATGGCCGTGGTATTGATAGGCAAAAAGTACTTAAAAAAGCGTTAGAAAAAAGTCTGGTTACAGAAGAACAAGCAAACACTATGACGGGTGAAGAAATTGATCAATTAGTCTTTTTACCTGGATTTTCAACTGCGTCTTTAGTTACCAATATTTCTGGACGCGGTGTTGGGATGGACGTTGTTAAAAAGTCTATTCAAGGACTGGGTGGACGAATTTCAATTGTATCTACAGAAGGGCAGGGTTGTAAATTTGTTCTAACGCTTCCATTAACTCTTGCTGTTTTGGATGGCATGATTGTTTTGTGTGGTGATCAGCATTATATTTTGCCATTGATTAGCATTATTGAAACGCTTCGCCCAACAAGAGACCAAATTACAACGTTTGTTGGATGCCATGATATTTTGCATCTTCGGGATGAAAATATACCCCTTGTTTACCTTTATAAAGTTTTTGATATTGAAACAACCGTTCAAAAGGCGATTGATGGCATTGTTGTCGTGGTTGAAACAGAAGGTGGTGACCATATTGGGATTGTGGTTGATGATCTTTTAAATCAACAACAAGTTGTGATTAAAAGTTTAGAAGCAAATTATGACCCCATTCCTGGTATTTCTGCAGCAACAATTCTTGGAAATGGTCGCGTGGCATTAATATTAGATGTTTCTGCTTTAAAAAATATAGAAATGAATAATGCAAAAAATATTGATGAACTAAAATTCTTGAGCAGAATAGAAGGAGAATAAAAAATGACAGAAAATAATCATGATCTAAATGAAGGAACGTTGCAAGATTTAAGTCAATTTATTACGTTTACGGTTCAAGATCAAGAATATGGTGTTGATATTATGTCTGTTCGTGAGATTAAAGGATGGACGGACACAACAGCCCTTCCTAATACGCCAATTTATGTAAGGGGTGTTATTAACCTTAGAGGATCTGTCGTGCCGATTTTGGATTTAAGGTGTCGTTTTGGCCTTGGTTTTACGGATGCAACAAAAAATCATGTTGTGATGATTGTAAATGTTGAAAATAGAATTGTTGGTATTTTGGTTGATGGTGTATCTGACATTTTAACAGTGCCCAATAGCGATGTACGGTCAATACCTAATATTGATAATGTTGATAATACATCCATTTTAAAAGGCATTATTAATTTATCTGACCGAATGGTGGCCCTTTTGGTTTTGGAAAAATTATTTGATCATACAATTGAAATTTCAGATGCTCATCTGGCGCATATTCAAATGCATGGGGTATTGGGGAGCGTTTTAAAAGAGACAGAACCCCAAAAAAATGAGAATGCAACAACGTAAAGGTTAGAAAAGTAGCATAGATGTTACAAAATGATGATCAAAATTTAAATGATGTAAATCCCCTTTTAAGGGCAGAGTATGACTTTACACAGGATGACTTTGATCAAATTCAAAAAAAAATTCATACATTATGCGGTATTGTTTTGCGTCCAGAAAAAAAAAGTATGGTCTATGCACGGCTGATTAAGCGTTTAAAAGCATTGAGCTTAAATTCTTTTAAAGAGTATTTGCATTATTTAAAACATAATGAATCGACAGAACTAACGCATTTAATTAATACGCTAACGACAAATCTTACAAAGTTTTTTAGAGAAAATCACCATTTTGAGCATTTATCAAATGTTGTGTTAGAAGAATTTAGTGCGCAAAATCAGTATAATTCAATGCCAAAATTTAGGGTATGGTCTTGTGCTGCGTCCTCTGGAGAGGAACCTTATTCTATTGCTTTTACACTTTATAAAAAATTGGTTGAAAAAAAGGTTTCGCTTCAAAATGTAAAAGTATTAGCAACAGATATTGATACACAAATGATCGCACATGGTGATGCTGGCGTTTATTCCGCACATGAAATGGAAAATGTGCCTGAATATTTTAAAAAACATTTTAATAAACAAAACAATGATGAATGGTCTGTTGCTGAAAATATTAAAAAGCTGATTACATTTAAACAATTAAACCTTATTGATAAATTTCCTTTTTCTGGGCCTTTTGATGCTGTTTTTTGCCGTAATGTTGTGATTTATTTTGATAAAGATACACAACGTGTGCTTTTTGATAAAATTGCAAATGTTTTAAAACCCAATGGATGGTTGTATATTGGTCATTCAGAAAGTTTGTTTCGCGTTACGGATCGCTTTGAGCTGATTGGTCAAACTATTTATAGGAAAGTTTACTGATATGCTGCATTCATCCATACAACAAAAATATTATGATCCAAAGTTTGATTCGATGGCTGTGACCGTATTACCGGGTGATTTTTATGTTTCAAAAGATCCACAAGAAATGTTGGTGACGATTTTGGGGTCTTGTGTTGCAGCGTGTATTCGCGATAAAAAATTAGGCCTTGGCGGAATGAATCATTTTTTATTACCAACGCCTGGTACAAATGTGCAAACAGAAAGCGGGCGTTATGGATCGTTTGCGATGGAAGAACTGATTAACGCTCTTCTTAAAATGGGTAGTAAAAAAGAAAACTTTGAAGCAAAAGTTTTTGGTGGTGCGAGTGTTATTCAATCAAGCATTCAGATTGGGCAAAATAATTGTAATTTTGTGAGGGAATATCTTCAAAAAGAACGAATCCCTGTTGTTTCTGAAGATTTAGGGGGAGAAAGGCCTAGAAGAATTCATTTTTGGCCATCCACTGGACGTGTGGCGCGCCATCTATTACAAAATGCGGAAACACGTTTGATTTTAATGCAAGAAAGTGCATATCAGAAAAAATTATCAGAAAGGCCAAAAGGCAATGGCGTGGAATTATTTTAAAAGAATACTACAGAAAGGAAAAGTTCGAAAATGTTAAAAAAAATACGCGTTCTGATTGTAGATGATTCGTCCTATATTCGCCATATTTTAAAGCAATTGATCAATGAATCGGATGATTTAGAAGTGGTTGGAGAAGCTGTTGACCCGTTTGATGCTAGAGAAAAAATAAAAGCTATCAATCCTGATGTTATTACATTGGATATTGAAATGCCAAAGATGAATGGTTTGGAATTTTTAGAAAAATTGATGCGTCTTCGCCCAATGCCTGTTGTGATGCTTTCAACCCTTACAGAAAAAGGGGCAGATGTTACCTTAAAGGCACTCGAGCTTGGGGCTGTTGACTATATTACAAAACCAACAAAGGATTTTACTGACCATTTGTTTGCATTTAAAAAAGAAGTTGTTGAAAAAATTAAAATTGCAGCGGCTGCTAAAATTAAAACAATGCAAAGTGGGCAACAACATAGAGAATTAAATGGGGGGGGGGGGGAATAAAAAGAACAATACGTTAAAAGGTTTTAAGGGGGCAATGCCCTGTCT
>JAGOTX010000007.1:0-1565 GCA_018061565.1 Pseudomonadota bacterium
GGTGTTTTGAAACATTAACAGTGCCGATCTATATGGGCTGCCCCAATGTTGGTGAATGGTTTGATACAAGAGGCATGATTATCGTTAATTCTTTGGAAGAGATGAAAGAAGCGATTTCTAAACTAACACCTGAACTCTATGAAGAAATGCTTCCCTATGTCAAAAAGAACAAAGAAATTACACAGCAATTATTAACGTTAAAACAACGCCATATCGATGAGTTTTTTGAAACCATTGAAAAAAAACAGCCCTAAATTAAACGTTACTAAAATTATTTCCTCGTTACTCTTTTTATAACCTTTAGCATCATTTGGCTTTATGGTATAGTAATGACATTAAATAGTATTAAAATATATTATGAGCAAAAAACCTATTATTGGCATAACGTTGGATAGCTTTAATCCGCAAGAAAATGAAAAAACCAGTTGGTATTCTATTGATTACTGGTACGCATTAAGAAGCCATTATATAGAAGCCGTTGTGCAATATGGGGGCATTCCATTTCCTCTTCCTCATCACAATGCACTTATTCCTGAATTTATAGAAAAAATTGACGGTTTAATTATTACAGGGGGGGGGCTTGATGTACCGCCAGAGTATTATAATGCCAAAGCGCATCCAAAAACGCGTCTTAAAATGCGCAGGTCTGAATTTGAAAAAGACTTAACACTACATTTTTTAAAGACAAAAAAACCAATTTTTGGCATATGCGGCGGTATGCAACTTTTAGCAGCACTTTATGGTGGTGAACTTTTTCAATATTTACCAGAGGAAGGGTGTTATAAAGAACACACACAAGACACCCCAAGGGATCAATCTTGGCACAGTGTCAAAATTGTAAAAGATACGATCCTTTCGAGCATATTTGATATCAAGGATGATTTTATTCCTGTGAACAGCGTTCACCAGCAAGCGGTAAAAAACCCAGGGAAAATGACTGTTTCAGCCATTGCAGATGATGGATTAATTGAAGCGATTGAAGATTCATCTCATCCTTTTTGTGTTGGTGTTCAGTGGCATCCAGAATGCTTTGTTAGTGAATATGACCATAAACTTTTTGATGCCTTTATTAAAATTGCTGTCAAAACTATCAATTAAGCGTTTTTCTAAGCTATCATTTTGCATGAAACTTGCACGACTTGCGTTAACTTAAAAAAACCTAATACAACACAATTTTATTATCATTGCACAACCTTATAAAAAACAATACAATCAAAAAATATTATTTTAGAATGTTTATTTTATGAAGTTTACAATATTATTTTCAGCTTTATCCATTTTTACAACAAATTTGTTATTTTCATCCGATAGCTATGTCCCAACAACACATCAAGATGCTCATCGCCGTATGCCACGCAACCCTCAACAAATTAATTTTGCGCCCATACAACAACAGTTTATATTCCCAGAACAACAGACTCAAGCTCCTAGCTCCCTTTATAGACACACACCTTATCTAAACGATTTTTTTCAAACAAAAATAATGGAAATATTGAATTCTATTGATGAAATCCATCACAAGCAAATGTCTGATTATCAAAAAATAGATGGATTAGAACAAACAT
>JAGOTX010000007.1:1665-24952 GCA_018061565.1 Pseudomonadota bacterium
CAATTACAAATACATTTAGAACAAACGTATGCACAAAAGCTTCAACAATTACAAATACATTTAGAACAAACATACGCACAAAAGGTAACTCAACTTGAACAATCACAAAAAGGCAGAAGAGAAGTTTCTCCAGAATATCTATTAAGCAAACTTGGAGAATTAGAAGCAAAGTTCAATCTTCTAAATTCTAAAACTTCACCACTAGAACAACATTTAAGAACGTTATCAGAAACTTCAAAAACATCTGGAGCAGAACAAAAAACACTTAGAGAAATGATCCAAAATACTAAATTAAATTTGGATACTTTAACGGCAAAGGTAACAGATTTTGATAAAAGTTCAATGCCTGAACTTATGAAAAAAATTAAAGAATTAGAAACCAGAATCCAAGCATTAAAAACAAACCATCCACCTCAAGAAACAATAACTGAAGAAGCTTCAACACCTTCATCAACAGATGAAGTAAAAAAAAAACTGTAACAGCTTCTAAACGGCGTTTTTTTCTAAATAAAGAAGTTCTATCAAAAGAAAAAGCTTATGAATTAGCACAAATAGTTCATAATCAGATTAAGCAACATTCAAAGATAGGAATTGATCATTTAGAAGCAAAAGTCCTTAAAAATCCTTGGCATGCTGAACTCTTTCGAAATGATGTTTTTAACAAGATATTAATTCTAATCCCAACAGAGCCAAACGAATTTTTGGAGTTTGAACAAATTGTTCACGATGTCTTTGCCAAACTTATTGAAGAAATACACAAACAAAACAAAGACGATATCGATCTTTTGCTAGATGTTATTAATGCCATCGTTATTAGCGACTATAATTATGGTACCCAAATAACGCTTAAAAAACTTACTCCCTTATATTTTGGATTTAAAGGGAACACGAATATCCAACCTTATTTCTTTAAAATTATTGAAAAATGGCTAGAACACGAAAATAATATGCTTATATCACATAATTTGTTTGATAATACAATTTTTAAAATTCAAGATTCAAAAGAATCACAAAAATATAAAATTCATTTTTTAAATAAAGTTATCAAAGAAATTAATTCTTTAGAAGAAATAGAAAAAATTTTAGTAGCGCTCAGAATGCAACAATTAAGATATAATAATATTTTAAGCAAAAAAAATCTAACAGATGAAAACATGTCCTACAACTTAGGCATGGATAATTTGTTATATAAAGCTGCTCTTAAAAAATTTCAATTAACATTACAACAGGAAAAAAATCCAAATTTAGAAGCAAAATTAGAAGCGATTCATAAAGTATATAACGCTATTAATGTAGAAGACGCCATGCATGTACTTAAAGTTTTTTCAGAACAAAAAAAAATGACCAAATGCGAACGTGATTTTTTATTAGAATTTTTTGGGTGTTTCATTATAAGTTTATCCAACTTTTCAAAATTACAAATTGCTTTAAATCAAATATTTTTGCATCCCAAGGCTCTCAAAAATCGCCTTAAAAATTATTATGATATTCTTAAATTTTATGAAGAGAAATTAAAAAGTATTTGCAACCGTGATGAAACCTTAAATAATTTATTATCAAGTTTAAATGATTATACCAACAGAGCAAAAGTATAAAATTTCAATATGCATATATCTTTTTAAAAAATACAAATATGTGAAATTTGCACACTTGTTTTTTTAATAAAATAAGCATAAATTAATTTTAAAGAAAAAAAATGATAAATTTTAGGGAGTCTAAATATGGCGAATGAAAAACCGGTCAATGTGCAAGATGTTTTTTTAAATCACGTTAGAAAAAGCAAAGTACCGGTTACAGTATTTTTGGTAAATGGCGTTAAGTTACAAGGTGTTGTAACCTGGTTTGACGGAGCAACAATGCTCCTTCGCAGAGACGGCCATTCACAGCTTGTTTACAAGCATGCAATTTCAACTCTAATGCCACAAGGTCCAATCCAATTATTTGAAGGTTCAGCAGCAGAAAACCAAACTGATGAACAAGAACCTTTGGATATTCAAGGATTTATGTAGTAAGGAAAGACTATTTTTATGTCTTCCTTTAGCTTTTTAGTTGTTAAAGATTTCCCCCAATTAGGTGACTATTGGGGGCTTTTAAAACCACGTGTTATGTCACTTGTTATTTTTACAAGTGTTTGTGGGTATTTGTTATCGCCATTTTCTGTCCATCCATTTTTAGCATTTGTTGGCATATTATCAATTGCAATTGGTGCTGGCGCTTCTGGCTGCCTTAATCAATGGTATGAACAAAAGACAGATGCTTTAATGTCGCGTACTAAAAACCGTCCTATTCCATCTGGCCGAATTGATTCAGATTCAGCCTTAAGTTTTGGCGTTATTTTAAGCATAACATCCATTATTCTATTACAGATTTCATTTGGTTTATTACAAAGCTTTTTGTTGTTATTTACAATACTGTTTTACAGCCTGTTTTATACAATCATTTTAAAGCCAAACACCCCTCAAAATATTGTGTGGGGTGGCATCTCAGGCGCACTGCCACCTGTTATTGGCTATAGCCTTGGTGGCTCAATTGACGTTTATGCTTTTTGTTTATTTTTAATCATCTTTTTTTGGACGCCTGCTCATTTTTGGGCATTAAGTTTAAATTGTAAAGACGACTATGCCAATGCATCCATCCCCATTATGCCAAATATTAAAGGGGACCAATATACAAAAAATTTAATTTTCGTGTATGCAATTTTAACAACACTTTCAACGTTTCTTTTAATATATCTTCGCGAAAGCTCTATACTTTATATAAGCTTATTAATCATATTAAATACTTATTGGCTATATATCTGCTATCAATTAAGAAGGAAAGGAACAAATCAAAAAGACAATTTAAAAGTATTTTTTTATTCAATGATTTACCTTTTTTTAATTTTTTTATTTACTTCAATATTTCATTAATATAATATTATAGATCCTATAGTTTTTATTAAACGTAAAAACATAAACCATTTTAATTTAAAGACGATGCACAATGACAAGAATTGGTATTATTTCAACGGCAAGAATTAATCATCTTGGTATGATTTTACCAAGTCGTAAAAGAAATGACGTTATCCTTGAAGCCATTGCATCTCAAACGCCTGATAAAGTAAAAAAATATGCGTTAGAAAATGGATTTAACTCTTTCTATGACAATTATGACGCTTTAATAAATGCTAAAAACATTGACGCTGTCTATATCTCCCTACCAAATATTCATCACTTTGAATACATCGAAAAGTGTATTCTTGCTCAAAAACATGTCCTGTGCGAAAAGCCTATCTGTTTGAGTTATGAAGAACTTATATACCTTGATCAGTTAGCACGAAAACACAATGTTTTTATTATGGAAGCGCTTCACTACTATTTCTACCCCCCCTTGATTAATCTTGTTAAGGTTATAAAATCTGAATTTAAAAGAATTGATCGCATCACTTTATTTTTAGGCTTCCCCCCCCCCCCTAAAAGAGATATTCGATTAAATCCAAAATTAAAAGGTGGTGCTTTTAATCATTTAGGATGTTATCTTCTTCATTTTTTAACATGGGTTTTAAAAGGTTCCCATTTTAAAAAAACCGATTTTAACCAGGTCATGTTAAATGGAGTTGATATTAAAACAAAAGCACTTATTGAAGCACAATCATCCATCTTTACAACAGAATGTGACATAACCGTTTCATTTGATCACAGTTCAATTGAATCTTTTGCAACAATAGAAGGGGATGATGCTCTTTTTCTTAAAATAAACCATGCTTTTACACCAACAAGTTTTTATGATCTTTCATGCCCACATAAAAATATTTTGTCTATAGAATCAAACCATCCATCTTTTCAGTCAAAAATAAGCATTCATAACCTTAAAAACTTTACAACATACGATTACCAGCTTGAATATTTTATCAAGCGTTTAAACAGCATATCAAAAACGCCTGAAATTCATTTAGATGCTTATAGAATAAAAAACACTTTAACAACATAAAAACAGATAATTTTCCCCTAAACATGTCAATAAAGTAAGAGACGCAAAAAACAAAATAGGAATTTTCTATAATTGTTGTTTTTTTTTAGAAGCCATGCTTAAATGATTTAACTTTTGAAATTTAAATAACTTTTGGAGCTTACATCATGCCACATGAACAAAATGACCTTGCCTATTTGATGACTGCAAAGATTTGTCATGACATTGCAGCCCCGCTTGGTTCTTTAGGCATGGGACTTGAGTCCATCCATATGGATGAAACAGGAAAAATGCTGCAACACAGCTATTTTCTTTGTAATTTTAAACTGCGTTATTACCGGTTATTAATGACATCAAATATCAATGGCCCCTCCCTTTTTGATTTTGTCCCCCTTCTTAATGAATATGCAAAAACACAAAACATTAATCTTCATTGGTCAAAATCCATTCTTGAATCTGAAGTTTTAAAAGGCGATATATCGCGTCTTTTAATGGGGATGGTTTATTTATTTTTAGAACCCCTTGTAAGGGGGGGGGATTGCACCGTTGACCTAACAAATGAATCCTTATCAATTGAATCAACAGGTCCCATTTGCCCTTTACGGGATATGTATAAGAAAATTCTATTCGGAGAAGAACTACATAAAGATGATATTAATGGTAGAACAATATTTCCTGTTTTTTTAATGAGCCTTGCCAAAAAAGCAGAATGTAATGTCAACTTTAAAAGTACAGAAACATCCATTGCTATTGAGTTTAAATAACTTTTTAAAAAACGTTTGCATCTTATATTAAAACGCAGTAACATCATTATCATTATGTTGCCCTTGTGGCGGAATTGGTAGACGCGGCAGACTCAAAATCTGTTGTTTGTAGAAACGTGGGAGTTCGAGTCTCCCCGAGGGCACCAACCGTGAAGTTATTCCAGTGAATCATCACATCACCCCTATTGTTATTCTTGGCGGCGGTCTTGTTGGCGGCCTTTTAGCTGTTTCTTTAAAAAGAAATAATATTCCCTTTGTTCTTGTTGAATCAGATTCCGTTCAAAATCTATTAGATATGGTCAAAGATGGCAGAACAACAGCTGTTTCTTTAAAAAGTCAAAATATTTTTAAAAACTTAAACCTTTGGCAAGATAATCTTTTAAACAATGCTTGCCCTATTAAAACAATTCAAGTCTTTGAAAAAAATTCTTTTTGCAATTTACAATTTGACCATGACGCTGTAGGTCCAGACCCTATGGGATATATTGTCGAAAATTTCTACCTTAGAGAATCCATATTAAATGAATTAGAAAACTTGCCGCATTGTTATTTTGAAACGAAAGCTGTTGATATTCAAAAAACAAAACAATCCGTTAAGGTTACCCTTTCAAATGGATTGGTAGTTGAAGCATCTCTTCTTGTGAGTGCTGAGGGCAGAAAAAGTCCATCAAGAGATTTAATTGCACCACAAATAAAATCCAGAGATTACGCCCAAAGAGCCCTTGTTGTACATTTAGAACATGAAAAACCGCATAATTTTAGAGCATTTGAAGTTTTTACAAGTGATGGACCTTTTGCAATTTTGCCCCTTTTAGATGAACATCATAAAAAATCTGGGATTGTTTTTGCAAAATCATCTAACTTTGATTGGGTATCTCAGACTGATTTTATGATTGAAGAAGAAATTGAGAAGATCTTTCCATTCTATGGAAAGGTTAAAATTATTTCCAAACGCTGGCAATTTCCGCTTTCTGTCTTTGCAGTTGATATACTTACAAAAGATCGTCAAGTTTTAATTGGGGACGCAGCCCATGGCATGCATCCGCTTGCAGGTCAAGGCGTTAACCTTGGTTGGCGTGACGTTGAAGAATTAAGCGCATGTATTGTTCAAAATTACAAAATTGGTCTTGATATTGGCAATCAAACATATTTAAATCAATATGCTAAAAAAAGAACATCCGATATTAAAGCTATGCTTCATGCAACCGATTTTATGAATCAACTCTTTGAAAACGATTCCAAAACCCTTTTTTATGTAAGAAATTTTGGCCTTAGTCTTATAAATCAAATATCTCCGCTTAAGCGATTTTTCATCAAAAAAGCGATGGGATTTTAAATCTATTATTTTCGCTGCCGATGCCTTATATGATACATACGCACCAAAGCATCCCATTCCAATTGATAGTTTTTATTGCTGCCAAAATCATAGGCTTGAGCTAGAACTTTGTCTGATAAAGAAGAATCAATCATTTGAAGAGGCTGGTTCAATGAAAGCGCAATAACTTGGGCTTCAATTGATTTTTCAATCATATACATTGTGCAAAAAGCCTGAGGAATATTTTGACCAACCGTTAAAACACCATGATTACTTAAAATCAAAATATCTTTATAGCCCAAATCTTGGCACATTCTTTCTCGTTCATCCAGATCAACGGCGATTCCCTCGTATGGATGGGTTGCAATCCGCCCAATGAGGTGGCAAGCATGTTGCGTTAAGGGAAGAATGGGGTTTTTAAGTGTTGAAATAGCCATGCCATTTTTTGTGTGAAGATGAATAACACACCCAACATCTTTTCTTTTTTGATAGATTGCACCATGAACATTTTCACCCGCTGGATTATAATTGTAAGGATTGTTTGACACAATATTGCCAGAAATATCCACTTTTAAAATATTTTGAGGTGTCACCTCATCAAACAAAAGCCCAAAAGGATTAATCAAATAGCAATCTGGTTCACTTGGAATACGGCACGACAGATGACCATAAATCAAATCATCCCATTCCAAATATGCCGCCATCTGATAAGCAAGGGCAAGATCTTCTCTTAATTTTTGTTCTTCATCTGAAATCATCGCATATTTTGGCACTTCATATTGATAGAAAACTGTATCTAATTTTGAAGTTTTTTTCAATCAGTCTTTAAATAGAAAAAACAAATATTACTTGCATATAAGAGCAACTATCCCCTATTATATATTCACCTGAAATTAAAAAGGATTTAAATTTTATGAAAAAATTTTTTCTAATATTGCCTATATTATTAAGTTTTTTTTTAACAGCCTGCAAACAAGAAAAAGAAGAAGATATTATTCGTTTTGCAACATCTGCTGACTACCCCCCTTTTGAGTATATTAAAAATGGCGATTTAGTTGGATTTGATATTGATGTTGCAAAACATGTTGCTAAAAAACTCAATAAAAAAGCTGTATTTGAAAATGTTCAATTCAAAATGGTTCTACCCCTTGTTCAATCAAACAAAGTTGATGCGGCAATTTCAACAATTGCAAAAACTGCTGAGCGTCAAAAAATAGTTGATTTTTCTGTACCCTATTATTTTGAAAAAGTTGCCGTTGTTTTTAGAAAAGATAAACCTTTAAAAACAATCGACAGCTTAAATACGCAAAAAATAGCCTCTCTTTTAGGTTCTGTTCAAGAAATATGGATAAAAGAAAACATTAAAAGTGCAAAATTAACAGCCGTAAATCATACCAATCAAGCAATTGAATCTTTAAAAGCAAAACATGTTAATGCCGTTGTTCTAGATGGCGTTCAAGCAGTAGAATTTGTAAAAAACAACACAGAATTAGAATACCATTATTTAGCACAGTCAAAAGATGGATTTTCGATTGTTTTCAAAAAAGGATCACCCCTTAAAGCGGATATAAATAAAATACTTGAAGAAATGATAAAATCTGGCGAAATCAATACCATCAAAAAAAAATGGATTGAAGATAACGCATCCTCTTCAACAAAGGTGTATCAAGATATTATCTACTACGCAAGCTTTATTGGAAAAGGAGCCATTATGACCCTACAGCTAATGGCTGGCGGGTTTATTATTGGGCTCATTTTAGGAACGATTCTTTCTGTTTTAAGATACCAAAAAAAAGGTGTTTGGCTTATTAATAATATAATTTCAGTCCTTCGCGGAACGCCTTTGATTTTGCAACTTAGTTTTATGCACTTTATTTTACCATCATTGTTTAACGTGAATTTTGATATCTTAACAACTGGCATTATTACATTTGGTATCAATAGTGCCGCTTATGTATCTGAAATACTAAGGGGGGGGATTGAGAACCTGCCAAAAGGGCAATTTGAAGCAGCGTTTACGCTTCACATTCCTAAATATTATATGTGGAAAGACATTATCCTGCCCCAAGTTATTCGCAATATTTTCCCAACGTTAGTGAATGAAACAACCAACCTCTTAAAAGAAACAGCCATTATTTCTATGATTGGAGGTGTGGATATTATGCGCCAAGTTGACTTTTTATCGTCTGAAAAATGTACATACTTTATTCCCCTTTGTATTGCGGGCATGTACTATTATTTCCTTGTTTTATTTATAGAGTGGATGGGACGCGTTATTTCTAGAAAGGCCTTTTCATGTTAGCAATTAAAAACGTTTCAAAAAAATATAATGATATAGCAATATTAGATGATATTTCTTTTTCAGTACAAGATAACCAAATTGTTGGTCTTGCTGGGCCTTCAGGGGGAGGGAAGTCAACCCTTCTTCGTTGCATTCAAGACTTAGAAACCATTGATCAAGGTGAAATCAATACCAACCTTAAATGTGGTTTTATGTTTCAAGACTTTCAGCTTTTCCCCCATATGACAGTGCTTCAAAACCTAGCTTATGCACCAACATTAGAAGACACAACAAAAGATCACACAAAAAGAGCATTTGAAATTTTAGAGGATTTAAACATTATAGATAAAGCAGATGAATACCCAAAAAGGCTTTCAGGTGGGCAAAAACAACGTGTTGCACTTGCCCGCAGTTTAATGATGTCCCCCACCCTTTTGCTCTGCGATGAACCAACATCAGGACTTGATGTTGCAACCGTTGAAGATGTTGTTATCCTCCTTGAATCAATCCGCAAAAAAGGCGTTACAATGCTCATAGCATCCCATGATTTAGATTTTTTAACACAAGTAGCCGATCGAATTATTCTTTTAAAAAATGGTAAAATTGCATTTGATGCAGATGCCAAAAATATTGATGACCCCATTCATGTTTTGAAAAATTATTATTAGAGAATTAAACAAATCATTAATACAATAAAAATAAATAAAATTTATCTAAAATTGTTTGGGAGAAGGCGTGTTGCTTTTTAACAGATATTTGCTATAAAGAAGACATACTAAACATTTTGTCGTTAACAAAAACCACTTTAATTTAAGTGGTTTTTTTATATCAAAAATTCCAAAAATTGGGAGAATCGATTGTATGAAAATAAGCAATCAAATCGTGTCTTCATATTCTGATATATGCCTTCAAAATAGAGAAGATCTTATTATTTTTGATCTTCAAATAAAAGCATCAGAGGGGGAGTTGTTTTTCGTTGAGATTATTGCCCAAACGAAAAAGATCGATCACCCTTTTATTGTTTTACTGTTAAATGATACGCCTTTTTTTAAGGGCGAAGTATTTGGACCTATACAATATATTGAACCCGATCAAATGAAGATACGGTATAGAGCAAAAGGCCCTTTATTAAAACCTGTTTCTTCAAGTTCTTATTTTAAGGACACCTTGTATCAAGATTTTATGATTCCCTTTATTGACCCATTAACGCATGAACAAACGGCATATAGCCCCTTTTTAGAAGCAGGTGAAGAGGTTTTAAACTTAACGCCTTATGTTTTAGAAAAAACACTTAATTTTGAAGAGGTAAGGCCCATTAAAGAAAGTGTTCATGTTAAAATGCAAGCTTTTTGGGAACAAAAAAATACACACCTTTTAAATGTATGGTCATTAATAGAGAAACAAAATAAAAATTCATCTCTAAAGACTTTAACACCCAATGCTTTAAAAGCAATGTTCCCCAAAATTGGGGAGACATTTAGCACAAATGGTTTTAAAAAAACAGGGTACCGTGTGTTTTTTAGCCGTTTAAAGCAAATAAAAAGTGAAGAGACTTTTACCGTACCCCTTGATAGCGAAGAAGATGCACTTATTCCAATTGCATCCTTTAAAGGGGATTTAATTTTAGAAGCAACAAATTGCTTTATAAGGCAAGAGAAGCTTTTTTGTAACATTCAGTTAACGTCAAACGACCATCTTTCGTTTTTAGTATCTACAGATAATGATTTTATGAATCCAATACCAAAAGATGGAGACGTTATAACGTTAACGGTTGATCCTTCTTATTTGAAAGAAGAGGAAGGCGTGTTTTTCATGACAAAAGACGGGCAAAAAGCCATTGAACAAGGTTTACAACTTGCTTTTTTAAAAGTTTTATTTTCAAAATTTAATGTTCTTTTTGATTTTAAAATTCCCTTTGAAAAGGGGGCATTCTTAACGCTTGGAAAAGCAATTTCAATAACCCATCAAGGCAGGGAATATGGTGGAAAAATAGCCAAAATTATAAGCAAAATGAACGTAAATGAAGCAACGTGCCGTATTTGGGTTAATCTTTTTCCAAAAAATATTGATGTATCAAGTGTTGAAAAAGCAAAAGCTAAAATTCAAAATTTAATTCAACATTTAAAACCTTTAAGGAAAGATATTTCTTTTGATGATCCTTTATCGCTCAGTATTGATAATTTTGTAACGTCATTAAACATCTTTAACCTTTATGAAGATCAAATCAGTTTGCTTTTAAATGAAAAATTTAAATCACCAGACAACATAAAATCTTTTTTAAAGACCATTCCAACATTTTTTGAAATGGAATTATTAGACCTTAAGAATAAAGACCCGATTATACAAACATATGAAATACAACAGGAGTCATAAATGTATTTTAGAAAACGCATTGCACACATAAAAACAGACAACACATCACTTTCATCTCTTCAATGTTCGAATGTATTTGAAAGTATCAATAAAATTTCTTTAAAACCAACAGTGTTTGAAAGTGAAGGGATTTTAACAGCAAATGCTTTACCAAATGTTATTATTATTCAAGCCATTGTACAGCCAACATTTTGTGAAAATAATAATACATTTGTACGTTCAAAAAATGAAGCACCGTTTTTTTCATTGTATGATAAAGGTCATCCCCCTCTCAAAAAAGCAATTCAAACGATGGCCCTTACTTTTGATGGTTTTATTTTAGATCCATCTATTCAAATAGATTATAAAAACATACTTGAGATTCCAGAAACACTTTTTAAGAAGGATTTTTCAATAACACCAGAGGGAAAATATTTGATTGAGGAGAAACGATCGCCCCAGGACGATGATAATCAAGTCTTGGAGCAATCACTATGGAGTTACGGTGGTACTTATAACATTGATTTTGATATTTGTCAAGTCTTTCAAACATTTTTTTTTCCTATTTTATTGAACGGAAAAACAATGATTCGCTCTGTTAGAGATTCAAAATCCTTATCTATTGGGGATTCAATTATTAATGGAAAAATAAAGCTGAAATTTAAAAATTTAAAAAAGCAATTTTATTACCAATCTTTTTTTGTCAAAAACATCACACCAACACGGGTTCATATTCATTTAAAGAAGTGCTTGAGCGAATAACATTTTATGAAATTTCAAAAAATTATTTTTCCCCAGCTCATATGAGCTGGTTTTTTTTATATCAATTTTAAAAGGAGAATATATATGAATAAACCACATTTTTCAGAAAAAGGTATTTTTTCAAGAACCCTTTATGGAGAAGCAAGAGGAGAAGTTAAAAAACATGGACAAAAAGCATTAGAAGCAATTGGACATGTTATTCTTAATCGGTTTTTATCAAAATCTTGGTTTGGAAAATCGATCGATGACGTTTGTTTAAAACCTTATCAATTTTCTTGTTGGAATAGAGAAGACCCTAATTATTCACTGTTAATGCAACCTAATATTTTAGATGGTATTTATTTACGGTGTGAACGAATAGCCCATTTATTTTTAACCCATATTGACTTTAAAAGGGAAGATTTTACAAACGGTTCAAATCACTATCACCATAAACTGATCAATCCTCATTGGGCAAAAGATCAAACGCCCGTTTATGCAATTGGCAACCATATATTTTATAAACTTTAAAGAAAAAGGACATAAAAAATGTTTAGTTTAACATCTGTTTTTAGCAATATTGGGTTATCCCAGTTTGCACCTGTTTTAAATGCATGGTTTGGGGGAACAAAACTTGATTCTTTAGCCAATCGCGTTATGAACATCGCTAAAGAAATTTCTGGATCAGACGAAATATCTGATATTATTGAAACCTTTAAAGCTGATCCCAATAAAGCGCTTGAGTTTAAAGAAAGTGTTTTAAAAATGGAAACAGAAGTAGAGCTTGCTATTTTACATGACCGCCAAGAAGCAAGGCAACGTGAATTGCAGTTATTAATTTCTGGAAAATCAACCTATAGAGCAGATGTTATGGTTGTTTCTGCTGTTTTAGGGCTTGGCCTTTGTCTTGGTTCTCTTGGACTATATGGAGAAGAACTCCCCGGTGAAGCTGTTGGTATTATATCAACAATTGCGGGCATTTTTGGAGCTTGCTTAAAAGATGCTTATGCTTTTGAATTTGGATCATCCAGAGGAAGTAGGCAAAAAGATCAAGCCATGGTTGCTTTAATGGATGGATAATTTGCCTCTTTAGAATTGTTGCTGAAAAAGGTCAAAAAGGTGTATACTGTAATTCATATTTATTTTTAAAGGTTCTATCAAATGCGTATTGGCGTTCCAAAAGAGATTAAAAATCATGAATACCGTGTTGGGCTTGTTCCAAGTTCTGTAAAAGAATTGATTCATGCAAATCATGACGTATTTGTTGAAACAAATGCAGGTCTTGGCATTGGTTTTACCGATGAATGTTATGAAGCTGCTGGCGCTAAGATTTTAAAAACAGCAAAAGAAGTATTTGATACTGCGGATATAATTGTAAAAGTAAAAGAACCACAAGTTGCAGAATATAATTTACTGCGTGCTGATCAAATTCTTTTTACCTATCTTCATTTAGCACCGGATCCAGTTCAGGCAAAAGGATTAATCGATTCAAAATGTATTGCCATTGCTTATGAAACCGTAACAGATGATAAAGGTGGACTTCCGCTTTTAGCCCCAATGAGTGAAGTTGCAGGCAGAATGTCTATTCAAGTTGGCGCTTGGATGCTTGAAAAAAACCAAGGTGGACGCGGTGTTTTACTTGGTGGTGTGCCGGGTGTTGAAAAGTCAAAAGTAACCGTTTTAGGCGGCGGCGTTGTTGGAACAAATGCTGCAAAAATTGCTCTTGGTATGGGCGCTGATGTGACCATTGTTGATAAAAATCTTAATCGGTTAAAAGAACTGGATTTTATGTTTAATGGAACATTAAAAACGCGTTATGCATCCTCTCATACAATTGAATCCCTTGTTGTGGATTCTGACCTTGTAATTGGCGCTGTTTTGGTTGTTGGTGCCGCAGCACCCAAACTTGTTACAAAAGAAATGGTTAAAAAAATGAAAAAAGGTGCCGTTTTGGTTGATGTTGCAATAGACCAAGGCGGATGCTTTGAAACCAGCCGCCCAACAAGCCACCAAGATCCATCTTATGAGGTTGATGGGGTTGTTCATTATTGTGTGACGAATATGCCAGGTGCCGTTGCTAGAACATCAGCAGAGGCTCTAAACAATGCAACGCTGCCTTTTGTGCTTAAACTTGCTAACTTAGGGTATGAGGATGCTTTAAAGTCAGATAAACACCTTTTAAATGGTTTAAATGTCTTTAAAGGTAATATAACACACCGCATTGTTGCAAAAGATTTAAACTTAGAATACGTTCCATTTGTTTAAAAAAGAAGGCCGTTAAAGGAATTAAAAAAGGCCTACCTTTTTGTTATTTTAGTTTTGAATGACTTTAATCATTGTGATTTGATTTTTTTGACGTCTTAAAATTTCAAACTTAAAATTTTGGAAAGAAAAAACCTGGCCAACATTGGGAATCACTCTAAATTCATACAAAATTAAGCCTGCAAGTGTTGATGCATTTTGATCTGGCAAATCCCAATCAAATTCCCTATTTAAATCACGAATGGTTACAGAACCATCCATAATCAAGCTGCCATCTTTTTGGGGGCGAACACCCTTAACGGCAATATCGTGTTCGTCTGATATATCGCCAACAATTTCTTCTAAAATATCCTCTAACGTTACAACGCCAAGCCATGTGCCATATTCATCAACAACATGGGCAATATGTTCACGCCTTATTCTAAAAGCTTTTAACTGTTCTAAAAGATCCGTATTTTCAAGAATGAACCAAGGCTTAGAAGCTGTTTTTAAAATCGTATCATGATCGAGTTTTTTTTCACTTCGAATTGTTTTTAAAAGCCCTTTAACGTGAATAACGCCAATAATATTATCAGACGTGGCCTTCCAAAGGGGCAATCTTGAAAAAGGCGATTCTAAAACTTGGGTAACAATATCGTCCATAGGGTCGTCAATATTAATAGCCGTCACTGTTTTTCTATGTGTCATAATTTCAGAAACAGTCACCGTCCCAAGGTCAAGAATGCTCTTTAACATTGCTTTTTCTTCACGCGTATCTTCATGGTTAATCCCCTGATGAAGATCAATCGCACCCTTTAATTCATCAAGACTCCCTGTATAGTCTTTTTGATTAACATCAATACCACATATTTTTAGTATAAAAGAGGCAAATGCATTCACAACATGGTTAAAAGGTGAAAATAATTTAAAGATAAAGTTTAAAAGAGGGGCAAATTTTAAAAATATTTTTTCTGGCGCGTAAATCGCAAACATCTTTGGTAAAACTTCACCAACAATCCAAATAAGGGGGCCCATAATAAGAGCACTAATAAATGTTCCATAATCACCAAAAACACTGATTAAAAAACTAGCCGCAAGCGTTGCACTCACCGTATTAATAATCGTATTACATGCTAAAACAACACTAATAACAAGGCCTAACTTTTCATGTAAAGCAACCGCTATTTTTGCTTTTCTATCGCCCGTTTTTAAAATTCTATAAAGTTTTGCTTTAGATGAAACGCTAATGGCCGTTTCAAGGCATGAAAAAAGAGCCGTACATAAGACAAGCCCTAGAATAACTGGCAAAAAAAGTGTTTCGTTCATATGTTAATTTATTTTTTAAAAGAATCCATTTGGTTTTCATCTGAATCAGTTGATTGAGATGGATCATTATATCGTGGTAAAACAGGTTCTTCAATGCTTATTCTTTTAACCCCTGTTTGATCATAATGGGTTACTTCTGCAACAGAGGAAAAACTTTTTCGTGTATTTGAACACTGCTTATAGTGACGTTCAATTTCTAAAATTATTTTTTCCAATTTTTTTGTTTCTTCACAAGCCTTTAAAAGAGCCGCTGTATTTTTTTCTTTGGCATTGAGAGTCGCATATATTTTTTTGATCATATCTAACATATTTATTGCTTCAACAAATAAAGCGCCAACGGCATCTCTATCACAGGCTTCATTTTTAATTGATTTAGAAAAACCCTTTAATTTTTCTTCTAAAATTTGAAGATCATCCGGTGTTTTTGTACAAGAAAATGAATTTAAAGTAGACAATAACAAAAAGCAAAAAAACCAATAATACATAAAAAAACTAGATAATGAAAAACCCCGATAGTTTCTATGTTAATCTAAAATATATATTTGAACAAGATATAGCCTAACCAATTCAAAATATGAATGGCATAAAGCCTTAAGTTTATTATAGAATACCACTAGATATTTAAAAAAATTAAAAGCATGTTTCAAAATATTTTTAATTCATATAAACAATCAAAAAGAATCGGTGCCACATTTCTTGTAGCAGGCACAACGGTTGGCGCTGGAATGTTAGCCATGCCCTTAACCGCTGCTGGAATTGGCTTTATGACAAGCTTAGTTTTGCTTTGTGTCATGTGGGGATTAATGTATTTGGCGGCCCTTATTCAGGTTGACCTTTTTAAAGATCAACCAAATGGCATTAGCCTTGCAACTCTCGTTGAAAATATTTTAGGTAAAAAATATAAAATCATTCCAGCTGTCATTAAAAGTTTGTTATTCTTTTCCCTCCTTGCGGCCTATATATCTGCTAGTGCAAGTGTTATGGTTCAGATTTTTCATCTTCCCATTACAGTCTCTGCAATTCTATTTACAGTGACCCTTGGTATATTAATAAGCCTTGATCTTAAAAAGATGGAACAGTTTAACCGCATTATTGTCATGTTTAAATTTTTATTTTTTATTTTAATTGCGATCATTCTTTTACCAAATGTAAATTTTTCATCTTTATTTTCTGAAAATCAACCAACAAACTATTCTTTTTTAATTATTTCGATTCCTGTTTTTTTTACAGCCTTTGGCTTTCATGGCAGTATTCCAAGTCTTTCAAGCTTTTTAAAACAAGATCAAAAGACATTAAGAAAAGTATTTTTTGAAGGAACACTCATTCCTCTTGTTACCTATATTTTATGGATGGCGATAACTTATTCGGGGGCAAAAATATGCCAACTTACAAATATTAGTAGTCAAACAGATCTTGGTCAATTTTTAACCCATATTGGCGAATGTTCTCCCAATCCTTTTTGGGTTGGATTATCTCTACAGTGGTTTTCTTTTTTTGCATTTATAACATCCTTCATCGGCGTTGGCCTTGGGCAAATAGATTTTATTGAAGAAGTGTTAGCAAATAATTCTAAAACCTCTTCAAAAACACATCTACGCTTTTTAGCAAGCTTAATAACTGTAACAATTCCATTGCTTTTTGCAATATTTTATCCAAATGGATTTATGATAGCCCTTGCTTTTGCAGGCGGGTGGCTTTGCATACTGGCATTATTTTTACCTTGTTTAATGGCTTTTGTTAAAAAAAACACGCCAAAATATATTAAAATAATGGCGTCAATTTGCCTTACATTTGGCATTGCTTTGTTTGTTATTTTGATTTTAAAAACAATGAGCTAGATGTAAGTCTAGCGCCATTTACTATAATCATAATCGCCACAATCTATCAAATGAGGATTTTTTGCAGCATAAAAAAGAATCGATGAAAAAAAACGTTCTGACTCAATTATTATATCCCTTTGCAATTTTTCAAAAAAATCAAAAAATCCCATAACAATATCAATAAATTCAACAATATAGGCATTTTCAATATAATGCCTGTTTATCGTCTCTTCCACTTTAATTGAAACATATGAAACATATGATAAAGGACTAAAAGGACTTCTAATATATAAAGGGCTTGAAACTCTAGAATTACTTTGAGAAGTATATTGCAATAGAAAAAGTTCTTCTGTTGAAGGATGAGATGAAACTTGCCGAGCATCCAAATCATCAAAATCCTCTAAATTAGGAGTTCGCGCTTCAATCATCCAAGTAACAACAACAGATGATGCCTCTAAATATCCTAAAAAAGAAAAAACTAAAAGCACGATATATTTTTTCATTTTATACCTAAATGACGCATAATAAATACGATTATATATCAAAAAATTTTATAAAAAAACTTTTTTATTTTTAGTAAAAAAATAGACCACATATATAATGGTCTATTTTTTATCTAATTTAAGATTTTTATTGTGGATCAATCCAGCCAATATTATTATCTGGCCTTCTGTAGACAATATTTGTCCTATCATTTGACGCATTTTTAAAGACCAAAACCGGATAATGCGTAATTTCAAGTCTCATCACAGCTTCACTCACAGAAAGACGTTCAATAGGAGTGTCAACTTCTGCAATAGTTAAAGGGGTGTCTTCGACAGTGTCCTCTTTTGAAGAATCGATAAGGTACTTTAAACCAATTTCAAATTCATTTTTTTCAACAGATCTGTTTTTAGACTTTAGACGATCTTTATATTTTCTAATTCTTGTTTCTAATTTTTCTAAAGCTAATGTCACAGCTCTATAAGCATCGTCATCTTCACCATGACAATTAACAACAAAGTGGTGGCTAATGTGAACTTGTAAATCAACTAAAAAAAGGTGATGACTTTTGCTAAACGTCACATTAGATTGAAGAACATGCCCCATATATTTTAAAATCAAGTCATTAACTGACTTTTTTGTAAAGGCTGAAAGGCTTTCCCCTACTTCCATATGTTTTCCTGAGATCATAACTGTCATAATAAACTCCCATAAGCTTTATTTTTATTTTTTACTCTATGAAATAACGGTAATGATCTTTAAGAGTGGAGTCAACCCGTTATCATATTTTTTGATGATTAAAATTGAATGTATTTTTTTTAACGTGTTGCTTAAAAACTTCTTTTAAATAAGCCTTATCGATATTATATTTGGAATAACCGCGTTTTTAGGAAGAAGCCATGTTAGAATGTTTTGCTGCAGTAAAAGGAAAAGTTTTACAAAATCATGATTTGTCAAAAATAACATGGTTTCAAGTTGGGGGCCCTTGTTCTTATTTTTTTAGACCAAAAGATGAAGCCGATCTTTCACATTTTTTTAAAACAAAACCACAAGAACTTAACACATTTATAATAGGTGCAGGATCCAACCTTTTAATCAGAGACGGTGGTTTTGATGGCTGCGTTATTAAACTATTGCAAAACTTTAGCCAAATTGAAATTGATGGTAATACCGTCATTGCAGGATCTGGTGTTTTAGATAGAACTCTTGCTTTAACCCTTGGCGAAAAAGGGTTTTCAAATCTTGAATTTTTAGTTGGCATACCCGGTTCAATAGGGGGTGCTATTGCTATGAATGCAGGTGCTTATGGAACGGAAATTAAAGACCACCTCCTTTGGGCCGATTTAATGGATGAAAAAGGAACGATTCATCGTTTTTACCCACAAGACTTTAATATGACGTACCGAAAAGGTAATTTACCCAAAGGCTATATCGTTTTAAAAGCCGCTTTTTCACTAACCCCTAAAGAACCAACATTCGTTATGAAACGGTTAGAAGAAATATTAAATGAACGCGCAAAAACACAACCCATTAGAGGCAGAACAGGTGGATCTACGTTTAAAAATCCAGCTGATTATTCTGCTTGGAAACTAATTGATGATGCAGGGTGTCGTGGTTTTAAAATAGGTGATGCACAAGTTTCTGAAAAACATTGTAACTTCCTTTTAAACAATGGAAACGCTCAATCAAGTGATATTGAAACCCTTGGTGAGTATATTCGTCAAAAGGTTTTAGAAAGCTCTGGTATTTCCCTAGAATGGGAAATTATACGGATAGGCAAAGAACGAAAAGCAGCGTAAAAGTATAAAGAAAGAAAAAAATGGCTAAAACATCTAAAAAAAGTATTCATCAATACGGTGAAGAACCAAACCTTTTCTTAAATGATAAAAAATCAACAAGGTCACCACTTTTGAAAAAAAAATTAAGACAAAAGAAATTTCAACTTTATTTCTCACTTCCCTTTTGGTTAGGGATAACAACAATTATTGTTCTCATTATAACGTTTTGGTTTTCGGGTTTTTTAACAACATTTCAAAATTTTATTGTTCAAAAATTTCATCAATCCGCAAAAACAATTGGATTTACAATAAAGGATATTATTATAACAGGGCGCAATAAAGTGCCAACAGCCGTGCTTACAAAAGCAATAGGCGTTAAAGTTGGTGACGCCATTACAGAACATGATATTGAAGGCATCAAAAGTCGTTTGCAACAAATCGATTGGGTTAAAGATTGTGTTGTTTACCGCCAATTACCCGATCAATTCTATATTCAAATTATTGAACGCTACCCCATTGCACTTTGGCATAATCAAAAACACACCTATGTTGTGGATAATATGGGCGTTGCTATTCTTGTTTCAACAACAAAAGACTATGCCAATTTACCAAATTTTTCTGGCGAAGGGGCTCCCGAAAAAGCGCATGATGTCTTAAAAACTTTAGAAGAATACCCTATTGTAAAAAACAATTTAACATCTCTTAATCGAATCAGAAACCGCAGATGGGATTTAGTATTGTTTAATAAGATTGTTATTAAACTACCGGAAGAAGCCTTAAATCAGGAAACTTTTGAAAATAGTTTAAAACGTCTATCCAAACTATTAAATTTAAAAACCATTACACCTGAAAATACAGTTTCTGTTGATTTAAGAATGGAAAATAAGCAATTTATTCAAAAAAAATAAAAGTGACAAGTGAAAAGAGGAATATATTTTATCTTTCAATTTATTGCATTTTTAAAAAAAGATGTTATATATAAGAACATATAAAATTTTATGCGAATGTTTTTTTGCATTATCAAAAATAGAAGAAAGGTTTACTTTATGAACTATTTGGGTCTTCTTAAACGTCACGATTTTTACCATCTCTTTGGGTGTCAGTTTTTTTCGGTTTTTGCTGATAATATTTTCAAAACAGGCCTTTTAATTCTTGCAACTTTTAATATTGCTTTTAAAACAGATTATTCGCCCAGTATGTTAAGCGCTGTTATTAGTGCTATTTTTATTTGTCCCTTTGTTGTTTTTTCAGGGCTTGCAGGTGAAATTGCTAACCATATAGAAAATTCTTATCTGGCAAAGCTTTTAAAAAAAGGGGAAGCATTTGTCATCCTTATTGCCGTATTTGGTCTCTATTTGGAATCTTTGAGTGTTTTATTTTTAACACTCTTTTTATCCTCAATGCAGGCAACATTTTTTGGGCCCATAAAATACAGTCTTATCCCAGCCTATCTTGAACCAGAAGACCGTATTGCAGGCAATGGTATTATTGAAAGCAGCACATTTTTAGCTATTCTTTTAGGCACAACATTAGGTAGCATTTTAACAGGTTCAAGTATTTTGGGCATATCCCCAAAATTAATTTTAAGCGTTGTCATGCTTTTGAGTGCTTATATGTGCCTCTATCATGCCAATAGAATGGTTCCATCATCTGTCCCTCTTCCTGAAACCCACATTGAGTGGGACCCAATACTCAATACAAGAAAGCTTATTCGTTTTGCATTAAAAGACCGCGTTCTTTTTCTTTCCATCATTGGGCTTTCGTGGTTTTGGCTCGTTGGAAGTGTCATTTTAACAGGCATTGTCCCTTACACAAAAGAAACATTAAAGGGTGATCAAAATTTAGCACCCTTTTTTATGGCCGTTTTTACAATGGGTATTGGGTTTGGTTCATATCTTTGCCACAGACTGTTAAGGGGCAATTTACACGGTGGCTATATTCAAATTGCAGCCCTTTTAATGAGTATTTTTATGTTTGACTTTATTTGGTCAAGCGATCATTTCATTAGTCAAGGCGTTGTAACCCTTAATGCCTTTTTAAAGGCAGAATATGCAATAAGAATTATTCTTGACCTTTTTTTACTGGCAACTTTTGGCGGTATATATACAGTTCCTCTTTATGCCATTATTCAAGAAAGAACAATGCCAGCGCGTCGTGGTACAGCCATTAGTGCGAACAATTTCTTTAATGCTCTTTTTATGGTAATTGCATCCATCGCTATGATGATTCTAAGCTCATTAGGGTTAAGCCTTCTCAATGTATTTGCAATTACAGCTTTAATTAACTTACTTGTCACCATTAAAATTGCAAGTTATGTTCCAGAATCGCTTCGTCAAATGATTTTTCAATTCATTTTTTCCACATTTTTTAGGGTGGATGTTAAAGGCATTGAAAACATTAAAAAAGCAGGAAAGCGCTCCATTATTATTGCAAACCATACATCTTTTTTAGACGGTCTATTACTGTTTGCATACCTTCCCTTTAATACAGCTTTTATTATTTATCACCAATATTCTTATCGTTGGTTTTCATGGATTTCAAAAGGCATAAAATTCTTCTTTATTGATCCACAAGAACCTATGATCATGAAGCATGTGTTAAACCATCTTAATTCAGATCATCGCGTTGTTATTTTTCCAGAAGGCAGAATGACAAGTACCGGTGCGTTGATGAAAATTAATGAAGGGCCCGCCCTTTTAGCAGAAAAAACCAATTCAACAATTTTACCCATTCGTATTGATGGCGCTGAATATAGCCGCCTAACACGCCTTAAAGGTAAAGTAAAAAGAAGAATGTTTCCAAAAATCACCATTCATATTCAAGATCCCATCCGTGTTGAAAGCTATTTAGGGGAAAACCCGAAACAAACAAGAAAAAATTTAAGCGATCGAATTGAACGCTTAATGGAAGAAATGGCATTTGAAACCAGGGAATATGAAGAAAGCATTTTTGACACATTAATTGACGCGTCAAAACGTCATGGTCGGTTTACAAAAATTATGGAAGATCACGATCGAAAGCCCATTTCATATCAAAGTTTTATCTTTAAAAGTGCCATTCTTGGAACATTTTTTCACCGCAAAACAGATTATCATGAACGGATTGGCATTCTTCTTCCTACATCAAGTGCTGCAGCTTTAAGCTTTTTTGGCCTTGTATCTCATGGACGCGTACCCGTTATGTTAAATTATAGCCTAGGAGATAAAAGACTTTTAGAAACCATTGAATTAGCAGGGATTCGGACAATTATCACATCCAGAAAATTTATCAATAATTTAACGCATCTTCAAACGGTTGAACGTGAAGCCAAATCAAAAAATATTAACATCATTTGTCTTGAGGATTTAAAAAACAATAAAAGTCCAAACTACTTAACTCTTGAAGATAAGTTAAAGGGCATTCAATTTGGCTTAACCCCAACCAGAAGCTATAAAAACTTTAGACCCCACGCTGAAGACTTAGCCGTTATGCTCTTTACATCAGGGTCTGAACAAACGCCAAAAGCTGTGGGACTTAGTCATAAAAACCTTAATGCCAATGCTTCACAAATTACGGCTTGTTTGGACTTTACAGCAAAAGACCTTGTTCTTAATGTGCTGCCCATTTATCATTCATTTGGGTTAACGGCTGGTGTTATTTTGCCTGTTTTATGTGGTATTCCTGTATTCATGTATCCCAATCCTCTTCACCACAAAATTATTCCAACGCTCGCGTATGACCTTAATGCAACAGTCTTTTTTGGAACAAGTAGCTTGCTTCTACGCTATGGTGAAGCGGCCCACAATTATGATTTTTATTCCATGCGGTATGTCGTTGCAGGGGCTGAAAAGCTTTCCAACGTCACACGCACCCTTTGGATAGAAAAATTTGGTATTCGTATTTTAGAAGGCTATGGCATGACAGAAGCCTCCCCTGCTGTTGCGTTTAATACGCCTATGCACTACCAGTTTGGCTCTGTTGGTAAACTTCTGCCGGGCATGAGCGCTACCTTAAAACCTGTTGACGGTATTGAAGAAGGTGGGGAACTTTGCCTTAAAGGCCCTAACATTATGCTTGGCTACTGGAATGGCACTGAATTTACCCCCCCCCCCTCTGAATACGGTTATGAAACTGGCGACATTGTGACAATTGATGATAAAGGCTTTATTAAAATCACAGGGCGCCTTAAACGCTTTGCCAAAATCTCTGGTGAAATGATTCCTTTAACCTATATTGAAGAACTTCTTTTAAACCATTTT
>JAGOTX010000008.1 GCA_018061565.1 Pseudomonadota bacterium
TTAAAAATCCAGATTTTCATAAAATTCAGAAGGAGGGAATCCTGGAACGCGATCTGTGAAAAAGTTTCTAAACGTTGGTTTTGATTTTATGCGCACATACCAATTTTTAGCTTCGATATGGCGGTCCCAAGGAACATCACCAAAGTAATCGATCATTGAAAGGTGTGCTGCTGCAGTTATATCTGCCAGGGAAAATTCTTCCCCCCCTAACCAATTGCGGCGATCGCAAAGCCAAGATATATATTCTAAATGATAAGAGATCGCTGTTTTAGCGCCTCTTAACAGAGTGGAGTTTGGCCCCCCGAGCCCATGATCTTTTTTAAATCGTTTAATAATTTTTTCAACAAAAATAGGTTCAGACACTTCTGAATAAAATTTCTTATCAAACCAACTAATAAGACGCCTTACTTCTGTTTTTTGAGCAATATTAGAGCCTAGAAAGTTTTTATCAAGATAAACTTCTTCTAAATATTCAACAATTGCTGTATCGTCGCTGATAATGGCGCTGTTTATATCAACTAAAACCGGTACGGTTCCGGCAGCATTCATTTTTAAAAGGCTTGGTCTTTCTTGCCAAAAATTTTCGATCTCACTTGTAAAATCTAATTTTTTTTCATGCATTAAAAAGCGGACTTTTCTAGAAAATGGACAAAGTGGATAATGATATAACACGCGCATAAAATCTAAAACAAAGTCCTTGAGTATTTAAAATATTTTAGATTATACCCATGACATACATAAAAAAGCAAGATTGATCTAATGAATTCAAACAACAAAGGATCTTGTCTTCATAAATAAAGAAGGCGTATATTTGATAAAAATATCGTTTTTAAAAAGGTAAAAAATGGCAGGGCATTCACAATTTAAAAATATTATGCATAGAAAAGGTGCACAAGATGCAAAACGTGCACGTATTTTTGCAAGACTTGCAAGAGAAATCATGGTTGCAGCAAAATCTGGAACAGATGCAAATTCAAACCCAAGGCTTCGTGCTGCTTTGGCAGCAGCACGCGGCGCTAATATGCCAAAAGACAATGTTGAACGTGCTATTAAAAAAGCAACAGGGGACGCCGCTAATACAGTATTTGAAGAAATTCGCTATGAAGGGTACGGCCCCAATGGCATTGCTGTTGTTGTGGAAGCTTTAACAGATAATCGTAATAGAACCGCATCTGAAATTCGTTCTTATTTTTCTAAAAATGGGGGATCCTTAGGCGAAACAGGCAGTGTGTCTTTTATGTTTGAACGTTTAGGGTTGATTAAGCTCAAAAAAACAAAACCGTTTGACGATGTTTTTGAAGAGGCCGTCAATGCAGGTGCTGATAACATGGAAGAAGATGAAGACGCATTCATCATTACAACGTCTTTTGAACAATTTGCAACTGTTCGTGACACCTTAACAGAGAAAATAGGGGACCCCTTAGAGGCCAATGTAATTTGGAATCCCTTAAACACAGTTCATATCACAGGTGATAGCGCACAAACACTTTTAAAAATGATCGATCAGATTGAAAACAATGACGATGTTCAAAATGTTTTTTGCAATGCTGAATTTGATGAAGACTTTTCAAATTAATATTCCTTGTTTTTTTGTGAGTTTTATGCTAAAAAAAGCTTAGATTTTGATCACTTCTAGGATCTTATGTCATTTGTGGTAACAGAGCAGTGTATAAAATGTAAATATACAGATTGTGTAGAGGTATGTCCTGTTGATTGCTTCTATGAAGGGGATAACATGCTTGTTATTAACCCTGAAATTTGTATAGATTGTGGGGTGTGTGAACCAGAATGCCCTGCTGATGCAATTAAGTCAGATACACTTCCTGGAATGCCTGTTTGGCTAGAACATAATCAAAAATATGCCAATATTTGGCCTAACATAACGCAAAAAAAAGCTCCATTAGCAGATGCAGATGCATGGTTAAATGTTGATGGAAAATTAGAAAAATTTTTTAACCCCAAATAAATGACGTATCCCTTGAAATTATATAAAACAGATTTTATATAAGATAAAGAAATAAAAAGAAAGGTAAGTTTTAATGAGCACAGTCCAAATTAAAGATGGAGAGTTTGTTGTTTATCCAGCGCATGGTGTTGGCAAACTTGTCGGCAGAGAAACACATGAAATTGCAGGGACAAAAGTTGTTTTACTTGTCATACTCTTTGAAAAAGAAAGAATGACACTTCGTCTTCCAGAATCAAAAGCTATTCTGGCTGGTCTTCGTTCACTTGTTTCTAAAGATGGAATGCTTGAAGCACTTGATTTGTTAAAGGTTAAAACACGTGTTAAAAAAGCGATGTGGAGCCGTCGCGCACAAGAGTATGAAACAAAAATAAACTCTGGTGATTTAAAAAATATTGCAGAAGTTTTAAGGGAATTGTTTAGATCCAGTAAAGACACAGAACAATCTTACAGTGAACGTCAAATTTACCAAGCAGCATTAGAACGCTTTACAAGAGAACTTTCTATTGTAGAGCAAATAAATGAGCAAGAAGCAGCGTCGTATGTTGAAAATCTTTTAAATGTTGCCTAGTGAACGCAGTGGTTTTGTTGCTATTTTGGGCCAACCAAATGCAGGTAAGTCAACATTAACCAACCTTTTTGTTGGCAGCAAAGTGTCTATTGTATCCAGAAAAGTACAAACCACACGTGTTAAAACATTAGGAATCGTTATAAAAGATCAAACACAAATTATCTTGCTTGATACGCCAGGGATTTTCACACCTCAAAAAACGCTTGAAAAATCCATTGTCAATAATGCCATTCGAACGATTGATGAAGCGGATACAATTGTCTTGCTTGTTGATCTTTCTTTTAAAGATTATCAAACATCTTTAGATATTTTAAAAAAATTGCCTAAGAATAAATCTGTTTTTCTGGTGTTTAACAAAATTGATAAATGCCAAGATCTTGATAAAGATAACATTCTTTGTCAATTTGAAGAACTTTATAAATTTGATGGCGTTTTTTGGATTTCTGCTTTAAAGGGGGAAGGAACAGAACTTCTTTTAAATGCACTGTGTTTAAAAATGCCTTATCACCCTTGGCTTTATCCTGAAGATATTATAACCGATCAACCAGAGGCTGTTTGGGCTGCTGAAATTGTAAGGGAACAAGTTTATCAACAGCTCCATGAAGAATTACCTTATGAGATTTATATCGAACCAGAGTCATTTGAACGCTTTGATAATGGTTCAATTAAAATATGCCAAGCTGTTGTTGTTGCGCGCGATGGACAAAAAGGTATAGTATTGGGTCACAAGGGCAGTCGTATTAAAAAAATTGGTATGACCGCAAGAGCAATTCTTGAAGAAGAAATGGGCTGCAGAGTGCACCTTAAGTTATTCGTCAAGGTAACCGAAAATTGGATGGAAAAATCATCCAATTTAAAAGAGCAAAAATTAATTTAAAAAACTATTCCTTTTGCATGCCTTAATACATCTTCAGCATCATCTGTATAGCGGCCATCACTTTTATGAAGAATCATGCCAGGCAATAAATGCGTTGGGCCTTGAACAGCTTTTATCCCTTGCAAAATAAAACGTTTTGCTTCTTTTTTATCGCCAGCCCAAAGCGGAAAAATACGAATGCATCCCATTTTACCATAAGAATAGTATAACACTTCATCTAACCTATCCATTTTATGAACAAGTGTAATCATTCCTTTTGGTTTTGCCATAAGAAGACAAAATTTTATCCATTGTTCTAAACCAACAGTGCCCTCATGATTTGCTGTGGCCTTACTATTGTTGGGAGATGCATGATGATCTGCCCCATGATAAGGTGGATTTGCCATAACATGGTCATAAGTACTTGCTGCCAAACGCGGTGGTGGGCGCAAAAGGTCCCCTTGTAAAACTTCAACTCTATGATTTAAGTTATTGATTTTAGCATTGTCAAAACTAAGGCGAACATATTCACGTTGTAATTCAACCCCAATAACACGAATATAAGGAAGTCTTGTGGCCAAACAAAGACTTGCAGCACCAACACCAGCGCCCACATCTAATACCGTTTGATTAGGTTCAGCCTGCACAGCTGCACTTAAAAAAACGGAATCCATAGCCACACGAAAACCATCTTTAGGCTGAAAAAAACGAACACGGCCATCCAAAAGAGAATCTTCTGTAAGGGGTTGTGGCACTTTTGGATCAAAAGATGTGGAATTTTCTTGAATATTCTTTAAGATCGTCATACGTTAAACTATACATTATGTTGTGTTAAAAAATTGTCTTTTTAAGACATAGTCTAACAATAATAGGAACTTTGTTTGAATGCAAGAGTACATATGACAATATCACCATTTGAAGAGCTAAAAAAATACCATCAACCAGAGCTTGAAAGGGTTTATGTTCATTTATTTAAGATGGTAGAGAACCATGTGACCATTATTCAAGATTTAGGCGAACATGTTTTTGGAACAGAAGGAAAAAGACTTCGCCCACTCTTAGTTTTAGCATGCTCAAAACTTTTTAAAGATAACATTCCTGAAGAATCTATTTTTTTAAGTGCTGCGGTTGAGTGCATTCATACAGCAACACTTGTCCATGACGATGTGTTAGATAATTCTGACTTAAGAAGGGGGCACCCCACCGCAAAAGCCCTTTGGGGAAATTCTTGCAGTATTTTAGTTGGTGATTATTTGTTTTCAAAAGCATTTGAATATATGGTTGCATGCCATAATATGGATGTTTTAAGTATGCTTTCTAAAGCATCTTCAAAAATCTGCGAAGGTGAAGTAAAGCAAATGCAAATTACAAAAGAAATGATCTTAAACAAGTATGATTATTTTAACGTTATTGACCTTAAAACAGCTTCCCTTTTTGAATCAGCATGCAAAGCTGGATCAATGATTGTGAACGCCAATCAAACATATGTTAATGCATTAGGTCAATTTGGCCTTAATTTAGGGCGTGCTTTTCAAATTATTGATGACATCTTAGATTATAAAGGCTCAAAAGATTCAACAGGTAAAAAACCTGGCAATGATTATATGGAAGGCAAAATCACACTGCCCATTATTGAACTGATTGAAAGAGATTGGCTATTTAAAGAGATTTTTCAAGATGAAAAAAAAGCTGAATTTAAAACAATTCAAGAAGCAATGGAACAGTATAATATTTTTGATATTTGTTATGCAAAAGCACAAGAGTATACACAACAGGCACTTCTAGCACTTGATATTATCAGTGACCATCCTGTGCTTGATATTTTAAAAAAGTTACCGCTCTATTTACAAAATAGAATGTTTTAAATTCAGGATCAACGTGCTTCTTTACTTTTTGTTAACGTTTTTCTGTTCAAAATAGGGGTAATGTGGTTTTTCTATTATCCTTTCAATAACATGTTTTTATATCATATTCATTCTTTAAAAAAGTTAAAAATAAAAGCATTTTCTTTTGTTGAAATTGGGATTGTTCTTCTTATCATTGGTATTTTAATTGGGGGAATTTTTAAGGGAAAAGATTTAATAGATACAGCAAAAGGATATACCGTTGCAGGGGAAATACATAAAATTTTACAAATTATTGCAACTTACAGGGAGCAATACCAAGAACTTCCCGGAGATGATCCAAATGCAAATCGTTTTGGAGCAGATGTTAAAAGTGGTAATGGAAACCACATTATTGATAATGATGAAGCAACCCTTTTTTGGATACATCTTTATAAAGCAGGACTCTTAGAAGATTATACCCCCCCCCCTACAAAATTTGGGGGTCAGTACACTGTTTCATCCGATGATCAAAAGAACCTTTGGCTTATTATGTCATCAAAGGATGGGGGGGGGGTATTGACTCCAAAACAGGCCCAAAAAATAAAAAGCAAACTACAAAGTAGTGTAAATGATTCTTCAATACAGATCAAAAATGGAAAAAACACAACAACGTGTATTGCGTCAGATGGAACGCTTAACCTTTTAAACGATGAGTCTAGTTGTATTGTTCGCATAAAAATTAAGGACTAAATTACAATGAGCAAACAACTGTTAAAATCTTTAAAAACGCTTATAAAAGTTGAAAAAGCAAAAATATCTGAGCTACAACCCACTTTACATGACCTTTCAAATAAAATTGCAGAAATTGAACAACAAATTACCATCCTTAATGAAACGCTTATAAGAGAAAAAAACTTTTTAAATGATCAAATTTTAAGCATTGATTTTATCAATTTTTTCAATCGTATTGAAATGGAAAAAAAGAACCTTTTAATAGAAAAGGAAATCTTATTAGAAGAATATAACATCCTTCATGATGAAATGATGGAATACGTTAAAATTGAAAAATCGTATGAAACAATATCCAATCGTTTAAAGAGCACATTAGAATATGAAAAAGAAAAAAAAGAATTTGATACAATTGAAGATCTGATTCTAATGAGAAAAAATGCCACGACGTTCTAAAACTTTAGGAAATTAACTGAATCTTAATTTTTATGCACTAAACTCTTTTTATAGATGGGCTTTTTTAAAGGCTTAAAGTTTATTCATTTTCTTTTAAAGGATTATATTTTATGAAAAAAATAACATTTTTAATTGCTGCGGTATCCTGCCTTTATGCAGAGAATAATAAGAATTTAAAGCCACAGGGGTGGACCTTTGAACGACAACTTCATAAGATGTTAACAACAGATCTTCGTCGATTTACAGATCAAGAATTAGCTTCTTTTAAAGAAAAAGTAGAATCTGCAACATTAAAAGATTCTCAAAAAAAATTTTGGATTAGCGCAATTGAAAGATTTGAAAAGAAAAACGTAAAACCATTTGATCTTTTTTATCTTAATCCTATGAGTCCAGGAAGTATGAAAGACGTCATTGACCTTGCAAAGTCCAGCGAAGATAATAAAAAACAATTAACAGCAAAAATTGCTAATATATTTAAAAATACTCAAACATGGGCTTACTGGCTATCTTCAGAAGGATTGTTAGATGAAAAAACGTATTTTGAACTTACGCAGCCTGAAAAAATAGCGGATAGTAAAAAGCGTGAAACGGAAGCTTTTTCTAAAGCTCAAAGCATTAATAACAAACCAATATTGCAAAATAATGAAGATGTTTCAGCACCGCTTCCACCTCCACCATTGCCGACCTTGCCAAAATTCGATGATCTTGCAAAGCCAGAAGAAGTGAAGGATGGTAGTGAAGCAATAGCATCAGCACCAGCACCGCTTCCACCACCACCATTGCCGACCTTGCCAAAACTCGATGATCTTGCAAAGTCAGAAGAAGTGAAGGATGGTAGTGAAGCAATAGCATCAGTATCCGCACCCCTTCCACCACCACCATTACCGACCTTGCCAAAACTCGATGATCTTGCAAAGTCAGACGATGTGAAAGATAATAATGAAGCAACAGCATCAGTATCCGAACCGCTTCCACCACCACCATTACCGACCTTGCCAAAACTATTGCAAGGTAAGAAAATAGAAACAGATGAAGAATTAAATAAAAGATTAAGTGATGAATTGCCATTTTCACCAAGTGCAATGGGTGGAAATATACTAGAGGGAGAATCTTTACCCCATCAAGAAGACACTTCAGATTTTTAAGTCATAATTATTTTTATCTTATCCCCTTTTTATCCTGTATTAACTGTGTAGGGGGGGATATCTATTAAAATATCTTTGTTTTTAAAAAGAAAAACGCTTGATTCTTTTTCTTAAAACATGGTAAAAATGAGGGGACTGTATTTATTTTTGGGCCTGTAGTTCAGTTGGTTAGAACCCTCCGCTCATAACGGAGTTGTCGTAGGTTCGAGTCCTACCGGGCCCACCATTTAACATAAACCTTATGCCAGCTGATTCACGTTTTTCAGGAAAAAAATCAAAAGAAACACTCAAAGGGCGTTTGTCTTTATTTTTTAAGTCTGCTTTGTTTAAAGTTAGTTTTTTAATCTCTTTATTATCTGCAACACATATTGGTACTAAATACCTATTTAAGACGGATTATTTAGAAATAGGTAAGATGTACATTGAATCCGCTTTAATTTCCATTACACAAAGCCCCATAAAAACAATAGAAAATATTTATGATTCTTTCTATTCTTATAAAAATTTATTATTAGAAAAAAATAGTTTAAAAGAAGAAGTTGAAATGTTAAAAAGCAATATTCAACAAAAAGAACTTTTAATCGATGACCTTAAAGAAATTAAAAATATCCTCGATAAAATTGACTTTAGTGAATGTAACCCTATATTTGCAAGAGTTCTTGGAACAGAAAATATTTTTCCACATTCTTATATGTTTTTAAAAGTTGATTTGAATACGCCCATTTCACAAAATCAATTAGTTTTATCTGAAAATGGATTAATAGGCCGTGTGATAGAGAATAGCTCAAAAAAAGTCAAAGTTATGACAATTACAGACTGTCATTCTAGAGTGCCTGTTCGACTTAAAAAATCTGGCGAACAAGCTCTTTTAATTGGGCAAGGAACAAACGAATTAAAAGTTGAATTTATTGATCGAGCAGCCGATGATGAGTTTATAAAAAACTGTGTTGATGATGATATATTTGTAACATCTGGAATAGATGATCTCTTCACTCCTAATATTCCCGTAGCGCGTTTTTTGCGTGTTGAAAATGGTGAAATATTTGCCAAACCTTTTAGTAACTTAAATACAGTTCAGTTCGCATACATACAATGACATGTCTATTTCACATGGAAGCAATGTAATAATTTTATCAACCTGAAGAAAAAACAGGGTAAAAAGAAGAATTTAAAAATTAAAACCTATTTAAATAGACTCTTTTTAAAAAATAAACTTCTTGTCTAATCTACTCTTCCTTAAAGTAAGGTATTTTAGATTCTCGCCTTCGTGGGAATGACACAACAGGGGAGAATCAAGAACAAAAAACTGATAAAATAATCTAATTTAAATGTTCAACAATAATTCTAATAAATAAATTAACTATTTGTTAACTATTTTCTGATACATGATTTGTGGATAGAATATTTATGGAGGCTATTATGTTATATAGCAAAAATCTTTACCCCCTTATAAAATGGAATAGAAAAAAAAGTAAGCTATTTTATATTATTCCTTTTCTGTGCACCTTTACATTTGCAATGGAAGAAAAACAAAAAATACCTTTACTCGAAAATAGTGAAGCGTTTTTTAAACAAGGAAATGTTCAATATATATCACCAACGACAACATCACCTGGATTAAGCTCAAATGACGAAGAAATGCTATCCCGTGACAAAGTAAGATTTGAAGAAATTCATAGAGATCCATTGGATATATCAAGCCTGAATGGTTCTGCAAAGAATTTTCAAGATCATCTTTTAGGTTTTCATAATCGTATAACGGAACTTGAAGAAAAATCTTTATCACAATCAATGCCAAGCACACAAGCACCTGAGCATATGCTGCAAAGTATCTTAACACTGGAACAAAAAATCAATAACTTAGCAGATAAAATCGATAACGCATCGCGTTCTGGAGCAAAAAGACCATGTAGTATTGCTTCGTCTGAACTATCAGACCATGAAGCTGATCATAATGACGTTGATCATAATAATGTAGATATATTATCAACATATCAGTTAAGCGATCTTTACACACCATCAGCAAGGCATATTGATTTTCCACATAGATTAGAACATCATTCAAGTTTATACTCAAATCCATCCCTTTTAAACAATCCGTCTTGGGTATCACCAAAGCTTTGTCCTGAAAGTTTGGATAGAGTGAAGTTTTGCGAGACTTTAATTTCGCCCATCAACTCTATACGCATTCTTGTACTCGATGGGGGGGGTATCCGTGGCATTTTAGAACTCTATTTTCTAGCTCTTTTAGAGGAAGAAACGAAAAAACATACAACAGAACTTTTCCATATGATGGGAGGGACATCTGTTGGCGGGCAAATTACGGCCCTATTAAACATTAAAGATTCACAAACAGGCAAAGCAAAATATTCAGCACGTTTTTTGCTTGATTATTACCTAAAACACTATCCTAAAGTTTTTCAAACAAAATGGCATACCCTTTTTGGTCTTACCGGTGAAAAATATAAAACAACTCCTTTTAAAAAACTAATTGATAATCTTGCTGGCAACATCCTTTATCAAGACGGGGTTATTCCAACATTTGCAACAGCTTATGACTTAACTTCAGATGGGACAAGTAAACTTAAAGTATTTAGTTCAAAAGATAAAGAAAAGCTTTCCGTTAAAGACGTTATTCTTGCAACGACAGCAGCACCAGGATATTTTAAATCCCATAAAGCGAGTAACAACCACGAATATATGGACGGCGGAATTGTTGCGAATAATCCGTCTCTTGTGGGTATAAACTTAGCTTATGAACATTTTTCTAATTTTTCTAAAGTTGTACTTGTATCCCTTGGGACAGGATTTTTCCCAGATTCTAAAGAAAAATATTCATCCCTAAGGCATGTTGCTCTTTGGAATATTGCAAAAAAAATTCCCCACTACTTTTTAAGGGGGCAACAAGAAGTTGTTGAAGAAAGTTTGCAATACAGGCCAGATGTCATCCGTTTTAGGTTTAATCCAACAATTCAAGGAAAATCAATTCGACTCGATAAAATTTCACCAGAAATTATAGCACGATTAAAAGAAGCAGCCCTTCATTCTTGGATAGAAAATAGAGAAAAAATTGACGAACTAAAACGTCTGTTGCCACTTAATAACGATAGCAATCCTTTAGGATATTAAAATTACACTTTATAAAAAACTGCATGCATTAAAATCGTGCAGTTTTTTCATGATATACAGCAGGTTTTTTTTTCTTCTGACTTGCTTTTTTTAGGTAATGTATCCTCAATGGCCTCTAAAAATGTAAATGATCGTAATGGATCTGAACTTTTTTGGTTTTTAACATCTTTTGATGCCTGTTCTTTTAAAATATCCTGTATTTCGTTTGAGACTTCTGAAAATGAAAGACTTAAAGCAGATAAAATTAAATGTATATTTTGAATATATTGATTTTCATTGTCACTAAAAATTAAATTTTTATCTTTACTCTTTAAAAGTATTTGAACGTTGATAGATTTTCGGTTATACAACTGAATATTTTTTAAAAGAATTGCATATTGCATGTTTAAATCAGTATAATCAACAACGGTTTTTCGTTCATTTATACTGGTAATTAGCGTTGAAAGATGTTCCAAAAAACTTAACTCATTCTTTATAGACTGTTCAAGATTTGTATTTCTTGATTTTGCAAAAGAATAAACAAAATCAAAATTAATGGCAGAATTTTTCTCAATCCAATTATCATATGAATAAGGGCAATTAATATCCACCAAACAATGATCATCTATAGGGTAATTGCTTACTATTCTTGAAGACCTCTGTATCTGTGAATGAGGAAGAATATTATCACTAAAGGGTTCTCTTTGTAATGCGCAATTTAACGTATTAAGATGACTTAAAACAATTAAGAAAATAAAAACGAATCCCATAATAACTCCATAAAAAATGTTTTTTAAGTAACGCCACAGTTATAAAGAACGTTTTTACGTTTTATTTAGAATGATTCAATCCATCTTTTTAAATCTTCTTTTGATTTAAAACCTGTTGATGTTGCAACAACTTTACCGTCTTTAAATAATATTAATGTTGGAATGCTCATCACATGAAAGCGTCGTGTTGTTTCTGGGCTTTCATCAACATTTAATTTATAACAGGCAACCTTATCAGCCATTAATGCCCCAACTTCTTCAAAAACAGGTGCTAACATGCGGCAAGGGCCACACCATTCTGCCCAAAAATCAATTAAAACCGGCAGTGTATTTTCTGATAAAACCGCATCAATCGTTTGATCTGTAACTTCGTTCATTTTTCTATCCCTTTTTTGTGAAATCAAGTGTATAAAATTCATTATAAAAAAATTCACACTTAAAATCTTTATTTTTTTGACATTATTTAAAACTTTTTTAAAAAGAATATTAAAGAATATCATGTTGCGTTTTGGCAACAATATGATTATGTGGATTAAAGAATGTTAGTTGATATTTAAAAATATTGTTATTTTTTGATATGATCAAAAACATAATATTGATATAGAGATTTACTTTGTTTTTTACTTTTTTTGCGTTTGTGTTTTTTTTATCGTTAAATTCCTTTGCTGAAAATGATAATTGTTTAAAAAATAATACACCCCAAGAAAACAAACAAGAAGCAGATAGTGATTATCAAAAACCAACATGTATTAATATAAAGCCTCATACCGCTGAATATAAAATATCCTTAGTAAAAAATAACAATCCAGATGTTCAAGACGTTGTTGGCAGTCTTGTTATTACAATTAGGGAATCTGATGGTTATATTAGTGAACAACATTCTATTTTAGAAATACGGTATAATGATGGCAGTAAAGACGATTTTGAAACATTTATTGCAAGCTGGGAATCAAAAGATCAAAAGCGTTATCATTTCAATTTAAAAACGTCTCAGAACAAAGAGGAAGAAGTTACAATTCGTGGAAAAGCAACGCTTGATGGCAATAAAAAAGAAGTTATTTACCAAATCCCAGATAATCAAAAAATATCGCTCCCAGAAAACACTGTTTTTCCATTACATTTATTAAAATCACTCGTTGAAGATGGTTTAAATAAGAAAACAGCTAGAAGCAGTATTGTTTTTGATGGCAGCAATGAAACATTTACAGTTCTTCAAGTGGATTCTATGATTCAGCCTTTTACATCGAAAATAAAAATTAATGGGGTTTCTGATCTTAATTTGACGGATGCTTTTTTAATTCAAATGGCAGTTTCTGACCCTTTAGATAAGAATATGGACCCGTCATATATAACTTCACAAGTTGTACAAAAGGATGGTATCATTTTGTCTTTAGAGATGGAATTTCCAGAAATTGGATTTACAACAAAAGCACAACTGGTTAAAGTAAATTTATAAAATCATTTCGTTCCCGTAGCTCAGCTGGATAGAGCGTAGGATTCCTAATCTTAAGGCCGTGGGTTCAAATCCCGCCGGGAACACCATTTTAATAAAAAATGAACAAGACACACAATAAATCATATGCCTTTTGAAACCTTACAATCAAATCTTTTTTCACCAGCTGTATTAGCCTTTTTTTTAGGCTTTATTGCTGTTGTTTTTAAAAGTGACTTAAAGCTACCAGATGGATTATATCAGGCCGTTTCTGTCTATTTATTACTTTCCCTTGGTATTAAGGGGGGGGCCGCATTTAATACGTGCTCTGTGGATACGTTTATTCTACCCTTTTTTATAACGATCGGTCTTGGTATTATTTTGCCTTTTTTGGCTTTTAGTATTTCAAGACTGTTTCATTATTCAAGGGTCGATTCATCGGCCATTGCGGCCCATTATGGTTCTGTTTCTGTAGTAACGTTTATGACATGTCAGTTGTTTTTAGACCAATTGCTTGTTTCATACGATAAGCATACGATCGCTCTTGTTGCATTGATGGAAATTCCAGGCCTTGTTATTGGATTGCTTTTAGCACAGAAAGTTTATGTTTCTTGGTGGATAGAGATTAAAACTATTCTTTTAAGTAAATCTATCTTTCTACTTTTAGGGGGCATTTTTATTGGCTTTATTTCTGGTGAAATTGGCTATAAAAAGGTAAGCCCCTTTTTTGTGGATCCTTTTCAAGGGGTTCTTGTGCTTTTTATGTTAGAAATGGGGATTTTTGCAGCTTTAAAAATGAAAGAAGAATCTTTTATTCCTAAAAGTATTATTTTAATGGGGCTTTTATTGCCACTTCTTAATGGGGTTCTTGCAATTGTTGTCTGCTTGTTTTTTAATATGTCTATTGGTAATACAACGCTGATGGCGGCAATGTCTGCCAGCGCGTCCTATATTGCGGCACCTGCTGCTGTAAGATTGGCACTACCACTTGCAAATCCCTCATATTATTTAACATCTGCCATTGTTATAACTTTTCCATTTAATCTTTGTATTGGAATACCTTTTTATTATATGCTTACAGGTTACTTAGCTAAGTTTTTTTAAATAATTTTTACTTTATGCTTGAAAAGATATAAAGAAATGATTATATAGAAGAATATATAAAATATTATATTTAGGAAAATGTTATGGTTAAAATTTTTAAAAAAGCAATCTTTATTACAGCAGTTTTTTTTGCTGTTTTAAATTTTACAAATGCAGCAGCAGCTGCTGAAACGCAAGATCAACGTCAAAATGAATATATGATACAACGCATTGAAACAGTATTGTTTCAAAATTTAACAGGGTCATGCCTTGATGATACGCGTATTGGAGACGTGGATATATATTCTGCTTTAGAAAATGCGTTACCAGATTTATTAGGTAAGGAAAACTTTTTAGATCTCGTGTTTGAAGCGACTCACTCATTTAATCAAAAAGTTACGCGTTTAAGTGCTATAGACCCTACAAAGCCTAAAAATGTACTTGTTCTTGGTGCAACGCCTTATGATGGAAGTATTTTAAATGAGATAACAGGTGCTAGACTTTCGTTAATTGAAAAAGCCGATTTTTTAGATAAGCGTCTATTTAATGAAGAGTTTCCTTTAATTAAAGAAAAAACCGCTCATCACTTTTTTCAAATAGATATGAATTCACCAGAGTTTATGATTTTTGCAAAATCACCTCAACAATATCAAACCATTATGTTTGATTGGTGTGTTTTAAATTGTGTATCTGAAAAACAAGCCCCTTTCATAATTAACAATGTCGTCTTAGAAAATATTTATGAAAAACTTGCCGTAGGTGGAGATCTCTTTTTATCAGATGTATATGATTCTGATCTAAAATCATTGAATGTACAATTAGTGATGTTTGGTTTTGAAGTTAAGGTTCTAACATATCAACAACTTTCAGCTGACTATCAATCCTTTGTATTTATGGAAATATTACAACATCAAACACCAAAAAAGCCCTTTATTGTTGCTAAAAAAATAACACAAAACTTAACAAAGTTGCCACTTGCAGACTTTATAACAAATCACCTCAAAGAATCCAATGGTGATTTTGACTATATTTCCTTAATCAGAGATATCATTCTTGAACATTATAAAGTTGGTGAACATGTTTTTGAAGAAGCAATAGATAATGCTAGTGGACGTTATTTTTGTGACCCTTTATAAAGTTAAAACATTTGGGGGTACCCCCCCCCTCATATTTTATCCAATTGTCTCTTTAACATTATAGATAGGGTTGTTTAGCAGCACTTGCCAAGCAAGTTTTTGTTCAAGACTAAAGAACAGTGGTGCCATTGTATTAATTGTCATTTTTGCATCCCCTTCTTGTTGGAAGGAAACAAGGAATGAAAATGCAATATCATGAATGTCAATATTTAGAGCAAGTGCAACTTGTTCAATGTCTTGTTGTAACAATAAAGATGGTACATTTGTTACAGTTGATCCATAATCAAGATTGGAATTAAGAAGAACAAAACATAGTTGTTCATCATCAAGCGACTGCATTAACAAAAAGGGCGTAACGTCATCTATACCTGGCATAGGAACGATCACAAAACTTTTAGCTTCACTAAAACCATAAAGTCCTTCTTCAAAGGTATAGATATGTTCTGGATTAACATCAATCATTCCAAGGCGTGTTTTCATGGTAACATGTTGGCATGTTTTTTGTTTTAACAGTGTGTGATTTTTTAGCATTTTTTAAACTCCATAAAATACTATATTAGTTTTTGCGTAATTTGCGACAATGTTTGCATTGACAGCATTTCACGGACATGTGTGCTGTAGTAAGTCTCTAGATCATTATTTAACATGGCTTGTAAAATAATAAGTTCTGGTAGACTTTTTACAGCGACGGTTTCATATAATTCCTGGCGTTTTTCATTATCGCTGGTCATTATAGAAATTTTTTCATCAATCGTTTCTTTTAACTGTTTTGTTGACGATAAGGCATTGTTAGCATCTTGTTCTGCAACGTTTAAAAGATCTAATGCTTTCGAAAAATAAGCATCTTTGGGATCTGTTTCATTGCCAAGTTTTGCTAATCGAATGGACCTTATGAATTGTTCAAAAAGGGGGTCTTTTGCTGTAACGCCTGAAATATCCCATAGCGTGTTGGTATTATCTATGTGGACATTGGTTCCAGATTCACAGCCTAAACAGTATGAATAATCTGCCAAAGATTCCGATGGCGGATTGGTAAGAAGTGAAAAATCAACAGATTGGTCATTATAAAGTTCTGTCGTGCCACCCATAAAAGGGTTTATCAATATCTGTTCTAATTGATTATAAATATCTTGAATATTCGATTGAAAATTATTGTGTTGAGATTCTTTAGAATTTCTAACTGTCATTAGTTCTTGTTTAAATTTAAGCATTAGGTTATGTGTTTTTGAAATAACATCTGTTACAGAGTTTAATTTTTGGGACATTTTTTCAGATGCTTGAATATAGCCGTTTGTTTGGTTTTGTTTTATTTCAAGGTCAATAATTTGCGATGCGTTTTGATAATCGGAAAATTTTGCACCATGACCATTGTTCTTAATAAGTTCACTCACTTCTATTTTTTCTTTTTCTATTTTTGCGCGTTGCTCTGCATAAAAACGATCAGGAGATGTGTAAATTGTTGGTATGTTGTTTTCAAATTTCATTTTTTAATACCCTTATCTTCTTCCAAGTTCTGTAATTGCATCCATCATTGAATATGAAACCTGAAGGATGTTAACGACATATTTTTGGAAAAAGGCGAATTCGTAAAGTTGATTTTGAATTTCTTCCCTTGAAAGTTTTGACGTTTCTGTAACCCTTTTATTGGCACGTTCATAGGTTGCTTTTAAAAGGTTGTTATTATCTTCTGTTGTTGAAATCATAGATTCATGATTTGTGACAACTGTTTTTAAATAGTCTTGCAATGTCATTTGTCGTTGGCCTAAAGTTGCAGTTTCAGAAAATGATAAAACATCATTTTTAAAAGAATCTGATATACTTTCTGCAATTGCCGTGCCAAAGATGACAGAGGATGTTTGAGATAACGCTTGATCTGTTATGAGTTGCCCAACACTTAAAGCATCACCACGATTTAAAGCGATGTCTGGTCTAATATTTATTTTGTTAATAAAATCTGGATCAGATAAATTCACTGTTGTTGAAAAAAGATTATTAAGACCAAAGAATTCTGAAAAAGGCGCGCTTGAATTTTCACTAACTATTTGAAGACTGGTTGGATTAACATCACCCATAACGATTCCAAGCGAAGAGTCTGACGCTGTTAATGTGAATTGATGATTTGTTACAGATGCCGTTATACCAACCCCATTTGTTGTAAATTGTTGGTTTAAAAAATTTACAAAATCATTTACTGAAGACGTTTGAATAGTGTTGTCCGTAAGGTACGTGTTAAATTCGCTAAGATCAATGTTAAGGGATGTTTTGCCATTAAGGGGGGGGGTAGCTAGTTTTAAATCGGACTTCATTAGGGCAAAGCGGATGTTTCCTGTCATTTGTGTTGAATCAAGTGATTCTGTTCCTAAAATGGAGGAAGCGCCTAAGATGCCTTCGCCTTTTATAGTACTTCTTAATGCCGTTGAAACACCTTGGTTATGAAATTCATTAAAGTTTGTAAACATGTATGCCCCAACTTTATTGATTTGTTCTTGAAGGGAGGGGGCAATAGTATTTCTAATATTTAAGTTTGAACTTAAAGGTCCCTTTAAAGAGGTAAGGTAATTTGTAAAGTCGTTTCCATCTTGTGCGCTTGGTGCAGCATATGTTTGACCCGCATGGCTTACGGTTATGGGGTTAAAGGTTGTTGATGTATCAATGTCGTTTGTTGGAGTATAGGTAAATGTTGAAGATTGGCCTTTATCGACAAGAAGGTAACGCCCTGATTGATCTGAATATACTTTTAAGGTGCCGTCTTGTTGTTCTTTTGAATAGAAACCAATATTTTTAGCAAGTTTGTTTAAACCGTTCCTTTGTTCAGAGGTAGCAGTTTGATTATCGGTATTTTTGCTCATTGCAAGAAGATTATAGTCTGCAATTTTTTGAAGGCATGCGTTTATTTCGTCTAAACTATTGGTTATATTAACTTCTGCTTCTGAACGCACATCTTGTAGTTTGGATGAAAAGTTTTGAGCAGACTGAAGAAAGTTTTGAATAGCATTAAATGTTTTGGCTTTTGAATTTGCAAAATCTTCCTTTGTTGATGTTGCTAACAAATGGAAGGATTCACTAATATTGCTTCCTAAATGAACAAAGCTATTTTCATCCCCCTGTTTACCGAATGTTTCTTCTATTGATTTTAAAGCATTGAGCTTAACTGAGTTTTGTGCAAAATCGAGGAGTGAATTTCGTGCATGATTTAAAACGCTTTCATTCACAATATCGGCCGTTTTATATTCGACTTGTCCGTTTTTTAAAACATTTGATACAACACGTTGTGCGGGCACATCCTCATCAATTGTGGCAAGGTTACCCATTGCAACATCTAGTCCAAGTTTTGTACCACGGAGCATATTTGTTGCAGAAAGATTTGAATCAATGCGTGTTGGCATTTTTATAATTCCTTTGTTGGTAATGTTGCAAAATGGCTTGTTTTGTAGGATTTTTTTAAACTTCCATACGTTACAATTGGGCGTTTAAACTGTTTTGAAAGATCTAAAAACAAACCATTTAAAAGAGATGCTTCAATTTTTAAAAGCCGCATATTCGATGCCATTTTTTGTTGAATAATGGCTTGGCTTTCTTTTAAAAATGCTTTTAAAGATGAATTGTCTTTTAAAGTGTGAAGACGTTCTAAAAGTTCTTTTAAGGCTGATGTATATTGCTTAAAAGAGGTGTTTTTTTTGTGTTCAAAAAATTGAAGATTGTTTAAATCCATTTCTGAAATATAACGTTCTTCATCTTCTAAACAGTTTAAAAAATCGTCATACGCTTTTTTATAATCTGTGGCAGCAGGGGGGAGATCTAAAATATCTGTCATGCAAACACCTCTTTTGTTGATTGAGAAGACGTTGTGGCTTGTTTTTGATAAGGATTGATTTTTTTTGAAATAGATTTTTCAATCATATCGCTAATACCGATACTATGGGCTGAAAGCTTTGCAATTTCTTCGATATAAAGAGACTTCCACATTTGACCGCCGTATGAATCGCCATATAGGCTGCTGTTTTCGTCTTCATTAAACATTTGTTTTAAAATAGAGGTTAAAAACATCTTTGAAAATTCTAATATTGCATTTTTTGTTTCATCTTGATTGTCATGATCAAATGAAACATTTTTTAAGGGCATTGTATTGGATAATGATGGCATAATTGATTTAATCATTTTAGGTATCCTTTATATCTGCTTGAAGGGCGCCTGCCGCTTTAATGGCACGTAAAATTGATCCCATTTCTTTGGGTGTCACACCAAGGGAATTTAATCCATTGACGACATCTTCCAGATTGGTTCCGGCATCTAAAATTGTAAATTTCCCTTTTTCTTCATTAATAGTCGCTGTGGTTGAAAAATCTGGATTAAGATTGTTTGAATCGTCATCGCTGTTTTTTCTTCTATTGGCATTGTATTTTTCAAGTTCTACAGCATTAAGCTTGTTTATTTGTTCTTTGTTTTCATTGTTGAAGGATTCAAGTTCTAATTTTTGTTTTGCTTCTAATGTTTTTATTTGTGCATTTTTTTCAACTTCTGAAACTGTGGATTCAATGATTTCTTTTTTTTCTGTTTCAAATTTTTTTTGTAAGACCTCAAGGCGCGATGACTGAAGCTTTAATAGGCTAATCATTGATTCGCTTGTTTGGCCAGGGGGGGGGGTATTTTTACTATTGTTATTGTTGTGAGAGCTGTTTTGATTATTTTGGCTTGCATCCACAATAACGGTGTTATTATTGCCTATTATATTGCTTGTTTGTTGCATAATGGGTTCTTCAGAGATGGTGACTGTTATGCTGCCTTGTGTAATGGCAACAGGGCTAATGCGGACATCTTTTCCAACGACGATCACGCCATTTGTGTCATCGATCACAACTTTTGCTGTTTGATCGGGGCGAATTCTTAATTGTTCAACTTCTGTTAAAAAGCCAATCATATTATTTTTAAAGTGTTTTGGAATTGTTAGTGCAATAGTGCTTGGATCTTTTGCATGGGCAATTTCATCATTAAAGTAGGTATTGATTTTAAAGGTCATGCGTTCAGCTGTTGTAAAATCTGGATTACGAAGAGATAAATTAAGTGTTTTTAATGATTGAAAATCAAAATCAATTTCTTTTTCAACAATACCACCATTAACAATTGTACCAGCTGTTGGAACACCTTTTGTAACAGAGGCGTTGGTCCCTGCTGCAGTAAGCCCTGAAACAGAAACATTACCTTGGGCGACTGAATAAACTTCACCATCTGCACCATAGAGGGGGGTTACAAGTAAAACGCCTCCCCTTAAGTCTTTTGCATCACCCAGTGCTGAAACGTTAACATCTATCTTTGTGCCGTGCCTTGCAAAGGGGGGAAGATTTGCTGTTACCATAACGGCTGCAACGTTTTTACCTGCGGGGATTTTGCCGTCCCTAATATTAACGCCCAGGCGTTCTAACATACTGACAAGGCTTTCTTTGGTATAAGGCGAACTGCTTAACGTATCCCCTGATCCATTTAAACCAACAACAAGACCATATCCAATAAGTTGGTTGTCACGAATACCTTCAAATGTGGCAAGGTCTTTAATACGAATTTTTTCAAAAAATTTATTTGCAGGTGATGTTGTTGTGTCTAAAATTCTTTTAATAGTTGGCCCTTTTTTTAGAGCAGTTGAAGCTTCATCTTGCGCAATGGAAAAAGAAGACAATAGAATGCAATTACATAGAATAAAACACAAAATTAAGATGACTTTTTTGAGTGTTTTTAACATATACTATAATTAAAATTAAATTTCTGCTTTTATATATGCAAAAAACATGCCAAAATCGTATGGCATTTAAAAGGTGAGGATGACATTGAATGAATAATTTTCCTATGACTGTTAGCCAGTCCGCAATTGGTCGCATTAAAGAATTGCTTTTAAAAAGAGAAAAGCCGTCCTATGGTATTCGGATTGGTCTTAAAACAAAGGGATGTTCGGGCCTTTCTTATGCAATTGAATATGTTGACGAAAAGTTTGAAGGTGATGAAGAGCTTGTTATTGAAGATATTCATATTCTGGTTGATCCAAAAGCAGTCTTATATATCATTGGTACAGAAATGGATTACCAAGAAACGGATGTTAAGGCAGGCTTTACTTTTTTAAACCCAAATGAAAAAGGCCGTTGTGGATGCGGAAAATCCTTCCATGTTTAGCAAAAAATAGAATGAATAAAGGCACATAAATCATGAGAACCACATTTATAAGGCGCGATAATAGTTTAATTGGTAGATGGTGGTGGACAATTGATCGTTGGTCATTAATGGCAGTTTTAGCTTTAATTGCTGTTGGTATTTTAATGAGCTTTGCAGCAAGCCCACCTGTTGCAAATCGTCTTAATCTTGAAGCGTTTTTCTTTGTTAAACGTCATCTTGTTATGACGATTCCTGCTGTGTTTTTAATTTTTGTTGTATCCCTTTTAACGCCAATTCAGGTAAGACGGTTTGCAACAATTGGCTTTTTAGTGTGTCTTTGCCTTTTAACGTTAACACTTTTTTATGGGGTAGAGATTAAAGGAGCCAAAAGATGGTTAAACTTGGCAGGAAATTCGATTCAAGCATCTGAATTCATGAAACCCTTTTTTGCTATTATGACAGCTTGGATGTTTGCTGAAAAAGCAAAAAAATCAAATTTTCCAGGGGTTTTAATCTCCTTCTTTTTAATGACGTGTATTGTTGGCCTTTTAATGATGCAGCCAGACCTTGGCATGACAGTTGTGATTGTTTTTACCTGGTGTGTTCAACTTTTTTTGTCAGGCATTCCTTTTATTTGGATTGGCATTGTCTTTGGGGCTGCCATTGTTGGCCTTATGGGGGCTTATATGTTTTTTCCCCATGTTACAAAGCGTATTGATCAATTTTTAGACCCGGTTTCAGGGGATACAAAGCAAGAACTTTATCAGATAACACAATCTTTAGAAGCGTTTATGAATGGGGGGCTTTTTGGCAAAGGACCAGGAGAAGGCATTGTTAAAAAACATATTCCCGATGCCCATGCGGACTTTGTTTTTGCTGTAACTGGTGAAGAATTTGGCTTTATTGTCTGCAGTATTATTGTTCTTTTATTTCTTTTTATTATTGTAAGATCTTTACTTCGAACGATGGAAGATTCAAGTATTTTTATTGTTCTTGGAACGTGTAGTTTGGCGGCTCAATTTGCGCTTCAAACATTTGTGAATATGGCGTCCACCTTACATTTAATTCCAACAAAAGGTATGACGATGCCTTTTATTAGTTATGGTGGATCGTCGCAAATAGCGCTTGGCATAAGCATGGGAATGTTGCTAGCCTTTACAAGAGAGCGTCATGGTCAGATGGAGTATTGATAATTTTATGAAAAATAGTATTGCAATTATATGTGGTGGCACTGGTGGGCATGTTTTTCCTGCACTATCCTTAAAGGAAGAACTTTTAAAATTAGATGAAAAAGTTACATTTTGTGTGGATCAAAGAGGATTCCGATTTGTTCCCCATAATATGAATGTTGTTGAAGTTGCCATTCATAGGTCATTCCCTCCTTTAGGAAAGTTTTTTTACCCCTTTTCTTTATTTGGTGCCTTTTTAAGTTATACCATTCGTTTTATATTGGATCGGCCAAAACTTGTTGTTGGCTTTGGTGGGTATCCTACAATGCCAGGTATTTTAGCGGCCTTTGTTTTAAGAATCCCCATTGTTATTCATGAGGGAAATTCTTTCCTTGGAAAGGCAAATCGGTTTTTGCAAAAGTTTGCAAAAAAAATATGTGTGTCCTTCCATGGGACCAAAACAGATTATATGGCAAAAACAATTGTCACAGGAATGCCTGTTCGATCAGCAATAAGACATAAAAACTATACATATATAGAACCTAGAGAGGATGAACCATTTCACCTTTTAGTGATTGGAGGCAGCCAAGCAGCGTCCCTTTTTACAAAGCTTATTCCAGATGCTATTAATGATTTATCCGTTGATCAACAAAGGCGATTTGTGATTCACCAGCAATGCAAAGCCGATCAGATTGATTTAGCCTACGCCGAATATAAAACGCTTCCTGTTTCTGTAACGATTAAGCCTTTTTTTAATGATATGGAAAATCAATATGAGTTTGCGCATTTAGTTATTGCACGATCGGGATCGTCCTCTGTTTTTGAGATTATTCATACTAAAAGACCAGCAATTTTTTTCCCTTTTGCTGCGGCAATTGAAGGCGACCAGGCAAAAAATGCAAAAAATGTGGAAGATAAAAATGCTTGCTGGGTTTTAAATGAGAAAGAAGCAGGCCCGCGTGTTTTGGCAAAGCTTTTATCTGATTTAATGGATAACCCCCATCTTTTAACAGAAAAGTCTAAAAGTATTGCAAAACTGCAATCAGAAGATGCGACACATGCTTTTGCAAAAATGTTAAAGAACGATCTGTAATTGATAGAGCATAATATCAGATTAAATAAATAAAAATATATATTAAATTTTAGTCAAATTAAATGATAAAAAGATTATAGTATGTATTTGTATTAAAAAAAGTTTGCATTCAGCAATAAGAGTCTTATAATAACATTTGTATAGGCTATAAAAAGAGATTTTGTGTTGAATAAAAAACCGTATGTCATTGTTTTAGGAAATGAAAAAGGTGGAACAGGTAAATCAACACTTTCCATGCATATTATTACATCGCTCTTAAGATCTGGTTATATGGTTGGGTCGTTGGATGTTGACGCAAGACAGGGAACTTTATCCCGTTATGTTGAAAATAGAAAAGCAAGAGCTGAATCTTTAAAGGAAGATTTACCCCTTCCAGATCACCGTATGATTTTTAGAAGTACACTTGATTACGTTACAAAAGCAGAAGAAGAAGAACGTGAGAAAATGGCAGAAATTATCGATGATTTTAAGGATATGGATTATATTGTAATTGACACCCCTGGAAGTGATACGCACCTTTCACGGCTTGCCCATTCCTATGCAGATACGCTTATCACCCCTTTAAACGATAGCTTTATTGACCTTGATATGTTGGTTCGTTTAAATTCTGAGTCTTTAGATATTTTAAGACCAAGCACCTATTCTGAAATGGTTTGGGAACAGAAAAAACAAAAAGCGATTCGAAGCCGTGGTTCAATTGATTGGATTGTTGTGAGAAACAGGCTCAGTCACCTTAGCTCACGAAACAAGGAAGAAGTTGATAAGGTATTAAAATCATTATCACGTAGGATTGGGTATCGTTTAGCATCTGGCTTTGGGGAACGCGTTATTTTTAGGGAACTTTTCTTAAATGGTATAACCCTTTTAGACTTATCTGAAACAAGAACAGCAATTAGCTTGTCCCATATTGCAGCAAAGCAAGAGCTTGCAACATTGATGGAGATGATTCAAATACCAGGTTTGGAGAAAAAAGCAATTGGTGGTTAAAAATACTCTAAAAGTAGAACAACATAAACTGTTTGAGCCTGAAGCATTAAAACAAAGCATTAGTGATGTTGCCACACCTAAGAAAGAAGGTGGGTTTAACCCTTTTAATATTCACCTTGCTATGGGGAATGATTCAACCATTATGAAAGACGATGGCATTGCAATTTTAAGAATATTGGGTTCACGCTTTACAAAAAATGTGACATCTGGCCGTGATGCCCATATTAATGCCGAAAGTTTATTAACTGTATTATCCCACGAAATGAAGATTAAAAAAGGGATTCTTCCGTTAGAACTATCTGTTATGGATACTCTTTATCAATTGTTTGTTCCAAAACAGTAGTTTCTATTTAATCTTTGTGACTGTTGCAAAATGAGAGTTGTCATTCCTGCAAAGGCAGGAATCTACAAATTAATAATTTAAAATC
>JAGOTX010000073.1 GCA_018061565.1 Pseudomonadota bacterium
CTCTTTTTTAAAAAAAGATGAACACGTGTCCGGGTGACTATTGCTTCGTGTGAGGCGGAGGGGCGGACGTTTGCGATTTGGGAAGCTCAGGCGGACCCCATCAGAAAACAAAAATATTCAAAATTAAACTTTCATACCATCCTTTCAGACTATCCACTATTTCATACTCTCCATTTAAAATCTTACAGACATTATACGATTTCAACCTCAATGTACATTATTTTATTTTCATTTTGTAACAGTCTTTTCATTTGATAAAATCCACTAAATATAATACCTTTGTGAATATATTTTTTATAAGGATTAAAAACTGTGCGCCAAGATAAACGAAAAGTAGATGAATTAAGACAGGTGTTTTTAGGGCCAAGTTTTTCAAAACATGCAGAAGGATCTTGCTTTGTAAAATTTGGAGATACGCATATTATTTGTACAGCCACAGTTGAAGAAAAAACAGCACCTTTTCTAAAAAATACAGGTTCTGGTTGGGTTACAGCAGAATATGGCATGTTACCGCGTGCAACGCATGATCGAACAGATCGTGAAGCTGTAAGAGGTAAACAAACAGGCAGAACACAAGAAATTCAACGTCTAATAGGGCGTTCCTTAAGATCTGTTATGGATCTTAAAAAACTAGGCGAAAGACAAATTAAAATAGATTGTGATGTTCTGCAAGCCGATGGTGGAACAAGAACAGCCAGTATTACAGGTGCTTATGTTGCCCTTCGTCAAGCATTACAAAAAATGGTTGATAAAAAGATTTTAAGCGAATTACCTTTAAAAGATTATATAGCGGCCATATCCTGTGGAATTGTAAATGGTGAAGTTGTTTTAGACCTTAATTATTTAGAAGATTCTAAAGCAGAAGTGGATGCAAACTTTATTATAACAGGAAGTGGTCATCTTGTTGAAATTCAAGCTTGTGCTGAACAAACCCCCTTTTCACGAGATCAACTCAACAAAATGCTTGATCTTGCAGAAAATGGCATTAAAGAACTTATTGAAAAACAAAAAGTTCTTTTTGAAAAGTAGTGTACCTAAACCTCAATTTTTAAAAGGAGCATTTACCTTTTTTAAAAATTCATTCAAAATGCTTAAACGAAAAGCATTTAATAATATAGGAATAACGCCATGCCATGGTGGGAAAAACTAAAATCTGGTCTTAAAAAATCAGCCGATACAATTAACAATCAATTTACAACCTTGTTTAAACGCCGCCGTTTAGATAAGGATATGCTTGACGAATTAGAAGAGCTCATGATTTTAGGCGACTTTGGTGCCGTTGTTGCAAAATCTATTCGCGATAATTTAGCAAAAGAAAAACTAGATCAAGACGTTATTGAAAATGACGTTAAGGAATGGATTGCACAGTATATTGCAAAAATTTTAGAACCCGTTGCCATTCCCTTAGAATTAAACAACCAAAAACCCCATGTTGTTTTTGTGATTGGTGTTAATGGAGCAGGTAAAACAACAAATATTGCAAAAATTGCCCATTATTTTAAAAACCAAGGAAAGAACGTTCACGTTGCCGCCTGTGACACATTTAGAGCAGCGGCAAAAGAACAACTTGAAGTATGGGCAAATCGTGTTGGCTTTACATTTCATTCATCCCCCCATGAGAAAGCAGACTCTGCAGCACTTGCCTATGACGCATTAAAAAAAGCTAAAGAAGATAACGCTGACCTTTTACTAATAGATACAGCAGGACGCCTTCACACAAAAACAAATTTAATGGATGAAATGAAAAAGATTGTTCGCGTCCTTCAAAAATTAGATGAATCCGTCCCCCATACAACACTTCTGGTACTGGATGCGACAACAGGCCAAAATGCGCTGCATCAAGTGGAAGAATTTAAAAACACTGTTCCCATTCAAGGCCTTGTTTTAACAAAACTCGATGGCACAGCAAAAGGCGGTATTATTGTTGCTATATCGCAAAAATATCAACTGCCCATTCATTTTATAGGCGTTGGTGAAACGGTAGAAGACCTTAATCCGTTTACAAGCCTTGAATTTTCGCGTAATCTATTAGGTATCAATCAGAATCAATAGGTACATTTATTGACAGATGTTAATATTTTAGACCGCATTTTAACGCATAGAAAGCATTTTAAATCGGCAAGAGAAGCAGTTAACTATATTCATGAACTCTACGATATTAATACAGCGCGTCTGATTCGTTCTTTTGATAATATTTGTTCAGGTGAATCAAAAAAAGAAATTAATACAGCTTACTATCCAGCGATTGCTTTTTTAATTAACCCAGAAGACATTAAACTAAATGGACGTTTAAGTTTTGGTATTGTTCAAGAAAGTGGTCTTTATTACACAACAGTAACACGCCCTGATGTGTTTGATAGTTATTATGTTGAACAAATTGATTTATTAATTGAAAACCACAAAACAGAAGTGATGGTCGGACAAAGCGATTTACCAATGCCCCTTCCTTTTGTTATTGATCATTCGACGCTTTCGTTAACACCAAAACAAACTGCTCAAATAAAAGAGGGTTTTGTTTTACCAGACTTAAGCCGCATAGATGACACAATTGCCAATGGCACATATAAAAACCCACATGGAATTAAACCGCTTTCTCTTTTTTCGGCAGAACGCATAGATTATTCGCTCCACAGACTTCATCACTATACAGGCACATCGCCGGATCATTTTCAAAGTTTTATTCTTCTTACAAACTATCAACGCTATATAGAAGCTTTTATTAATTATGGTAAAGAAATGATTGATAAGGAGGATAGTCCTTACACTGCCCTTATTGGCCCTAATAATCAACTAATCTATGGAAATTCGCCAAACACTGTTGATGAAGAAAGCGAACACCTACCCCAAATGCCAACCTACCATTTAAAACGTGTAGATGGGCAAGGCATAACCTTTATTAATATTGGCGTTGGCCCCAGTAACGCAAAAACAATTACAGATCACTTAGCCGTTCTTCGCCCCCATTGTTGGATAATGATTGGCCACTGCGCTGGCCTTAGGGGAAGTCAAGCGTTGGGTGACTACGTATTAGCACATGCCTATTCAAGGGAAGACCATGTATTGGATGAAGACCTTCCCCTTTGGATTCAAATTCCAGCAATTGCAGAAGTTCAGCTGGCATTACAAGAAGCCGCTTCAAAAATAACGCAAAGCCGAAAAAACCAAATAAAAGAACACCTGAGAACTGGCACAATTATTACGACAGATAACAGAAATTGGGAATTACAATCCGTTCAAATGTATGAACGCATTCAACAAAGTAGAGCAATCGCTGTGGATATGGAATCTGCAACAATTGCAGCCAACGGATTTCGGTTTCGAGTACCTTATGGTACACTTCTTTGTGTTTCAGACAAACCAATTCATGGGGAAATAAAACTTCAAGGAATGGCTAATGAATTTTATAAACAACGTGTTCGCCAACATCTTTTAGTTGGCCTTGAAACCGTTCAGGTACTTCTTCAAAATGGTGTTGATCAGCTTCATTCAAGAAAGCTTAGGGGTTTTGACGACCCACCCTTTAGGTAAAAGCCCCTAAAGTACTTGGGGGCTTTAATATTTCCTAGATTGCTTCATTGTCAATGACAGAAAAGAAAAAATCCGAAAGAATATAAAATCTATTACTTCTTATTGTTGTTTTTCCAATAATTCCTTTTCTTTACGAAGGCAGAAATCATATAAAGCTTGTCTATGTTCTGGTCCATCCACGTATGTAAGATTTAATCCTTTCAGACTAAAAGAATTGATCGAATCATTAAATTCAGCGACTAACTCTCTTAAAAACCCATTAATGTCATTAATCATTTTCCTCACATTTAAATCAAATTCTTCTTGTGCAAATTCATTATCAACCTGTTTTTTAGCAGACTCTTCTGCCTGTAAAAATTTTTGTTGTGCGGCTATTAATTCAGGATCTTGCTGATAACGAAGATTAACTTCTTCAATTTTTTGATAATGAGGTGCCAAGCGAAAACCCATAGTCATTTCATCATATTCATCAAAAAACTGTCTGCCTGAAGTTGCTCCCCAAATACGAACATGCCTATTAATCCAATCATTTTTCATTTTTAGTTCAGATTCTATTTTTTGATTAGCTTCTTTACATTCCTCTTTGATCGCTGCATTGATTTTTTCTTTTGTAATTTTAAACATCTCATTTGCAGGTACAAGTAATTCGTTTAACCGAGCTTCTTTTTTTAACCTCATAAGACGTTGAGAGTTGTTTAAGCCAAAAGTATAAGAATTAGCTTCTGGAAAAATTCCAGAAACTAATTCAGAAAAATCCAATAAAGTAAATTGACCTGACCAAGTATCAAAAACTTCTTTTTCTTTATCATGTTGAGTCCGATAATAAATTTGATCTCTAAACTCATCCCAATCAGCACAAGTTAATGGATTCCCTAATATTCTGGGTTGTGCGGCTATAAATTCAACAGAACATTCAGATACTGGCCTAATTGGATTGGTTTGCACTTGTTCAGAATTAACACTTTCTGAAGCAAAAGTAGAACCTACTGATACTAAAAGTGCAGATATTGTTTTTTTAAATATAGACATTGCATATTCCCTATTTGGTTTTTTATTAACCTAAAATATTTTTTATTTATTTTAGCAAATAAAGCTTAACTGATATTAATATAGTAGTGTTTTTATAAAAATCAAGTGCTAATTAAAAAATAAAGGTACTTTGCTTATATAAAGATGTGCATCAATACAATATTTCAAAAAAAACCCCCAAAGTGCTTGGGGGCTTTTTAAATTTAAGTTACTAGTAAGCTTTTTAAGCCACTCTCTCTTTAGCGTCTTCTAAAAGTTCTTGGTCCTTCAATTTTGCAAGGCGGCGCAGTGTATTAACCATGCTTCCTGTACCAGCTGGAATAAGGCGACCAACAATCACGTTTTCTTTCAAACCTGCAAGAACATCGATTTTTCCAGCGACAGCAGCCTCTGTTAAGACGCGTGTTGTCTCTTGGAAGGATGCCGCAGAAATAAAGGACTTTGTATGGAGTGAGGCTTTCGTAATACCTTGAAGAACAGGAATTGAACGGGCACCACGTTTACCTTCGCTTTCAAATTGCTTATTAATGCGATCAATGGTTGTTCTATCAACATGTTCACCAAGAATAAGCTGCGTATCACCAGAATCCAAAATCTCTGATTTTTGAAGCATTTGACGAACAATTACCTCAATGTGCTTATCGTTAATTGGAACACCTTGTAAGCGATAAACTTGTTGAATTTCATTCACTAAGTAGCTTGCAAGGGCCTCAACACCTTGAATACGAAGAATATCATGCGGAACAGGATTACCATCAACCAACATATCCCCCTTTTTCACAAAGTCACCTTCGTGAACAAGAATATGGCGACCTTTTGGTACTAAGTATTCAATCGGTGTTGCATTGCTGCCTTCTGGAATAACAGAAATACGACGCTTTGCTTTATAGTCCTTACCAAATTCAATACGACCATCAAATTCTGCAATAATAGCTGAATCTTTTGGATGACGTGCTTCAAACAATTCAGAAACGCGTGGAAGACCACCTGTAATGTCACGTGTTTTCATTGTCTCACGCGGGATACGGGCCATAACGTCACCGGCTTTAATTTCAACGTTGTTAGAAACTGAAACAATCGCATCCACTGGTAAGAAGTAACGTGCTTCAATACCATTCTTCAATTTAATTGGTTTAGCATCTTTATCACGAAGGCTCAGCATTGGGTGTAGATCTTGTGATCTTGCTTGTTGGTTCCAGTCAATAATCACACGGCTTGTAATACCAGTTGATTCGTCCATAACCTCACGAACAGATTGACCTTCTAAAAGATCAACGAAGTGAACAATACCATCTGCTTCTGCAACGATTGGAATTGTATATGGATCCCACTCTGCAACGCGTTGACCTGGTTCAACCATATCACCATCTTTAACGTGAATTCTAGAACCATAAAGGATTCTAAAGCTTGCACGTTCACGACCATTGTCATCCATAATGGCAACTTCCAAGTTACGAGACAAGACAATGTTGTGACCAGTACTGTTTTTAACAATATTCTTGTTTTTAATAAGAACTTTACCAGCGTGTGCACATTCAAGTGTTGATTGTTCTGAACCGTGTTGCGCTGCACCACCGATGTGGAATGTACGCATTGTAAGCTGTGTACCTGGCTCACCAATAGATTGGGCAGCAATAACACCAACCGCTTCACCAATATTTACCTTTGTACCACGTGAAAGATCACGTCCATAACATGCAGCACAAATACCAAATTCAGTATCACACGTTAGAAC
>JAGOTX010000074.1 GCA_018061565.1 Pseudomonadota bacterium
ATTTAATACCTTATCCAACGGTTGAAGAATTGATTGAAATGGTCGATCTTTCAATTGAAACAATGTCATCCTTTAATATTGAACCAAAAATAGCGTTACTGTCAGGTTCTAACTTTGGTAGTAACAAACGTGAAGATTCAGTTCGAATGAAACAAGCAACAAAGATTTTACAAGAAAAGTATCAATCATTACAAATAGATGGCGAAATGCAAGCTGATTCAGCCCTTTTACCCCATATTAGGGATCGTTGGTTACCTGATTCAAAATTGATTCATTCGGCAAATCTTTTGGTTATGCCCAATATTGACGCAGCTAATATTGGATATAAGCTAATTAGTTCCTTAACAAATGCATTAACAGTTGGCCCCCTTTTGCAAGGCCTTAATAATGTTGCCCATATTGCAAGTTCAACGTGCACAGTAAGAGGGCTTATTAATCTTGCTGCATTTTCCGTCATGGAGCTTAAAAAGATAAAAAAGTAATGTCTTAAATATTAACGATTGTTTTTAATGTCCAAAAATAAAAATTTTGGACATTTTTTATGTCAAAATTATTTTTTTAATATGTTTCATATTAAGAAATTGTTAAGAATTGACAAGCTATAATGGTCCTATAGGCTGGATTATATAGCCAGTACTATTTCAACACCAAATAAGGAGTATTTGTTGTCGTGTCTTTAGGAAAGAGAGATCAAAATAAAATTTTTAAGAAATTTGCTTGGGCAATCAAGCAAATAGGGTGCAATTTTAGGCAAAAATTGTGCTTTTTAAATAAGCCCCCATTTTTGGGGATCAATAACGTTCATAAGTTTAGGAGAAAATATTATGATGAACAAAAAGCATAAGGTATATGCACGCCTTGCAGCTGTAGCAATGACAGTTGGAATGGCATATTCAGGTACAACAGCAATTAGTGCAATTAACTCAGATGGTTCACTTGCAAATACAACAGGTCATCTTTGCACAATAAATAACGTAGCAGCTGCTGCAGCAACAATGACACCTGGTATTGTTCCAGATAAAGCTGCACTTGTTATTCACGGTGGTGCATTAACCTTTACTTCTGGTGGATTCATTCAAGAAGGTGGTACAGCAACAATTGATTGTAACACAACAGGTAATACAATTTTATCATGGTATGCACAAAAATCAGGAAACCTTTATGTTCGTGTTGCAACAAAAGGTACAGCATTGGCTTCACAAACAATTACATCACTTTGTTTTGGTCCAAACTGTAAAGCCTTTAACGTTTGGAAATGTGCGGATTCAACAGCTGTAACTGTTTCAAACTTATATGAAGCAGCAACTGCAGCAAGAGATATTCAAGTTGTTTCTGCTCAAGATTTACCATCACCAGCACCAACACAAAACTTAGGTGGACGTACGTATACACTTGTCTATAAATATGTAAATTAATTATAAGTAATTTTAATAATATGCCACCATTTTTTTTAGTTGGTGGCATATTTTTTTTATGCTTCATAATTTTTATATGTTTACACTCTAACTTAAGATCCAATAGAATCTGCCTTAGAAAGCTCTAATATTTAAGAAAATGTCTCGCTATAAGTTAACTATTGAATATGATGGTTCTTGTTTTTATGGGTTTCAAAGGCAAGAAAATTTTTTTTCCGTTCAAGAGCTTATTGAACAGAGTATTTTTCAAATGACGCATGAAAAGGTAACCCTTATGGGTGCTGGACGGACTGATACAGGCGTTCATGCAAAAGGACAAGTTGGTCATGTTGATATAGAAAAAAACATATCGCCTCATCGATTAAAAGAAGGATTAAACTTTTTTATGCAAGAAAAAGGGGCAACAATTGCGGATGCTGAAATTGTTGATAATACTTTTCATGCCAGATTTAGTGCCAAAGAACGAGTTTATCAATATCATATTTTTAATCGCTCTTCACCTTGTGTTTTTGAAATTAATCGTTCATGGCATATAAAAAAAACATTAGATCTTTTAAAAATGCAAGAAGCTGCTTCGTATTTTTTGGGCACGCAAAATTTTAAAGCTTTTCGGTGTAGTCATTGCCAAAGCAAAACAACGATTAAAACAATGAATCTTTGCACTGTTGAAAAGACGACAGATCATCACATTGTTATTAATATTCGATCAAAATCTTTTTTGCACAATCAAGTGCGTATTATGGTTGGAACACTTGTTGATATTGGACTTTTAAGATTTGACCCAACACACATTAAAACCCTTTTGCTGGATGGAAAGAGAGAGGGGGGGGGGCAAACTGCCCCTGCACATGGTTTGTATTTTATGGAAGTTGTCTATTAATATGACAAAAGGTATAAAATAAGGAATATTCCAAACAGGATGCGATAAATCCCAAAAGGGAAAAATCCAACGCGATCAATAAATTTGTTGACAAGAAATAGTGTTAAATAGCTTAAACAAAATGTTACAGCCAAAATGAATCCAAATTCAAATGAAAGGTCAAAGCACCCATTTTTTAATGCATCAATACTGGTTAAGACAACTGCCCCTAAAACAACAGGTATTGAAATTAACATGGAAAAATGAAACGCTTTTAAACGAGAAAGCCCTAAAATTCGGCTAACAGTAACGGTTGTGCCAAGGCGGCTGCCCCCTGGAATAAATGCAAAAAGCTGGCCAAGGCCAATTAATAATGCTCTTGAAAATGTTATTTCGTCTTGATCTTGAGGGTTGGATAAATCCACAAAAGCTAAAAGTCCACCAAATAGTATACTTGAAAAAGCTATAATCCAAAGATTATTATGAATAAATTCAATATACGGCTTTATTAAAAAACCAGCCAATATGGATGGAATGGTTGCCGCAATAATATAGAGGGAGAGTTTAAAATAAGGGGTATCTCTGTTATTAACGGTTAAAGTTCCCCTTATAAAAGAAAAAATGAGATTTGAAACATCTTTGATATAAAATAGAACAATAGCAAGCAATGTACCAAGGTGAAGCCCTACTTCTAGAAGTAAAGAATTTTGCGCAGAATTAAACCATTGCTGAATGATAATAAGGTGCGCTGTTGAGCTTACTGGCAAAAATTCAGTTATAGACTGGACAATACAAAAAACAAGAAGCGAATAAAACATGTTAACCTTAAAATTTTAAAAAAATGATCCGTTGCTGTAAACACTGTATACTTTTTTAGCCAGATTTTAAAGTTGTCGTTAGATAAAATTTTATTGAACTATCATTTAAAGAACACTATGATGGGTGCAAACAGTCAAGGCTTTAAGGTGATTATTTTTTATGAAACGTGCACTCTATTTAACGTTAGCATTAACGTCTTTTGAAAATTTATTAGGCGAATCGCTTTCAAATATCGTGATTGTTGGCAATAAACGTATTGAACCAGAAACGATAAAATCTTATTTATCGATTAAAATTGGGGAAGAATTTTCTGAAGCTGATGCGGATACATCTCTTAAAAGTCTTTTTGATACTGGATATTTTGAAGATGTTAAAGTCATTAAAAAGGGAACCTCCCTTCATATTGAAGTAAAAGAAAATCCAATTGTTAACCAAATTGCTTATGAAGGTAATTCTAGTTTAAAAGATGATCAACTTGAAAAAGAATTAAGTATTCGCCCACGTAAAATTTTATCCAGAACAGATATTCAAAATGCGCAACAACGGATACTTGAAATGTATCGCCGTATGGGAAGGTTTAATGCAAAGGTAAGCCCTAAAATTATTCGCTTAGATAACAATAGGGTGGATTTGGTTTTTGAAATAGTAGAAGGTGATGTTACTAATATTGAAAAAATTATTTTTATTGGTAATAAAACATTTTCAAAAACAAGACTTGAGGAAGAGATTTTATCGAAACGATGGAAGTTTTGGCGTTTTTTTGCAAATGATGATACGTATGATCCAGATCGTTTAATGGCTGACCAGCAAGCGCTGCGTCAATTTTATGCCAATAATGGTCACCCTGATTTTAGAATTATTAATGCTGTGGCTGAACTGAGTCCTGATCGTAAAGATTTTTGTTTAACATTCACCTTTGAAGAAGGCGATTATTTCGCATTTGATGACGTTGCGATTCAAAGTGCAATTAAAGATATTGATATCAAATCTTTGCAAAAAGAAGTTAGTTTTTCGAATGGGGATATGTATTCTGCAAAAGAAATTGAAAAAACTGTTAATGCCATAACAGATGCTCTTGGTGATAAGGGGTATGCATTCGTTTCTGTTGATCCTGTTATTACAAAAGATAGAGAAAAGAAAACGGCAAAAATTTCTTTTGAAATTAAAGAAGGACCGCGTATTTATGTTGAAAAAATAACCATTAAGGGAAATGATAAAACGCACGATAATGTTATTCGCCGCGAAATGACAATCCATGAAGGGGATGCTTATAACACATCTAAAATTAAGCAATCTGAAACAAAGATTAAAGATTTAGGCTATTTTAAAGTGACTTCTGTTGAAACAGAGCAAGGATCAGAAGGTGATCAAGCGCATGTGGTTATAAATGTGGAAGAGCAACCAACAGGGGAGTTTAAGCTTTCTGGGGGGTATTCAACAATGGATGGTATTATCGGAAACGTTGGTTTTTCTCAGAAGAACTTTATGGGTAAAGGCCAAACTGTACACGCTGATTTTTCGATGTCAAAAAGAACGCAAGAATTTAATGTTGGTATACTAGAACCTTATATGTTTAATCGTCCTTTATCGGGAAGTATTGATTTATTTAGTCAAAGTTCATCCAGAATGGAAGCTTTTACAACAAAATCAAATGGTATGAGACTTGGTCTTGGGTATCACTTAACTGTAAACTTTATTCAAAGTTGGAATTATTTAATAAAAAGTGATGATATTACAGGCGTTGAGCAAAATGCATCCCAATATATAAAAGATGATCCAAGAAAATTAATGATGTCTGCTATTACGCATTCGCTTCGTTATGATAAACGTGATAGTGCTATGGAAACCACACGTGGTTACCTTCTTAGCATGAGTAATACGTATAGCGGACTTGGCGGGACTGTGCATTATATTAGAAATGATTTTTCAGCAACCGCATTTTATACACCGATGGAAAACATATTAACGTTTGCACGCGGTGAGTTTGGTTTTATTTTGCCTGTTCAAGGGAGAAGATTACGCATTTCTGATTCAATCTACTTAGGTGGTGATTCCTTTAAAGGCTTTCAATTTGGAGGACTTGGTCCGCGTGACAGTCTGAGTAGAAATAAAGATGCACTTGGTGGTAAAAAATATTGGAAAGGTACTTTAGAGGCTCAATTCCCGATTGGTTTACCTGTAGACTTTGGCATTAAGGGGGCCCTCTTTACCCAATTTGGAGCACTTTATGATTGTGCTGTAAAAGGGCAAAATGGTGTTGTTGACGATAAATTTATTCGTCAATCTGTTGGTGGTGGTATTATTTGGAAAGGTCCGTTTGGTCCACTCCGTATTGACTATGCTGTTGCGACACGTAAAAAAGCATATGATGTAACGCAAACTGTTAATTTAAGCTATCAATTACCGTTCTAAGATGATGAAACGTTCTTTTTTTATTCTTTTGTTGATTGCTTTTTTAGGTATGGGTGGATTTTTAGTTTATACAACTTTTATTCACCAAGCCCCAAAAGCAGAATGTGTAAGTGTTGCTGTTCTTTATGCTAAAAGAATTAAAAAAGAAGCAAAAATATATCAAGATTTTGAAACATATTTTGAAAAAGAACGCGCCAAAATTCATGAAGAAGTACTAGAAAAAGAAAAAGTTTTAAGATTGGAATTTGAAGGTATTAAAAAAGGCAAAAAGAACAAAAAAGATGTTGAAGAAAAAAAGGCCATCCTTCAAGAAAAGCTTAATGATTTGAGCAATAATTTACAGATTCAAAAAGAAAATTTTTTAGAAACAATTCATAAATTAGAAGAAAAATTACAAAAAGAACTTCAGTTAGCGATTGATAAAATTATAAAAAAAAATGGGTTTAATCTTGTCCTCAATGCTGAATTAGATGAAAAAACAATGGTATTTTATTCTGATTCTAAATTTGATATTACAGATGAAATTATATCAGAGCTTAACAAAAAAGAGTTTAACGTCTAATAGAATAAGTTATGTGCTTGCAGAAGGCATCTAAGTTCAAAATATAATAAAGAAGAGATTCTATAATCCTTTTAATTTTTAAAAATCCTTCAGAAAATTAACCTTTTCTTAATATATATCATGCTAATCTGGTAATGTAAGACGCATTAGGCGGGAAGGGATTGAGTATGATCCCTTGACATTAGCAAGTTAGGAAAGGAATACATCCGAAAGAAATCTT
>JAGOTX010000075.1 GCA_018061565.1 Pseudomonadota bacterium
GGTAGAACACAATGTTCGCCCCACCCTTTTACACCCTTTTTGGCATGTTGGTGGATACCTCATGGGCGCAATTTGTGCAAAAATTGATCCAAAACTTGCACATGCTTGTACAATTGCTGTTGAAGATGTTATTGACGAACATTATCAAACACAACTTAATGAACTGGAATTTTTTCCAGAACTCAAACCCTTAAAAGATGCAATTAGTAAATTTAAAGAAGATGAAAAAGAACACTGCATGACTGCTAAAACAGAAGGTGGTAATGATCACCCGGCATCATTCGTTGTGAATACACTTGTTCGAAACATTACAAAAGGCGCTATTTTTCTTTCCAAAAAGATTTAAAACAAAAATTTTAAATATGAGACACACGTTTTCTTAAGAATAATGGAATCGTTTTGAGTAAAGCTCTTGTTATTCTTTTAAAAGCGCGGTAGCATTTATATAATGATTTCTTAAAGAGATTTTAAAATATGCGTTACGTATTAAAGCCTTTAACGGTTATGGCTGTATTTTTTACATTGATTTTATTATCAACCCTTTTTTTAGGTCAGTCATTTTTTGATATTTTTGCACACAATTATATTTTAAACATTTTAATATTCACTGTTTTTTTTATAGGGGTTGGCCTTTGTTTTTTCCAAATTGTAAAGCTTAAAAAAGAATATATTTGGCTTGAACAGTTAGAAAAAGAAGATTACCGTTTAACGTCATCTCAAAATCCAGAAATTTTAAAGCCACTCCATATTGCTCTTGGCAATCAATCCCTTAATTCTTTAGGCGTTTTAGCCATTAAAAGCATTTTATCAAGTGTTGAACAACGTCTTGAAAACGAAAGGGAATTTAACCGTTACTTAGTTGGCCTTTGCGTATTTTTAGGCCTTGTTGGGACCTTTTGGGGCCTTTCAAAAACCATTACAGCGATCGCCTCTGTCATTAGTGGTATTGATATTAATGCAACAGATATTAAAGACGCTTTTCAAAATCTAAAAGCAGGGTTACAAGCCCCCCTTAAAGGAATGGGCTATGCATTTAGCTCTTCTCTTTTTGGCTTAACTGGATCCCTTGTTTTAAGCTTTTTAGACTTGCAAGTTCTAAAGGCATATAATCATTTTCAAATGCATCTTGAAGAATCAATCTCCATTGTGTCAAAGGAAACGGTTGCTCAAAGCAATGGTTCTGCTTATTCAAGTGCTTTAATTGAACAACTGTCAGAATCGATGGTCACATTTCAAACGCAGATTGATCGTGCAGAAGAAAGCAGATATCAAACCTCTAAAATGTTGCAGTCACACCTTACAGCCTTTGGCCAAGTGGATATGATGTTAAAATCCAATATGCAGATGATGGAAAAAATTATTCAACAGCAATTTGAACTGCAACAGACGTTTTCTCTTTACATGCAAAATCAGCAAGATACCACAATCCGTGATGCGCTTTTAAAGATTGATGCAAACACCCATAATATTTTAAGTGAACTTTCTCAAGGGCGTATTCAAGCAACAGAAGAACTTTCAAAAGAAATTCGCCTTATTTCTAAGACGATATCTGCACTTGCGAATGAATCTTAAAAAACAGAGGGATTATAGTGTTCTCTTTTAAAACAATTGATGATATTAATACTCAACAAGAATCAATCTTTGTAAGGGCTGATTTAAATGTCCCCTTAAAAGATGGAAAAATTGTTGATAGTACAAGAATTGTTAAATTTATACCAACACTTCAAAATCTTTTACTCAAAACAAAGGTTATTGTTATTGCAACCCATTTAGGCAGGCCAGATCCTTTAAATGACGTGCCAAAAGATCATCCTTTATCGACAAAAATTCTAGTACCCGAAATTGAAAAATATTTAAATAAATCTATAAAATATATCGATGCATGCATCCATTATGACGATAAAATAAAAGAACCTGGTATTTATTTATTAGAAAATTTAAGGTTTTATGAGGGCGAAGAAAAAAACGATAACGACTTTGCAAAGCAGATTTTAGGAAAATCTAAAATATATGTTAATGATGCTTTTTCCTGTTCACATAGAGCGCATGCATCAATCTCAGCTATCACAAACTTTGCACAAAGTTTTGCAGGCCTTTTAATGGAAAATGAATTAAAACATTTAATGCCCATTTTAGAATCAACTCTAAAACCAACGATCGCCATTGTTGGGGGAAGTAAAATTTCAACAAAGATGAGCTTACTTCAAAACCTTCTTCAAAAAGTAGATTATCTTTTTGTGGCAGGCGCTATGGCTAACACGTTTTTAAAAGCAAAGGGTGTTGACATAGGTCAATCCCTTTTTGAGGAAGGGTATATTGATTATTGCCTTAACCTTTTAAAAAAATATGAGGATAAAATCCTTTTGCCTAAAGATTATTGGGTAGCCTCTTCACTTCACGATCAAAATCCACATTATAAAACAACACAAAATCCTATTTTAAAGGACATGATTTTGGATTTTGGGGCAGAATCCATTCAAGAATTAAAGCATGTTTTAGAAAAATGTCAGTGTATTTTGTGGAATGGCCCGCTTGGTGCTTATGAATATTCACCTTATGAAAAAGGTTCTCTTATCGTTTCAAAAATTGTGTCAGAACTTACAAAAAATAAAAAAATAACATCCATCGCAGGCGGTGGGGATACCATTGCAGTCTTACAAAAAGCAAATGTGTTGGATGATTTTTCTTTTGTATCCACAGCAGGGGGAGCCTTTTTAGAAATGTTAGAAGGAAAAATTCTGCCAGGTATTGAGGCATTGTCTATTTAACAAAGTTCTAAAACATTAAATAATCTGTTAATTGTAAAGTTTGTTTCAATAGGTTTTAAGGTATGGGCTGTAAAAAGGGTTGAAAAGCCTAGTTTTTCAGCTTCTTTAATGCGTTGTTCCGCATGGGAAACGGACCTTATTTCACCAGATAAACCAATTTCACCAAAATAAATTGAAGACTGTGGCGTTGGGGTATTTTTAAAAGCAGAAATTAACGCTGCAGCAACGGCTAAATCGCACCCTGGTTCTTGAATTTTTAAGCCCCCTGCAACATTTAAAAAAATATCTTTATTCCCAAAGGGAAGGCCGCATCGCGTTTCAAGAACCGCTAATATCATAGACAAACGATGAGGGTCCCATCCCACAACGTTACGCCTAGGAGATCCTAAATAACTAGGTGCTACCAGTGCTTGAATTTCACAAAGAATAGGTCTTGTCCCTTCAAGTCCTGCAAAGATAGAGGTTCCAGTGACTTGCCCCTTATGGTGTGGTAAAAAGAGCTCTGATGGGTTTAAAACTTCCTCTAATCCGTTTTGAACCATCGAAAAAATACCAATTTCATTTGTTGGACCAAACCGATTTTTAATGGATCTTAATATTCTATAATCGTAATTGCGCTCCCCTTCAAAATAAAGAACCGTATCAACCATGTGTTCTAAAACACGTGGACCGGCTAATGTTCCCTCTTTTGTGACGTGTCCAACGAGTATAACAATAATCCCTCTTTTTTTGGCAAACTCAATTAAAACTTGGGAACATCCTCTAACTTGACTCACGCTGCCCGCTGCAGATTCAATTTCAGATAGTGCCATCGTTTGAATTGAATCAATAACAACAACCTGAAGATCCTCTATTCTTTTTAAAGCATCCAAAATTTGGTTAAGGTTTGTTTCTGACATCAACCAGTAATCACCATCCTTTAATCCCAATCGGTCTGATCGCATTTTTATTTGTGATGGCGCTTCTTCACCCGATACATAGGCACAAGAATACCTTTTTGAAAGCTTCGATATTGCTTGTAAAAGAAGTGTTGACTTACCAATGCCAGGATCCCCCCCTATCAAAATAACAGATCCTGGGACCCCCCCCCCACCACATACACGGTCAAATTCAGAAATTTCAGTTAAAAGCCGATAGCCATATTCGTCATTTGATGAAATCTCTTGGATTTTCTTTATTTCTAATGGCGTACTTATTTTATGCGATTTTAAAGCTGATTTTGTAAACTTTTCTTCAACAAGCGTATTCCATTCTTGGCATGCTTCACATTTTCCCGTCCATTTAGGAGACGTTGCCCCACAACTTTGGCAAAAAAAACGGCTTATTAATTTTGACATATTTAAGTTCCATATTTAGCTTGTATATTTTGCCATTTGTTGAAGAGAAAGTCTTACAAGGTCACCTGTTTGAATGGAAGGATTGCTTTTAACTATTTTTTGAACAGCTGCTGTTACTTCATTTTTTTGATACCCTAAATTACAAAGTGCTGAAATGGCGTCTTGTACAAGGGTATTTTGATTCAGTATATGATTAACTTTAATTTGTGAATCAAGGCGATCGGATAAGGATGTATCTGTTGGAATTTTATTTTTTAATTCTAAAACAATTCTGTTGGCAACTTTTGGCCCAACACCGTCAGCTTCCGTAAATGGTTTTGGCGTTTGTTTTAAGATAAAAGCGGCCATTTCATCCGCTGTTAATTTAGAAAGAATTGAAAGAGCAACCTTAATGCCAACGCCTTGAACAGTGATTAACAGTTCAAACCATTGTTTTTCTATTTGGGTTAAAAACCCACAGAGCAATTGATCATCTTGACGAATGATATGGCAAATTAAAAGCGTTACCCGTTCTTTAACAGAAGAGAGCGCTATATATGTTTTTTCTGAAATTAAAATACCATACCCAACACCATGAACATCCAAAACAATGGAAGAAGATGTTTTTTCGTCTAAAATGCCTGTAAGTTTGACAATCATTTATAAAACCTGGAATGGCGGATGGGGTGGGATTCGAACCCACGAAGGAGTCACCCCCTTGCCGGTTTTCAAGACCGGTGCCTTCAACCGCTCGGCCACCCATCCAATTACCCCTTGATGATGACAAAAAAATGAGAAAAAAACAAGAATTATCTTTCGTCTTTATCTATAAAAAATAATTTTTTAATCGTTTTCTTTGCCACTTCTTCTACAAATATAAATGACAGGAATCAAAAGGACCCCTAAAACAACACGGGTAATATAGGTTCCAAGAACATACGTTTTAAATATTTCGTCTGCAGCAAGGGGAGTTGAGGATAAAAGGTACCAAGCAAGATAACAAAATAAAATATTGTCTAACAAAAAGGAGGCAAGGCTTACAATAAGGGTTCTAAGCCATAATAAACGGCCATTTAAAAGGTTTTTAAACCATTTAAATAATAAAACATCAAACCATTGGCTAATAAAAAAAGCAATAAGGCTTGATGTTAAAATCCGAAGGGATGGAACAAAAAGAGCAACCATCGCCATATATGTTGGGTCAACTTTGTTTAGTGGCTTGTGCCCTAAATCAACAATCATTAAAAGCGTGCAAAGAACACTTGCTAAAAAACAATATTTAATACTGCTTTTTGCTTTATCTGCGCCATAAATTTCATTAATGATATCGCTTACCAAAAACGTTGTGGAAAATAAAACCGTACCAAGCGCTATAGGGTGTTCAATAATTGTAAACTGGCAAAGCCTTAATACTTGGATGTTTGCAAGAATAACAGCTAAAATATTATAAATATAAAGCCCCGTTAGGCCAAAAATATGTTTACAAAAAATAATACACACACCCGATACAATAATTGAAAAAAGAGTGATATATTCTGGCTTAAAAGTGTGGCAGTATTCTATAAAATTTTGTAAAAAGCTATCCATAGTTTAAAAATTTATAAAAAGTAATAAGATAAGATACCTATTTTATAAGATTATATGCAAGCATTAGATTTTGAATTTATTAAAGAAAAGACAGTCAAAAAATACCACTGTTCTAACTTTGATCAACGACAAGAACACATTCAAGACTTCTTAAAAGCCTATAACTGTGGTAAAAAACTAAAGGCTCTTAATTTATAAAACTTCTCTTGAATATCTTATGGAAATCTTCTTAGATAGTCCTATTCTCTTTAAAAAAAATCCCCTCCTCTACTCCTCAGAACCATACATTTAACTTTTTAAAAGGTTTTTTTAAACAAAAACATTACAGGATCTCTTCGCACTGTATTTAGTCAAAAAACGTTTACGACTAACGTCGCTTCGGTAAAAATCTTTCATCCTTTATAAAACTCAAAAAAAATAATTTTTCACCTCCTTTTCATGATACGCTATAAATAGATAATTTTTAAAAACTCAACAGATGCCCCACAA
>JAGOTX010000076.1 GCA_018061565.1 Pseudomonadota bacterium
ATATTCCATATACATACGATAAGGGTCTTGTGTGCTGTGCGTTTCTCTATAAGGCATAACGGGCTGAATATATAGCTCTTCATGTCCTTCTCTTTTTATATAATCTAAACTATTTTTTTGAAGTTTTTGATAAGGGCTAATCGCAATCGAAAATTCTTTAGGAATAATTCTTAAGATAGAACGGGTTACTTTATTGTTCATGCCAAAATTATTGATAATAACGCAAAGCTTCATGTCCTCATTTTCATTTCGTTTTTTATAGTGTTTTTTAACCCATTCCTTACCAATTGGAAAATTCAGCTGACACTCTAATTTTTCATTACTTTCTTGTTCTGTGGCCTTTAAAGCAAAAACATGCCCCATGATAAAAAAAATAATAACAAAAAACTTCACGGTGTCCCCACACTTGTATGCACTCTCAAAAATTGTATCAGTTAGATTTAGCATCTCCAATCAAAAAATTGTATGATTCGTCATCCTCTTTCTTCTGTGTCAAATACGTTTTAAAGCTTTTAGTATTTCTTCATAAATAAATGGTAGATATACCTCCCCTTTTTTGGTTAGAATAGTATTCAATATAAGTCTTTTCAATCTTTAGGTTTTAATAAATTATGTCTATTAGCATTTTAATGCCAGCCCTTAGCCCCACAATGCAAGAAGGCAATCTTGTAAAATGGCTCAAAAAAGAAGGAGACAGTGTAAAAGCCGGTCAAGTCCTTTGTGAGATTGAAACAGATAAAGCCACAATGGAAGTTGAAGCCGTTGATGAAGGAACTTTGGGCAAGATTTTAATTCAGGAGGGAACGGAAGGTGTTTTAGTGAATACACCCATTGCGATCCTCCTTGAAAAAGGGGAAGATGCAGTATCTTTGAAGGACATTGATAGCGCAAAGGCCCCCCCCCCTATCGCTGCCATTTCTAAAACTGAACCAACATCCAAATCCAGTAAACAGGATGAAGATAACACTTTTAAAAAAGATCAAACAAATATAAAGAATAGAATTTTTTCATCCCCTCTTGCCAGACGTTTAGCTGAACAAAATAATTTAGATATTCATCAAATTGAAGGATCAGGTCCCAATGGGCGGGTTATTAAGCAAGATGTTTTAAATGTTGCAGCCCATAAATCACTGCCAAATATTACGCAAAACACCCCCTCTTTTGAAGACGTAAAATTAACATTAATGCGTAAAACTGTCGCAAAGCGTTTAACAGAATCTAAAAATACAGTCCCCCATTTTTATTTAACGTTAGACTGCGAAATGGACTCCCTTCTTGATCTGCGTCATAAAATAAATTCTAAATCAGATGTTAAAATTTCCGTTAATGATATGCTCATTAAAATTGTTGCAAAATGTTTGATTGATGTACCAAAAATGAATGTAACATGGCATGATACGCATCTTAGATATTATAAAAATGCCGATATTTCTGTTGCTGTTGCAATTGATGGGGGTCTTGTTACCCCTATTATTTTTAATGCAAATACGCTTTCATTTTCAGATATTTCAAAAACAACCAAAACGTTAATTGAAAAAGCGCGTCTGGGTAAATTACAACCGCAAGAATATGAAGGTGGAACATTTACGCTTTCTAATTTAGGAATGTTTGGCGTTAAAAATTTTGGTGCAATTATTAATCCTCCTCAAGGCGCAATTTTAGCCGTCGGTGCAAGTGAAAAAAGAATGATTGTCAAAGATGACAAACCTGTTATTGCAACAATAATGTCCGTTACACTTTCTGTTGATCACAGAAGCGTTGATGGCGCTTTAGGGGCTGAGTTTTTAAAACACTTTAAAAATTATATTGAAAATCCAATAATGCTTTTTATATAAATTAAGAGTCTATCTCTAAAAAACATCCTCATCGTCTTGATAACAATCTTGATGGATAATGATATAAGCATCAGGAAACGCTTTTAAAATATTGTTTTCAACTTTATCTGTAATATCGTGTGCCTTTAATAACGTTAGGGAAGAATCTAAAACAATATGGAATTGAAACATCATTCTCTGCCCTAAAGATCGCGTTCTTAGTTGATGAATGTTTAAAACATTTTTATTTTCCATCACAATACCGATAATACGTTCTCTAATATCAGTGGATAGTTCTTTATCCATCAATATATCAAAAGACTGTTTTAAAATGGGATATGTTTTATAAAGAACAAAGATCAACGCACTAATGCCAAAAATAAGATCAATTGATTCTAAGCCTAATAATTTAACACTTAAAAAATTAAGCATTAAGCCTAAATCCATATAAATATCGGTTTCAAAATGCATTGAATCTGCTTGAACAGCTATTGAATTAACCCTTTTTAACACAAATCTTTGCCACAAAATTAAAACAAGTGTTAAACATGAAATAGCAATCATCCAATAAAAAGCAGAGGTTGTAATACAAAGCGATTCTTTATGTTCAAAGACAATAAGACGATCTTGAATTAACCACAGTGCTGAAAGAATAATTAAAGCAGATTGTGCAAGTCCTGCTAAAGCTTCAGCCTTACTATAACCAAAACGGTATTCTTTTGAAGGGGGCTTTAATGCTTGACGAATTGCAAAATAGTTAATAATTGACGCCACAATATCTAAAATAGAATCAAGAAGGGATGCTTCTACACCAAAAGAATTTGTTTGATGAAGCAAAAAACTTTTAATAACAATTAAGATGGATGCAACAACAACAGATGCCATTGCACAAGAACGCATTAAAAAAGATTGATCAAAAATAATAGACATAAAATTTACGGGTATAATCTAGAAATTGACCATTCACCTTGATAATCCGTATAAACAATACGTTCATGCATCCAAAAAGGTTTTTCTTCCCAAAATTCAATTCGACTGGGGCTAACGGCAAAACCACCCCAATTGGCAGGGCGTTTAATGGGTTCATCTCCATATTCAAGGGCTACTTTTGCAACACGTTGTTCTAAAATTGAAACATCCTCCAAATGGCGCGACTGTTCAGACGCCACAATATTCATTTGATGCTCAAGGGGACGTGCTTGAAATGCTTTATCAGAAAGTTCACCTGGTACCTTAAAAGCAGTACCTTCAATTCTTACTTGTTGTTTAGTGGACGACCAATTAAAACATAATGCCACATTAGGGTTATCAATAATCTCTAATGCTTTTCTACTTTCCATATTCGTAAAAAAAACAAATGAATGGTTATAAATCATATACAACATCATCATTCTTAATGAGGGCTGCCCTAAATAGTTTACAGTTGCAACGGCCATTGTGTTTGCTTCAATTGGATTATTTTTTTTTATTTCTTCATGCCATTCACTATATAAAACAAAAGGATCATAAGGAGGGGATCTAAAAGCTTGCATAACGTCTTTATTTCATTTTGTAAAATTAATGATAATACTAACATGCAATATCTTCGTCTTTCAAGTTGCAGATTTTGATGCATTCTTTTTGTGGAAGCGTCTGATTTTTATTTAAACAAACAAAAAATTAAAAACGCCTTCTGATTTTGAATCAAAAATGCTATAACAGTAAAATATAGATGATAAAAACAATTCAATTATTTAAATTTTGTTGAGGAAAATGACAAGACTGTTAAAGAAAAATTTATTACCAGAAAGTTTTGACGAATGGTTTTTGCAAATTTCTTCTTTTTTAAAAGGAAGTAGCATCGCTTTTGTTTCTTTATTTTTTTGCATTTCTCTTTATTATTATTCTCCTTTAGATGAATCTTTTAATACGGCTTCCACACTCATCATTCAAAACAAATTCGATTGGATGGGGTCATATAGCTCTGATTTATTCATGCAATTTTTTGGTTATGCGTCCTATTTTTTAATGTTTGAATGGCTCCTTTTAAGTTATTTTATAATTAAACAAAAAAAAATTAGAATCGTTCATTTTATTCTTTTTTCAACACTTTCAAGCCTCTTTTTAGCATTTAGTTTCAACGTCTTGTTTTTAATTAATGGTGGTTTTTTTGCCTACATTATAACAGTCAAAACAATCTCTTTTTTAAACATCTATAATTTAAAGTTTTTGACCTTACCGATTGGGCTTTTTTTTCTATTTATATCCTTCTTATTTTTCATAAAGTCGTTTGATAAAAAACTTTCTGATCTTAAAAAGATTTTAAATAAAACTTTAGAAAAAACCATTGTATTATTTGATATTTCAAAAAAATTCCTTAAAAAAATAATTAATTTCTTTAATTTTATCTTGTTTAAAGAAAAACAGTACTCCTTTGAAAAAGAATTATCTCTGGCCCCTTCTTTGAAGGATCTGATAGATAAACCTAAAAACAAGAAAAAGGATAAAAATACACCATTTACGGATACCGATTCATTTGAAAATACAGAAGAAGAAATAGAAGAACCAATCTATAAAGAAAGCCGATTTGATATTTCAGACGACATTCTATTAAGTGATACATTTCATCTTCCCTCTGTTGAATTATTGGATGTTATTAATCCTTCAGCCCTTAAAAACAAAGGGCCTTCTGAATCAGAACGCATCGAACTTGCAACACTTTTACAAACGGTATTAGAAGAGTTTGGCGTAAAAGGTGAAATTGTTAATATAAAGCCTGGTCCTGTTGTAACGATGTATGAATTAAAACCAGCCCCAGGTATCAAAACATCCCGTGTTATTAGCCTTGCAGATGATATTGCACGTTCCATGAGCGCACTGTCGGCCCGTATTGCGGTTATACCAGGGCAAAACCTTATTGGGATTGAACTTCCAAACAGTACACGCGTTACAGTCTTTATGCGCGAACTTCTTTTAAGTGAACGGTATCAAAAAACAACAGCAAGCCTTCCCCTTATTCTTGGAAAAGACATTGGTGGGGAACCGATTATTGCCGACCTTGCACGAATGCCTCACCTTTTAGTGGCAGGAACAACCGGTTCTGGAAAATCCGTTTCTGTTAACGCAATGATTTTATCCATTCTTTTTAAGCTTCCGCCTGATAAGTGCCGTTTTATTATGATCGATCCTAAAATGCTCGAACTTTCTATTTATGATGATATCCCCCATCTTCTAACACCGGTTGTGACAGACCCTAAAAAAGCTGTTGTTGCGTTAAAATGGGCGGTTAAAGAAATGGAAAATAGGTATCAAGCGATGTCCAAGCTTGGGGTGCGTAATATTGATGGCTATAACGTCCGCGTTGAAGAAGCAAAACGCAGTGGAGAAATGCTCTCACGTCGAATTCAAACAGGGTTTGATCCTGATTCAGGTAAACCTATCTATGAAACACAAAATTATAATTTTGAGCCCCTACCCTTTATTATTGTCGTGGTCGATGAAATGGCAGACTTAATGCTTGTTGCTGGTAAAGAAATTGAATCAGCCGTTCAAAGACTTGCACAAATGGCTCGTGCTGCGGGCATTCATCTTATTATGGCAACGCAAAGGCCATCTGTTGACGTTATTACAGGTACCATTAAAGCGAACTTTCCAACCCGTATTAGCTTTATGGTAACTTCTAAAATTGACAGTAGAACCATTCTTGGGGAACAAGGCGCTGAACAATTACTCGGCCAAGGCGATATGCTCTATATGGCAGGTGGCGGACGTATTCAACGTGTTCATGGCCCCTTCATGAAGGACAATGAAGTTGAACGCATTGTTAAATTCCTTCAAACACAAGGGGAACCAACCTATATTGAACAAGTCATTCAAGATACTGGTGAGAATGATTCGTTGGAAGAAAATGATAGCAGTCAAGATCCTGTTTACAAACAAGCTGTTGATATTATAAGACGTGAAGGCAAAGTTTCAACAAGCTTCATTCAACGTCATTTATCAATAGGCTATAACAGAGCAGCTAGAATTGTTGACCAAATGGAAGCTGAAGGCATTGTATCGCCCCCAAGTCATACAGGAAAGCGTGAGATTATTGGTTAGAAATGACTAAACTGAAACTATTGCAAAATAGATTTTTATCTAAAAAAGCCTAACCTTATTGTCATATATGGACACCAATAATTGGTCAACTAAAAAAATAAGGAATTTGAAAGTTTTAAGAAATATAGAAGCGGTGGTTCTGTCGCATCTGTTAAAGAATGACACTAAACTAATAATTTAGCCATTTATCTTCTAGTCAATTTTTGTTTTTTCAAATTTTAGGCATGCTTCGCCATTAGAGCCATAAAGTTTTGGAAAGTTG
>JAGOTX010000077.1 GCA_018061565.1 Pseudomonadota bacterium
CCTAAGAGCCGTTGCACCTTTTAAGCATGTATGAAACAATTAAGGGTATAAAGTAATTTGATTGTCAAAAAATCAAAAATAAGAAACCATCTCAACAGATAAAGGTTAAAATAATGTCTAAAAAACTTGTTGTTGCAAACTGGAAAATGAATGGAGATATAAAGCTTGTCAAAGAATATAGCCAGCTTTTTAATGAAAATATTTTTTCTCACGATGTTGTTGTCTGTCCTCCCTTTGTTTACTTGTGGTCTGCTATTGGCATAAATGGATATCATGTTGGCGCACAAGACTGTCATTTTGCAAAAAATGGTGCTTATACCGGCGCAATAAGCCCAAAGATGCTTAAAAATTTAGGCGTTAAATATGTTATTCTGGGGCACTCAGAAAGACGTGAAAATTTTGCAGAAACAGATATTCTTGTTGGAAGAAAAGCAATAAGTGCGCAAGAAGAAGGTTTAATTCCAATTATTTGCATTGGCGAATCATTAGCAGAACGTGAGAATGGAGAAGTGTTTGAAGTTCTTAAAAATCAATTAACTTTTTCCATCCCTAAAGGGGATTATCCCGTTATCATTGCTTATGAACCGGTTTGGGCAATTGGATCTGGAAAAATCCCAACACCATCAGATATTATCCAAGTCCTTACTTTTATTAAGGAAATTGTTCCCCATGCTAAAGTTTTATATGGCGGTTCTGTTAAAGCTTCAAATGCTAAAATGCTTTTAGAACTCGATTGCTTAGATGGTATTTTAATTGGTGGTGCTTCTCTTGAAGTGAAAGAGTTGAAAAATATTTTAACGGAATTTTAAGTTATTAAAAAAACTTATGCTTTGCGTTATATTAAATAGGTAGTGATAAAATGTTATCATCTTTTTATGTCAATTTAAAATATAAGGGAAACTTATTATATGTGGAAAAAAAATGTAATTTTAGCTATTCTTCTAAGCATTGGTGGCGGTGGATATTATCTCACTTCTAAAACCAAGGAAGAAAAAACAAACGTAAAGGAAGATAAAATGGAATTAAAAATTGTTGATACACAAGAAGGAACCGGTAGCATTGTTGAAAAAGGGGACAGATTGCGCGTTCATTATCGTGGCACACTTGAAAATGGCAAACAATTTGACTCCTCTTTTGACAGAGGCGAACCTTTAGAATTTACAGTTGGCGTTGGACAAGTCATTAAAGGCTGGGATGACGGTCTTTTAGGTCTTAAAGTTGGTGGTAAAAGAACCATCCATATTCCTGCACACTTAGGTTATGGTAGCCGTGGCGCTGGTAATGCGATTCCGCCAAACAGTAATCTTATTTTTGATGTAGAACTTGTTGAAATCTTAAAGTAAGTTTAAAAATGTTAAAGGATTTAAGTTGCTTTAAAGCATATGATATTAGAGGCCGCGTTCCAGAAGAATTGGATGAAGGCTTAAGTTTTAAAATTGGCGTTGCGTTTGCTAAAATCTTTAAGTCAAAGTCGGTTATAGTTGGTTATGACGCCCGACTTGAAAGCCCAAAAATAGCCAATGCGCTAATGCTTGGCCTTAAAGAATCGGGTGTAGATGTCATTAACATCGGTCTTTGTGGTACAGAGGAAGTATATTTTAATACTTTCTTCCACGAGAACGATGGCGTTGACGGTGGCATTATGGTAACGGCAAGCCATAACCCTAAAGGCTTTAATGGTATGAAGCTTGTAACAAAGGGTAGTCGTCCAATTTCAAACGATAGTGGCCTTTTAGATATTAAAAATATGGTTGCATCCTTAAATTGTGAATTTAAAGAAGATAATTTTGATCCAACTTTGAAATTGGATAAAACTGATTATATTAATCATCTTTTAAATTATGTTAATATTGCAACTTTAAAACCTTTAAAAATTGTTGTGAATCCTGGAAACGGAACAGCTGGTCTTGTTATTAAAGAACTCGAAAAACATTTACCTTTTGACTTTATTTTTATTCATGAAGACGTTGATGGAACCTTTCCTAATGGGGTACCTAACCCTATTTTGGTTAAAAACAGACAATCAACAATAGATGCTGTTTTAACTCATAAAGCGGATCTTGGTATCGCTTGGGATGGTGATTTTGATCGCTGTTTTTTGTTTGATGAAAAAGGCAATTTTATTGAAGGCTATTATATTGTTGGGCTTTTAGCAAAAGCTTTTCTAGAAAAAGAAAAGGGGGCTAAAATCATCCACGATCCAAGGCTAACCTGGAACACACTTGATATTGTTAATAACTATGAAGGACAAGCCATTCAAAGCAAAACAGGTCATGCTTTCATTAAAGAACGCATGCGCTTTGAAGATGCAATTTATGGCGGGGAAATGAGTGCACATCACTATTTTAAAGATTTTGCTTATTGCGATAGTGGTATGATTCCATGGCTACTTGTTACAGAACTTATGAGCAAAAATGGTGTATCACTTTCAAGCCTCGTGGAAGAACGTATTCAAAAATTTCCATGCAGTGGGGAATTAAATTATAAAGTTAAAGACGCTAATAGCATTATTGATAGTGTTCTTAATCACTTTAAGCCTTTAAATCCCATTCTTGATCAAACAGACGGCATTAGTTTGTCCTTTGATATGTGGCGTTTAAATTTACGCATTTCAAATACAGAATCTCTTTTGCGTTTAAATATTGAAACAAAAGGGGATGAACGCCTTGTAAATGAAAAAGTAAAAGAAGTTGAAATGATTATTAATCAGCAAACGGTGGTATAAGTGATTGTTCATCTTTCACATCGTGAAATTATTGTTATAGAAGGAAAAGATCGTTTTTCATATTTGCAAGGTCTTATCTCTCAAGATGTATTTGCACTGTCAAATGATACCCCCCTTTTGTATGGGCTTTTATTATCCACCAGGGGTAGAATTCAATACGATCTTTTTTTCTTTGATGATGGTGAAAAACTCTATGTTGATACAGATCAAAAGCAAGATCTTTTAAAACTCCTCACTATTTATAAATTACGTTCAAATATTTCAATTAGTGAATCTTCTTTTTTTGTTTATTCAATTATTAAACCAACTATAGAAGAAGAAAAGTTTATAGAAAATAATCCTTTTTACTTTAAGGACCCAAGACACGACGAAATGGGGCATCGCCTTTATCTAAAAGATCAAGTTACCCCCCCCCCTCTATCTTCTCTTTCTTCATACGATCAACACCGCTTAACATTTTCAATTCCAGATGGTATAAAGGATCTTAAAAAAGACCAATTCTTCCCTCTTGAATGGAATATGGACAAACTTTACGCCATAAGCTTTAGTAAGGGGTGTTATTTAGGGCAAGAACAAACAGCAAGAACAAAACATCTTAATGTCTTAAGGAAAGAAGTTATCCTCGCAGACACATCATCTGAAATGTTTATTGAAGCACAAGAAAAGGAGCACGTCATTTCTATTTATGACAAAAAGGCGTTTATTATTGTCGTTAAAGATAGCTTAAATTAGTATAAAAAAGCAATTGGCCATTTATTTAAAAACAAAAAAGGTAAGACATGTTTAAAACAATCGATCGGTATTTATCTAAAAGATTTTTAATATCTTTTTTGATTGTAACAATAGCGCTTATCGGTATCTTTTTCTTGTTTGATTTGCTGGAACTTTTAAGAAGATCTGTTGGAAGGTCTTATGTTCATACATCATCACTCATTAAATTAACATTGCTAAGAATGCCAAAATTTTTTATTGTTATCTTTCCATTTATATGTATGATGTCTACACTCATTAGCCTTTCAAAGCTTAATCATAATCAAGAAATTATTGCCATTCGCGGCTGTGGTATGTCTGCATTTAGGTTAGTATTAAGCTATGTTGTTTGCATATTAGGGCTTTCTATTTTAACACTTGGTGTTATGAATCCTTTAAGCTCCATAACACAAAAAATGGCCGTTAAAACTGAAAATGCTATCTTTTCAAACTCTTTAGAGAATGAAAATCTGTTTTTTGACACATCAGGCCTTTGGCTTAAAGAAAGCATCATGATTGATGAAAAAAAAGTTGATCGCATCATTCGGCTTGGTCCTTTTATAAAAGAAACAAAAGAATTCTCTAATGTTGATATCGTTGAAAATATTGATGATCATTTTAAAAATAGATACATGGCAGAAAAAGTATCACTTAATAACGATGCTTGGAACTTAAAAAATATTCGTATTTGGACAAGGGATGAAGAAGAAAAAAGTGAAGCATGTTATGCGCTTAAAACAAATTATAATATTGAAAAAATTCAACAAAACAACATTCATCCAGAAATGATTAGTTTTTGGCAGTTGCCACAATTTATCAATCTTTTAGAACAATCGGGTCTTTCATCTGTCCGGTATAAGCTCCATTTTTATAATCAACTTGCAAAAATTGTTCAGTCCTTTGCATTGATTCTTTTAGCCTGTGCATTCTGTTTAAAACCAACACGTTATCATAGAACAACAGTTTTACTTTTTTATGGTATTATCTTAGCCTTTTTTCTTCATTTTTTAACAGATGTTGTTCACGCACTTGGCATGTCTTACAGAATACCACTGGTTCTTTCTGCATTTGCACCATCTTTAATTACAATCTTTTTAAGCTTTGGTTTGTTATTTAAATCTGAACATGGTTAAAATTTCAACCCTTTGTTATTAACAAAGTTAATTTTTTAAAATGCATGAGATTAAAAACCCCTTTTAAAAAAGATAATGCTTCTCTAATATAAAATGAGATGTCTTTATTTTTAAATGGATTAAATGAAAAATATCTCGTTATTTTTTGCATTATTAGTGCTTGTAAGCTGTTCAAAGCAAGAACAAACTTTTTTAGGACCTGTTGATTTATCATCTCCTGTATTAAAAACTTTGCATGATAGTCATCTCATGCAGAGATTAAAAGGTATTGATCAAAGTGGAAGTCCTTATTATTACTGTAATGGACCAAAGTTTTCAAGATTTGATCATTCAATGGGGGTCTTATATCTTGTTCAACATTATGGTGGAAGTGAAATAGAACAAGCCGCAGCATTAACACATGATGCATCTCACACCGTTTTTTCCCATGTTTCAGATGTTCTTTTTGATAAAGAGGGTTATCAAGATTCGATTCATGAATCAAGTTTAAAAGCGGTTGGTGTTGATGATCTTTTAAAACCCTATGGTATAACCATTCACCAAATTAGCCCTGATCAAGAACACTTTAAAAGGTTAGAACAACCATTGCCAGATATGTGTGCAGACCGTATTGAATATAATCTTCATACAGCCTTTAATTTTGGTCTACTTTCAAAAGAAGAAATAACATATATTCTAAATCACCTGTTTTTTGATAATGATAAATGGTATTTTGATGATGCAAAAGCCGCAGAACTTTTTGCAAGACAATCCTTAACATTAACGGAATATGTTTGGGCCGCACCTAATAATGTGTATGTGTATCATTTAACCGCAAAAATGTTAAAGCATGCCTTAGATATAAACCTTATTAATCAACAAATGCTTCATTTTGGAAAAGATCAAGACATTGTTAATATTATTAACCAATCAAACGATCCTGAAATTGTGTTTTATAAAAATCAAATTCAATCTATCGATTTAAGTAATGCGTCTCCATCATCGAATAAGGTAAACGTACGCAATAAACAAGCTGATAAAAAATTGATTAAACCTAAATTTAGAGGGATTGACCCACTTGTATTAAAAGGGAACAGTTATCTTCGGTTATCTGAAATTGATGAAAATTATAAAAAATCATATCATAATTTGAAAAAGAAATTACAAAAAGGGTTTTGGATTGATCTTCCTCAATTTTAAATAGTCCATCCTGAACAATACATTTTTTTGATTAATCAAAACAAAGGGAGGGGCATGCATGCCCGTGATTTTTAGATTTTTTTAAAAGAGAATGAATCAAAATAAGATACAAAAAAACGATTGCATTAAGGATTGGATTGCCCCCGGAAAGTAGGACACAGTATTATGAACCAGTGTTCAACCAATGAAGGGTATAAAAATGACAAGCAAAATAAAAACCTATACTGAAGAATTCAAACAAGAATGTGTAACTTTAGCTTTAAAATCTGAATCTATAAGCCAAACAGCAAAAGATTTATGAATACCAGAAGGTACATTTTATGGCTGGGTGAAAAGAACAAC
>JAGOTX010000078.1 GCA_018061565.1 Pseudomonadota bacterium
CCTGTAAAATCATTTAAGGATAATGGACGAATAGAATTTTCTGTTTGCAGCTCATCATTTTGACTGCTTGCACTTAACACATCCTCTTTTTGATTAGTCATTTAAAAAATCCTCTTTATTATATACTGCAAAATGCCCTCAAGCTTAATCTATCACAATTTTCAAGCTTTTGGTTTTAAAAAAAGCGCTTTATCTAAAGGAATCCCCCCTTCAAGATGAATAATTTTAACATGTGTTTCAAGTCCTTGCATGTCAACAATTTTCCATCCTAAAAGCTTAATAAATGTTTCGATGCCAAAATGAAATGACATCGTTCCATGATCCGCGTCTTTTGTATCAGAGAGCGTAAGGAAGGCTTCCTTTGTATTTTCCATTAAATTAACAACATGAACCGTGTCATTAAATTTAATTTTTGGCTGCAGCAAAAGCCCAACAGGCGTATAGGATGCATCCATTTCTTGAATATCTTTTTGTTTTTTGTCATGAATAAATAAAAAACCATCTGTTACAACATAAACTTGCATAAGTGATGGGTATTCAATGCGCACTTTTTTATTTTTTCGGTCAATATAAAGGGTACCATTAACCTCTTCCCCATTGGGGTTGATTTGAATAAATGTTGCCTTAATTGTTGGTAAAAGATGTAAAAATTCTTCTAAGCGTTTAAGCGTTGGTTCTTTTTGCACCTGATGATTTGCATTTTCAGCCTTCTTTTTTGAAGAACTAAAGACACAATTAACCCCTATTAAAAGAACAATCAATATTTTATACATAATTTCAACACCCTTTTTGAGATTGTTGCAAAATAGATTTTTATCTAAAAAATCCTAACCTTATTGTCACCCCTGCGCAGGCAGGGGTCTATAAATTCCTTGTATATCAAGAATTTTAAATTATTAATTTGTGGATTCCTGACATCAAAGGAATGACAATTCTCATTTTGCAACAGTCTATTTTTTTAAATCAATTAATTCTACCTTTTATAGCCTCTCAATATCAAGAAAAACCATTGCTTATTTTGTTTTTATTTACTAAGATGTCCTCAATATTATTTTTATCTAAACAATGCCATGTTTAAAAGTCTATTAAAAAATACCCCCCCCCCTCACATCACGACATTAAAAGAAATTGACAGTCTTTACGATGTTTATTTTATAGACCTTTGGGGGGTTATTCATGACGGTAAAGAACCTTATGAAAGTGCTGTTTTAGCCGTTAATCATTTGTTAGATCTTAAAAAAATAGTCATTTTTTTATCCAATATGCCAAGACCAAGTGATATTGTTGTTGAGATGCTTAAAAAATATGGTGTAAGTGATTGTTTTTCTGTTTTAACATCAGGCGATTGTACTCAAAAATTTCTTTTAAAAAACTATAACAATAAAGTGATCTATCATTTTGGGGAAACCGTTAATCAAGACATCTTAAAAAATCTTGATATGACAATAACTAAAGATTTAAAAAAGGCTGATGCCGTCCTTTTAACAATTTTTACAGAAAATGATGATCAGCAAATCGAAGCTCAAAAACTAGCAGAAAGAATTGGCCAACTTAACTTAGAATGTATTTGCGCAAATCCAGATCATACAGCACAAAACGGAACAACATTAAGGCGTACAGCAGGTTATTTTGCTGATATAATAGAAAAAAATGGTGGCACAGTCCATTACATAGGAAAGCCTTTTATAGAGATTTATAAAATTGCTTTTGATACTTTTAATATTAAAGATTCAAGTCGCTGTCTTATGATTGGTGATACAATAGAGACTGATGTGATTGGTGGATTAAATGCAGGTATGGATACGTTATTAACGCTTTCTGGTATTACGTATTCAGATATGTTAAGGCAAAAGTGTACTGTTACTGAATGGTGTGATAAAAACGAATGGCCATATCCGACATATATTACTGAAGTGTTAGCTTAATTATTCACAATATAGTGCATAGCCAACATGGCGAACTGTTTTTATATATTTTGGTTTTAAAACATCGTCTTTTATTTTTTTGCGAAGCCTTGTAATTTGCACATCGATTGTTCGCTCACTTACAACAAAGCCGCCCCGCGTTGCAAGCTCTTCTCGTGTTAGGGCTTTACCTAGATTTTGGCATAACACTTTAAGAAGTAAAAGCTCTGTTGATGATAAGAATATCTCTTCACCTTTTTCTTCAAAAAGGCGCATGGACAAAATATCAAAAGTAATAGATCCAAATTTGAAGGATGTTAACGAATCGTTTTCAATCGGAAGATTTATACGTCTTAGTAAGCTATTGATACGTGCTAATAATTCTTCTGGTTCAAAAGGTTTAATGATATAATCATCGGCGCCACTATTTAAACCTAAAACCTTATCGGATAAATCATCTTTTGCTGTTAGCAAAATAATGGGGACTTGGCTTGTTTTTCTTAAATTTTGAGCCAAAGCTAAACCGTCTTCCTCGCCTGGCATCATAATATCGAGAATTAATAAGTCAAAAGATTGTGCTTTTAAATAGCCTCTTGCTTGTAAACTATTAGCTGCCTTGGTAACAATAAAATTATTTTTTTCCAAATATGCGGCTAATAAGTCTCTTATTCTATTATCGTCATCAACAACAAGAACTGAATAAACCATTTTATTTACTATGCGGATGGATATAAAAATTATCAATAATAAACAGCATTGTAAACAGGCTGCAAGCAAATGTAATAGAGGCCAAAATTGCTTTTGTATGTATACGGTTAAAATCAAAATCAAGTAAGCTTCTTTTATATTGAGAATCTTGATTGTGTTTTGATTGTGAAGTTGCCTTCACTGGACTTTCTTTGGTTGGATCTGAATCTTCATCAGAAGAAGCAAATGCAGAAAATTCTCTCGCTATTTGAGGCTTTCTGCAGCGAAGGCCCACATCAGATATTCTATTTGTCTGTTGAGGGAATATTTTTTGTTCTATTACTAATGCTTCTTCACTTATTGTAGTTTGACCTTCACCCTCTTCCTGAAATGAATTGTTTGGTGGTTGCTGTCCATTTTCAGAAGACGTAGATGAATTTTCCACAACAGATAAAGCGTCTTCATCTTGAGGGGGGGGGAGCGTTTGCCCATCTAGAAACACAAAACCATGTTGTTGTGTGTAAGATCCTACATCGTCACTTGCATAACAAAAAACACTTATTGCTGAAAAAATAAAAATTGTAAACTTCATTATATTATAACCCTATCAAAAAAAATTAACGAATATCGTTCCATATTCGCCTTTTAACTATATAAGAAAGTATTGTTAAAAGACTTAAAAAAATCAATGCATCTATGCCAGTTTGTTTTCTTTTTTCCATATCTGGTTCTGCTGTAAATGCTAAAAATGCTGTAACATCCCTTGCCATTTGGTCAATTGTTGCTTTTGTGCCATCACTATAAGCAACTTGATTGTCGTTCAAAAGGGGAGGGGCCATTGATATTAAATGGCCGGGGAAAACTTTATTCCAATATTGACCTTCATGAAGGACAGTTCCTTCAGGGGGGCAGTCAAAACTTGTTAAAAGTGCAAAAAGATAGTCTGCGCCATCTTTTTTTGAACTGACAATTAAAGAAAGATCAGGGGGAAATGCACCATGATTAACAGAGCGTGCTTGATTGGCATTTTTATAGATCCAAGGGAATGCATCACTTGGTAGGCCTTTTCGATCGAACATTTCGCCTTCATCGTTTGGGCCATCATGAATTTCATAAGATGCCGCTAACGCTTTTATTTCCATCTCTGAAAAGCCGATTTTGGATAAATCCCTAAAGCGGATGTATTTTAGGCTATGGCATGTTGCACAGACTTCCTTAAAAACTTGAAAGCCCCTTTGAAGTTGTGCACGGTCAAATTTTCCTAAAAATCCGTCAAATGACCACATTTGTTTTTGAAGAGGGGGGAGGGCTTTTGAATCTGCATTTAATAGGCTAAAGGTTGTAAGCGCTAAGAATGTAAGCAAGTGTTTTTTCATGACTTTATAGTTCCTTAGGGAGGGGGAGTCTTGGTTCATAAAGGGTTAAAAGCGGTAATAAAATCATAAAATGAAAAAAGTAGTATAGTGTTGAAAGCAAGCCTATTGTTAAAACCATTCCTTCTGGCGGATTGGCTCCGACCCAACCTAAAATAAAGGTATTGATAAAAAAGAGCCAAAAAAGTGGTTTAAACCATGGACGATACCGCGCACTGCGTGTTGGATGACGATCAAGCCAAGGGAGAATAAAAAGCATCAAAATTGAACCAAACATAGCAATGACGCCGAGAAGTTTGTTTGGAATGGAGCGAAGAATGGCGTAAAAAGGCAAAAAATACCATTCTGGAACGATATGGGGGGGGGTGACAAGTGGATTTGCCGGCATAGAATTATCGGGCTCTGAAAACATGTTGGGAGCAAAAAAGACAACGCCTGCAAAAATCAGTAAGAAGACGATCAATCCAAAATAGTCTTTAATCGTATAGTAGGGATGAAAGGGGATTGTGTCTTTGCCTGATTTTTTATCTACATCAATCCCTTTTGGATTATTTGAGCCAAATTGATGAAGAGCAATTAAATGTAATATTGTTAAGAAAACTAAAATAAAGGGAAGAAGATAATGAATAACAAAAAAACGGTTAAGCGTTGGATTGCCAATAGAATATCCACCCCAAAACCATTCAACTATTTTTGTGCCAATAAAGGGGATTGTTGAAAATAAATTTGTAATAACCGTTGCCCCCCAATAGCTCATTTGTCCCCAGGGAAGAACGTACCCCATAAAGGCTGTTGCCATCATGATAAGGAAAATAACGCAACCAAAGATCCAAAGAAGTTCCCTTGGTTGTTTATAAGATCCATAATACATACTCCGAAACATATGAATATAGACAACAATAAAAAACATTGATGCACCATTCATATGAATATAACGCATCATCCATCCATTATTAACATCACGCATAATGTGTTGAATGCTGTCAAAAGCATGGTCAACATGGGGCGTATAGTGCATGGCAAGAAAAATGCCACTCAAAATCATAATAACAAGGGTTACACCAGCAAGAGACCCAAAATTCCAAAGATAGCTTAAGTTTTTTGGCGTTTGATAGTTTTTTAAATGGTTATTCACAAAGTTTAAAAACGGTAAACGATGATCAATCCATCCAATTAAACCAGATTGTTTTTCTAAGGGAGACATATTTTTTATAATCCTATTTTTAAAACGCCATTTTGAATTTTATAAGGGGGAACTTCTAAATTTTTAGGGGCTGGACCTTTTAAAATTCGGCCAGAGGTGTCGTAAAGGGAACCATGACAAGCGCAAAACCACCCCCCGCCATCAGGTGCTTCTTTTAAGCTTTGACGCGCAGATGGAATACACCCTAAGTGCGTACAAATACCAATAACGATTAAGTATTTAGGGTCATCATGAAAGCGTTCTTGATCTGACTGTGGATCTTTTAAATCTTTAAGCGGTATTGACTTTGCATTTTTTATTTCATCTTCCGTTCGGTGACGCACAAAAACAGGTTTTCCCCGCCACATAACGGTTTTACTTTCGCCTTCTTTAAGGTCGCCAATATTAAGTTCAAGTGAAGAAAGTGCTTTAACATCTTCTGATGGATTCATGCTGTTAAGAAACTGAATAAGAACGGCCCCTGTGCCCACAACCCCTGCAGATACTGCTGTTAGCGTTAAAAAATCACGTCTTGGTTTATTTTTAAGGCAATCATTTTCACAAGGATTTTTAGATTTTTTACAAAGGTCTTCCATATTATTTTTAAAAACACCATTCAAAACGACTTTCCTTCAAATTGTAGCATGATTTTTAAGGGTTGCAATCTAGGTTTTATAAAATTTATGTAAAATTAAGTAAGTTTTGAATATTTTTGTTTTCTGATGGGGTCCGCCTGAGCTTCCCAAATCGCCATTGTCCGCCCCTCCGCCTCACACGAAGCAATAGTCACCCGGACACGTGTTCATCTTTTTAAAAAAAAGAGACAGCGGTGCCAACCAAATGGGTTGAAGCCATTTGGCAAATCAA
>JAGOTX010000079.1 GCA_018061565.1 Pseudomonadota bacterium
CACAAAATTTACCTTAGAACAGGTGAATATTCAGATGGTAAATTAGGGGAAGTCTTTATTGATATGCACAAAGAAGGTGCATCCTTTAGATCACTTATGCACAACTTTGCAATGGCAATCTCTATTAGCCTTCAATACGGTGTGCCTTTGGAAGAATTTGTTGAAGCCTTTACGTTTACACGTTTTGAACCAGCCGGTATGGTTGATGGAAACGATCATATTAAAATGGCAACCTCTATTTTAGATTACATCTTCAGAGAACTTGCCATTAGCTACCTTGGCCGATTTGATTTAGCGCACGTTCAACCAAAAGATTTAGCGCCCGATACAATTGGTAGCCCTGAAGATTATCCAACAATGCTGGAAGAACAAAATCATGATGCTAAAGAAGTAAAACAAACAGGAACGTATGGTTCAAGTTCTAACATCGTATCTTATGCAACATCTAAAGTTGAAAAGAAGACGCCGTCTACGGCAAAATCCCAACAAGCAAAACTGCAAGGTTATACAGGGGATACCTGCCGTGAATGTGGCAGCTTTACAATGGTTAGAAACGGAACGTGCTTAAAGTGTAATACTTGTGGCGCAACAAGTGGGTGTTCTTAAGAACACCCTTTAGGTTACACTTACTGAGCAAAGCGAAGCAATTCAGAAATCAGAATCCAAAAATTAAAAGACAAAAAATAAAGTCATTAAAAAGGTTAATCCATAAAACACCAAGTATTACCTATTAATTCAAAGTGATGTATATAATTTTCATTTCCCTGATCAATAATAGATAAAATATTGTTTTTTTGGTCCCATTTATATAAAAAGCCTGGCTTATTTATTTTAAAAAATACACCTTGAACTTTCCGACTCGTGATATAAACTTATAAGTGAGTCAACTTTTTTATAGAGATATTACATGAATAGAGTATTAGCTTTAACTTTTATAACAACACTGAGCGCACTAAACGCATCGACGCCCTCCGCATCTGATCCATGTGCATCTGATCCATATCCTTGTGCATCAGTGCCATCTGCTTCTGATCCTATCGATTTAGGAAAAACAGAAATATCTGTAATTAATCCTACAGATCCGACAATCACTGTCACTAATGTAAGCAGTCTTAACCCTGAAACGCCTTCCCTTTTAGAAGATTTAGGCATTAAATTACCCCTAAAAACAGACTAAAAATCTTTAATTCTCTAAAAAGGGGGTTAAAATCCCCCTTTTAGTATTTTTTAACAACGGTTTTCTAACTCATGAGTTATCTAGAGCGTTAAACAATGATAAAGGATTTAAAAATTTATGAATAAACTAACGGCTCTGTACTTAAGCCTTTGTTTAACAGCGATTAGTGCAACGTCCCTCATAGATATACCCGCTTTCAAAAGTAATTGTGGTTCATCGAATTTTACCCCCTTATTATTGGGGCAAACGTTAGCAAAAATAATAGAACAAAATCCCCATACAGAATTTTCTTTTGAAGAAAATGTCAATGGCACAATTTCCCTTCTTCATAAAAAAAATCCCAATAATGGTTTTATAAAAAATATTCCCTTACAATTGTTTTTTAAATATTTACACCCCCATATTACCCCCAATGTTTTTAAACGATATATTCTTGAAGCCCAACATTTAAGAAGCCTTGCTTTTAAAGCGCCAAATAATCCTTATTTTTATCTAACAGCGACCACTCCCAATTTACAAGAAACATTAGGACCAATTAACAATATTAGAATGTGGGTCAACAGAAACGAAGCACCAACAGAAATTTTGGATAAATTCATTAAAAATATTAACGCACTTCAAGATAAAATAGGCAATATCTATTTTTATATCATTAATCAAATATATGTTCCAAAAACAACGGATTATCTTAAAAGAAATATTCCAAAAATAAATATTATTGAAATGGGAACTGTAGATAAAAATGATCATGTTACATTAACAATTGGCAACTGCCATATACAAAAAAACTATTCACTGCCACTTGAACTTCTTCAAAACATGATCAATATCCCAGTCGGTTATTCAGACTCAGGAGAACCATTATACTACTACACAGCAGCAAGTAATATTTTAAGAATATATGCCTTATTCGCTCATGGAGGCATTTATTGCGATATGGGGGCAAGTATTTTGCCCTTGGCAATTACATATACGAAGCGATTTGATCATATTTTTGTTTGTAGAACTGTATTTGGATCCCTTTTAGAAGGCTTTATTGCAGGTAAAAAAGACAGTGTCATTTTTAGAGATATTCTTAATTTTTATGTTAATTTTCCAAGGGTTCCTTTTGCTTATATGCAAGCAATAGATCGCAGAAATACAGGTGGAATTGGTCTTCTTTCAAGTGAAGTGTACCCTCAATTTATGCTTCAAAATAGTACAAAAACAACATGGTTTACGGCCCCAGAGGGCTTTCTTGTAAACTTTAACAGTATGGGAACATGGCGAAGCAATCAAAATTATGGCAATATGCCAACGTATGAATCAAAAACAGATAATGCAAAAAAAATAACAGCTCAATATTTATTAAGCCTTTTTAATGAACAACATTTAGCAGATTTAGATCCATATGGCGCCTTAATTTCTAACTATGGCCATGCAGAATGCCCATTAGTTAGTAAAATCAGTGAATATTTTCACCATATCCCCCCCCCTATTACCCAAAAAGCACGGCTTCAAAACCAAGATAAAGTTTTAGGTATTTTAAAAAGCAATCAACATCAATCCGTCACACATATTCCGTTTATCTTTCATAGCATATGGCTAACAAATCCAGAGACTCCAAGTGAAATGGAAGATTATATGATTGATTCAGCAAAACAATCTAAAACAAATTTAGAAAATTCGCATGCTATTTTATGGACGAATAATCCAAATTATTTAAAACAAGACTTTACCTTTTTACCATTTGATGAGATTAGAAATATTGAAGACTTAAGAACAAATATGGCTGGCAGAGAATTTTTTGATGAACTTTATAGTCATAAGCGATTTGCAAATGCAAGCATCTTACTGCGATATCAAGCACTTTATAAATTTGGTGGTCTCTATGCGGATGCTGGAACTCTTATAAAACCAGGTATGAAAAATGCTCTTTTAAAGTTTGACTATATATTCTCACAAAGGGATTTTACACAATCGGAAAATTGGCTTGGTGAAAATATTATGGCCTCTAAACCCAATGCAGACCTTTGGTATACATTCTTTAACTACCTAAAACAGCTTCATCGAATGAAAGCGCATGGCATAACAGTTGATCCTTCATTTCAAAATATTGTTCGCTATATTCCTCTCACAATCGATCATGCAATGATATCTGGACATGCACTTTCTGCAGCCATTGATACCATCTTAGTTGATGGTAAAGAAACAGTTTTTCCCATGTGCTTTAATTCCCTTTTCCATTCAGGCAGTAGCGGTAGCTGGTATAACAAGGGCAAATATGGGTCTGCTGATTTTAAAGATCCAAACGTTAAAGTTACGTTTGTTCATCTTCCAAAATAAATTATAACGATTAGTTTTTTTAACAGATTATGCGAACTTTTTGAAAAAATAATTTGTTTGCTGTTTCAATTCGGCATCTATTGGCAGTGTTAATGATCGCCAGATACGCCCATGAAAACCAATTTAAAAGAATGAGAAAAAAGGTTAAAGAAATCAAAAATTACCTTGGTCGTGTCACGCGTGATATTGAACGGACAATCGCCGATAAGGATAATCAAAAAGACAAGTTTCAACCTCTTTTAACAACAGCCGAGCGTCTTTTAAATCAAACAAAAAATTCAAAAAACAAGATTTACAGCTTTCATAAACAAGACGTACAATGCATTGCTAAAGGCAAGGCAAAAAAGAAGTACGAATTTGGATGCAAAGTGTCCCTTGCCGTCATCTTAAATGAAGGATTTGTACGTCATGCTGCAGCAGCCTTGGAAGGAAATCCTTATGATGAGCCACACGTTAAAAAACATGTTAGACATGGCAGAAAAAAATACAGCCTTAACTGTCAGTAAAGTATTTGTGGATAAAGGATACAAATGGCATAGTGTTTTTAACAAACAAATTTATATTTCAGGAACAAGAAAATTATCAAAGCATTTAAAAAAGATATTAAAGAGGAGATCGGTTATTGAGCCAATGATTGGGCACATGAAAAATGATGGAAAATTGGGAAAAAATTACCTAAAAGGTATGATAAGGGATAAAATTAACACTGTTTTATCGGCCGTTGGACACAATATTCGATTGATCCTCAATACAATCGTCTTTTTTTATCTGTTTTTGATGCATTTACTTTTAAAAAATCTAAAAATCAGGGGAACCTGGGAACCCCTCTTTATTTTACATAGCCAAAAAATTGTATTATTCAGGGCGGACTAAATAAGGTTGAATATTTTTGTAATAAGACACTTTCTTTTAAGGAAAAACCGTTTGACTTTATACCAGAGATGATGCATCTTTGCATTGTAATGAGTAAAAGGGATTCGATATCCGCCCCTAAATCTTCTTACTTTGTTTTTGTGTACTTACATAAAAATTTTAAAAATTCTAATGCTGCTAAGCTAACGCACCATCATTATTGGCATAAGTAGATTTTTTGCATTTAATTTATAGAGAAACGGAGAACGATATGCTTTTAGAAAACCATCCAATCCCTGAATTTTCAGCACTATTGGCAGAAAATATGCGTGTTACGCAAGATAACTTTAAAACAGGAACATTTGTTTTTTACTTCTATCCCAAAGACGATACACCAGGCTGTACAAAGCAAGCATGCGACTTTAGGGATTCATTTTTAAAATTTAAAGAACAAAATATTGAAATTTATGGCATTTCAAAAGATCCCCTTCTAAAACATGATAAATTTAAAGAAAAATACACTCTTCCCTTTCCTCTTTTAACAGATGATACAGGCACCCTTTGTGATGCATTTAATGTCTTTAAGGAAAAATCATTTATGGGCAAAAAATATAAAGGCATTGAGCGTTCAACGTTTATTATTCAAAATGGGATCATAACCAAAATATGGCGCAAAGTTTCTGTTATTGGTCATGTCAGTCAAGTGTTAAAAATCTTAAACACTCAATAAAAGGGTCGCTTAAAAGGGCCTCACCTCAAAAAGCATCCAGCATTGCTTTACCAAGAAGTGCCGGCGAATCTGCAACAACAATGCCACATTTTCTTAAATAATCTATTTTCTCTTGTGCAGAATCACCTAAGCCAGATGCAATAGCACCTGCGTGCCCCATTCTTCTGCCTTTGGGTGCTGAAACACCTGCAATAAATCCGGCAATAGGTTTTGTATGTCCTTTTTTTGCTTGGTCTAAAACAAAATTAGCCGCCTCTTGCTCATCGGATCCACCAATTTCACCAATCATTAAAATACCATGCGTTTCTGGATCTTTATAAAACAATTCTAAGCAATCTATAAAGTTCATTCCCCGAACAGGATCTCCCCCTATACCAACACACGTCGTTTGGCCAAGGCCAAGCGCTGTTGTTTGAGCAACCGCTTCATATGTTAACGTTCCAGAACGCGAAATAATACCAATTTTACCTTTTTTATGAATAAAGCCTGGCATAATACCAATCTTACACTCTTCAGCCGTTATAATACCTGGGCAATTAGGGCCAATAAGTTTTACATTTTTAAAAGCTTTTAAAGCATGTTTAACACGGACCATATCCAAAATAGGAATACCTTCGGTAATACACACAATAAGTTCAATGCCCGCATCTGCTGCCTCTAAAATAGAATCAGCAGCGTAGGCTGCCGGCACATAAATCATACTGGCGTTTGCCTTCGTTTTTTGGACAGCGTCATAAACAGTGTTAAAAACAGGAAGATTAAGATGTTCTCCCCCACCCTTACCAGGTGTGACACCACCAACCATTGGAGTGCCGTAAGCAATACACTGCTCAGAATGAAATGTTCCCTGCTTTCCGGTAAAGCCTTGGCAAATGAGTTTTGTATCTTTATTAACAAGTATAGACA
>JAGOTX010000080.1 GCA_018061565.1 Pseudomonadota bacterium
GGCATAGAAATATCCATAAAAACAATATCAAAATGCGTTTCTTTCACCTTTAAAAGCGCCTCCTTGCCCGAAGATGCTGTTTCAACATGGTGCTTTTGTTTTTCTAAATATCCTTTAAGAATCATTTGATTAATTAAATTGTCATCAACAACAAGAATTTTTTTTATATCCCCTAAGGCGGTATTTAAGATTTTTGCTTCATCCTCTTTAAATCCCTCAATCCGTTTTAAAGGCAGCGTTACCCTAAACGTACTCCCCCCCCCTTCTTCACTTTCAACGTCAATTTTACCGTTTAAAAGAGTAACAAGATTTTTCACAATCGAAAGTCCAAGACCTGTTCCACCATAGAGTCTGGTTGTTGAATCTTTAATTTGTGTATATTTTTGAAAAAGTGTTCCTATCTTTTCTTTCTCAATACCAATTCCTGTATCTTTTACCTCAAAAATTATATGGTCTAAATCATGGACTATACTAAAGGTTATTTTTCCATTTTGGGGGGTAAATTTTATAGCATTCGATAAAAGATTTTGTAAGATTTGATTAAGACGCAATGGGTCAGATTTTACCCAAAAATCATCCCCCAATGTTATACACCGTTCAAATGTAATATTCTTTTTTTTCGCTAAAATTTGGTTCATCTCAATTAAAGGCAATACATTTTGTAAGAGGTTAAAATCAATAAGTTCTAAAACAATTTTACCATTTTCAAGTTTAGAAAAATCGAGGAGTTCATTTAAAATACCCAAAAGATGCTTTGCTGAAAAATCAGCAACCTCTAAAAGTTCTGTTTGCTTTTTGGTTACTTTTGTTTCTTTTAAAAGTTCAATAGATCCTAAGAAACCATTGATGGGTGTTCTAAGCTCATGGGCAATGGTTGTAAAAAAATCATGCTGAATGTGTGCTAGTTTTTCAGTCTCATTTTTTTGGGATTCTATAACACCACAATAGTTTTGAATCCTTTTTGAAAAAAATTGGACACTGTAAAATAATAAGGCAAAAAAGATAAACGTTAACAAAAATATCACGCTTGTATAGACTAAAACATCGTCCATAGCAGCGGTGTATTCTTTTGTCATATCAAGGTCAATTTTAAAAATATAAGGTGATTTTTCAATGTCATTCACAATAACGGATGCAACATAAACTCTCTTTCTAACACCATATAAAGCTTGATATTCATCAAAATAACCAACCTTCATCTCTTTATCTTCTAAAAGAGAGGGATCAATATGCCCAAAAGTATTTTCTTTTTTTAAAAGGCACCGTCCAGAAGAATCAAAAATAGCAATATTTAAAAGCCCAACTTCTTTAGCATTTTTTTTAAAAAACGCTACTGAATCTTGCATGTGTTGATTCTTTTTTTGACTATCTAAAATTTCAGGATCGATCATTTCCACAAATTGATGGGCGATCATAAAACTTGCACGCATCGCGTAGTTTTTAAAATCACGTTTTTCGTTAAAGTAAAAAAGGCATCCAAAAAGAACGTTAAACAAAAACACGCCGAGTGCCATAATTTGAAAGATGGCTTTATTGTTTTTTATAAAAACAGACACAGCAAAACATTAAAAATAAAATATCCCTCTCTTAATCTTAATGCAAGGAAGGTTAATATTTAGTAAATATCTCTATTTTTTTTGGAACAGTTTTTCAATATCGTTATGAGATATATGCGTTGGCCGACCATGATTACATTGGCTTAGGTAATATGGTTTTTGGGTATCAAAAATATTTTGAACATAATGTATTTTAGAAAAAAAAATTATATCATCTTAATGCAATAATATAATAAAACAATTAACAGGCCGTATTTTATTAAATAATAAATTTTATAATAAAAAGGATTTTTCTTAAGTTTTTTTCTATAATATTCATATTTTTCAACAATAAACGAGATTTTCTTAAAAAAACTATTAATGCCTCCAATTGGATCATCTTCTATATTTTTCGCTACAGTTGCTGACATAATAATTTTATTAAACATTGAATTAACATATGACGCGATTTTGTTGCTCATTTTTCTTTCAATATCGCACATAAAAATAAGTCTATCATGATCTGTATTATTTTCTACGTAGTGCAAATATGTTTCATCAAATAATACACCTTCACCATCCTTCCATATATATCGTTTTCCATCAACATCAATAAAGCAATTGGGGTCATTTGGTGTTTTTAAACCTAAATGGAAACGAATTGACCCTGCATATGGATCTCTGTGTTTTCCTAATACTGAATTTTTCGGAAGATATGCAAACATAGCCCCTTTTATACACTCTATATTAGATATTAATTCTATCGTTCTAGGACAAGTTCTTAATGCAGAAGGAATGATTGTTCCATACCACGTTAAATAAAATCTCTTCCAACCTCTTTTAAAAAAAGAATTAAAACCAATATCATCATTATCTTTTGCATCTGTAATATTTCCTTCGTTATGTAAAAAAAGAGCTTCATCACGTATAATCTTCCAATTTTCTATAAGGTATTTAATTTCAGGATATTCATTGATATTAATATATGGTGTCGTTGGAATCTTTGAAAATATATACATAAAAACATTAATTGGAGCCATAAGTGTTGAATGATTTGTAATCTGCCTATTAAAACTAAATCTCACCTCACCTCTGTAATGGGTATATATAGTTGTAAAAATAAAAACACCCAATAGAAAAAACAAAAAAATAAACATCATATCCCCTATAAAAACATATAACTGTAGATAGACCAAAAGTAGCAGAAAAATTTTGCTCCTACAATTAAAAACACACTGTTTCACAATTTTGCGGATTTCCGCACTTTACAGAACTCTTAATAAGTTTATAAGTACTATTTTCTTTGAAACAGTTTTTCAATATCGTTATGAGATAACGTAATATGCGTTGGCCGCCCATGATTACATTGCCCTGAAAAAGGCGTACGTTCCATGTCTCTAAGAAGGGCATTCATCTCTATCGTTGAAAGAACTTGTCCTGCACGAATACTATTATGACAAGCCTTTGTTGCCAATTTTTCGCTCATTGTCATTAAAAGGGTCATAGGCTCTTGTTCATTTATAAGGTCATTTAAAATATCTTGCAGTAAGATTTTAACGTCTTTCCCTTCTAATATGTTTGGAACTTCTCTCACCACACAAGAAAGACTGTAGATGTCAAAAACAAGCCCTAGTTTTTTTAAAATCTCTTGATGATCACGAAGTAACGCCTCTTCCTTTTGGGTTAAAGTAATAACCTCTGGCAATAAAAGAGGTGACCTTATACATTGATCGGTTAAAACATCTTTCTTAAATTTTTCATAAACTAAACGTTCATGCGCTGCATGTTGATCCGTTAAAATAATAGCGTCTTCAGTTTTGGATAAAATATACGTTTCAAATAGCTGACAAATAGCATTCCCTAAAGGGAGAGAGAGATTTTGGTGAGGTATGTTTTCACTTGAATCTTCAAAAGCAGGTTCAATAAACGTATCATTAAAAACAACAGGCTTTAAGGCTAACGTCTCTTCAAATGGTAGTTTGTGTAAAAGTGCAGATCCACTTGTTGTGTGCCCTTTAAAACTCTGGTATGACGTTCTTGGAAAAGATTGACCTTTCGAAGATGATGGATATGAAAAAGAAGAAACGCGATCATCTAAACGTGAATCTTTTAACGTTATAGGGGTTGTAAATGCTGCAACAGCATTTTCTGAAAGTGTTTGAGCTGTTTTAAAAGCTCCCTTCTTTAGTGTTTCGTGAAGGGCATGGCAAACAAAGTTTCTAACCCACTGACTGTCCCTAAATCTAACTTCTGTTTTATTTGGGTGCGCATTTAAATCAACCATAAAAGGGTCTATCTCTAAAAAAAGCACAACAAAGGGGTGGCGGCTATGTTCTAAAACATCTCTGTAGGCCGCTTTTAAAGCATTTAACAAAATCTTATCGCGCACTGGACGGCTGTTCACGAAAAAATGCTGATCATCCGCTTTTGCTTTATGATATGTGGGCAAAGAAATAACACCTTTAAGGCCTACCCCTTCATTTTTTATATAAACATCCTCACAATTTTGAATCACATTTTTTGAAACAATATCGGCTATTCTTTCTTTAAACGCTGAAAAATCATCCCCCTCTTTAACCTCTAAAGGTTCAAGATCAAGAAGTGTTTTTTGATCTGAAATGAGTTTAAAACCAACGGCAGGGTTTGCAAAAGCAATTTTTTGAACAATTTCTTGAATGTACCCTAATTCTGTTCCACTGGATTTTAAAAATTTTAAACGCACAGGGGTTGCATAAAATAAGTCTGAAACAATAACCGTTGTACCATAATCACTTTTTATAGGTTCAATATCTTGTGCAATTACACCGCCTTCAACGGATAAACAATACCCTATGTCATCTCCTCTGGTTCGTGATATTATTTTAACCTTTGATATTGACGCAATCGATGGAAGCGCTTCGCCTCTAAACCCAAAGGACAAAATATTAAACAGATCATTATCTGGAATTTTAGACGTTGCATGACGAGTCAGCGCTAGAATCAATTGATCTTTTTGCATGCCATGGCCATTGTCTTCAACTTTTATGAGGTTTTTTCCCCCGTCTTCAAGCGTAATAACAATTCTGTTAGCTTTAGCGTCTAAAGCGTTTTCAATCAATTCTTTAACAACATTAAGCGGGCGTTCAACAACTTCTCCTGCTGCAATTTGGTTAATCAAAATAGGATCTAAAAGACGAATTGAGGGTACATTATCCATAAAATAATTTTACATAACTTTCTTAGTATTGCTGCCTATTATATACCTATCGAAAATGAAAATCTAGACTTGTGAGCTCGCCTTAAAAAGTATTGCTTTCTATTGCATCTGGGTGCTCTTTATAAAAATCATCAAAAGTTAAAATTGTTATTTTTTTTCATGTCTTACGTGATTTTGATCCCATTGTTATCCTCTAATTTCTGGGCTTTCTTTAAATAAAGATATATTAAAATCAAACAATTTTTAATATACAATATTTAAATATACTTCCACGTTGTTCCTAATTTTGAATCATCAATAATAACGCCATGCTGTTTTAAATAGTCTCTAATGTCATCGCTTGTTTTAAAATCCTTTTGAGATCTCGCTTTAGTGCGTTGTTCTATACACCTTAAAATCTCTTCTTCAGATAAGCTACTGCTTAAACTTTGCTTAAACCAATCATCAGGGTTCATGTTAAGAATCCCCAAGTCACCCCCCCCCCCTCTTATCATAAATGCAATCTTTGGATCTTTTGTTTTATTAAGCTCCAAAACAGCCTGATGAAGGTGGTAAATTGCAAGGGGGGTATTTAAATCATCCCTCAATGCATTTTCAACAAGTTCAAAAGGTTCAGGTTTAATGTCTTTAAAATCTAAAAGAGCTTGATAAAAACGATCAAGTGCTTGCTTTGATTGATGCAATAAATCATCACTAAAATCTAAGGGTTGGCGGTAATGACTGGATAATAACGCAAACCGAATTACCTCAGGGTGCCACTTGAGCCGCAAATCTTTAACGGTTAAAAAATTTCCCAATGACTTAGACATCTTCGTTCCATCAACTGTTAAGTGACCGTTATGCATCCAAAAGTTTGCCATAAAAGGCGTATTGTTGGCACAGCAACTTTGCGCATTTTCATTTTCGTGATGCGGAAAAATCAAATCGATCCCCCCCCCATGAATATCAAACTGCTCTCCTAAATAGGACTTACTCATCGCAGAACATTCTATATGCCATCCAGGTCTTCCGTATCCAGAAGGGCTATCCCATCCTGGTTGATCTTTTGAGGACGGTTTCCAAAGAACAAAATCGCCTGAAAATTCTTTATATGGCGCCACTTCAACACGTGCCCCTGCAATCATATCGTCCATATTCTTTAACG
>JAGOTX010000009.1 GCA_018061565.1 Pseudomonadota bacterium
GAGATGTGTAAGAGGGACAAGCAAAAAGTGATGCAAGGCCCCCAAGGCTGTGACCGATGAGAAGAGAGGGGGGGGGGGTAAAGTTTTCTCTTAAAAAATTATAGGCCGAGACGATGTCAGAAATATTGGATGAAACTGAGGTATCTTCAAAGTTTCCGGCACTTTCACCAAGGCCCATGAAGTCAAACCTTAAAATGCCAATGCCAAGGCTGGCTAATGTTTTAGAAATGACATGGGCTGCTGTTATGTTTTTTGTGCATGTAAAACAGTGCGCATATATTCCAAAACTGATTGGGTTATCTGGTAATTCTAAGCGGGCAGATAAAGGATGCCCTTCATTGTTTGTAAAATGAAGAGCAACAGATTCAAAGGGATGGATGTTCATAAAAAAAATAAAACGCTAGATAAGTTTAAAATTCTTAAAAATGCGATGCATTAATAACGCAAAAGCACCATTTCCCATAACATTTGTTCCGGTTAAAATGGGGTCCTTTAGAATATAAATCGTTGTTAAAATGCTCATCATTTCAGGTGTAAGGTGAAGATATTTTTGCATAACGGGTAAAATAATTATAACACCAGCACCCGGCACACCTGCGGTTGAAAACTTTGCAGCGCAGTACCAAAACGTAAACACAAGGTATGTTGTAAAGCTTGGAAGTGGATTACCTGACATATATAGAAGTGCAAGTGCTGTAAGGGCAATGCTAAGACCATCCCCAATGAGGTGAATATTGGTGGATACAGGCACAATATATTGGGCAAAATTTGATTGCGGGTCAATTTCTTTAATATTTTTATCGGTCGCTTCAATCGTAAGGGGCATTGTTGCAGCGCTGGACATTGTGGAAAAACCTGTAAGACCAGCTGGAAGCATGTTTTTGATTGTTGAAAGCGTTCTTTTTATGCAAAAAAGATTAGCAATGAGATAAAAAGAAAAGAGATAGGTGATAATTAAGAGTATGCAAAACATAAAAATTTTGCTGTAGTTTTGAATGAGTAATTCAAAGTCACCATCGAAAACAAGTTTTAAAACAAAGCCAAAAATGTAGAGAGGCAGAAGGGGGACAAAAATTTGTCGTAGTAAATACGTTGATTTTTCCCGCCCGTTTAAGATGAATGAAAGAATTTTTCTTTTTACTTTTTCTTGTGGTGAAAAATTGCAAAAAATTCCAACAAGAAAAGCTAAAATTAATCCCCATTCTGTTGGTATGATTTGTGAAAAGGGGAGGGTGAACTTTGGGCTAATAAGAGAATGCTTTATGGTAAAGTCACAAACAAGAGGGACGCAAAGAAAGTCCATAAAGGTGTTTGCAATGGCATAAACAGCCATGAGGACAGTTGCATTTGATATGAAAATTAAGGTTATTGTTGCCATAACAAGGAGCGGTGCTAATTTTTGAAATGTTGTAACCGCATAGGACAAATAAAAAAAGATGATAAAGGGCAAAAATAACATTAAAACTGATTTTAACAATGTTGAAATTGTAAAAAAAGTTGTAAGTGTTGTCATTGAAAAATGGGGCGCACAAAAAACAGCGATGAGGACTGTTATTAAAAGTTGCACGGGCGTTTGTTTTATAAGTGTTGAAAAATATTGACACTTAGTTAAAGAACATGACATATATCGTAAAAAATTCAGTTAAACACACTTTTTTGATGTTATTATTTTTAAAGTTTAAATTCAAGAAAACAAAATATCTTTTTTAATTAAATAAAATCGGCTAGATGATTTTTCTTGATTTTTTTGCATAAAAGTTATATATGTTAACAAGGAGTTAAGGTGGAGGAAATGTTATGACTTTTGATAAAATAGATGAAAAGACAAAATTTAATATTATGTTAAGGCGTAAGCAAGAGCTGGATACCACGTTAAAAAAACATTCAAAAACAGAAAAAGGCACTGTTGACTTTGTCATCCATAAGCTTAATCGTGAACGCAAAAAAATTAATGAAGAATTAGCAAAGGTTAGTTTTCGTTATATGCCGGATACAATTGCTTAGGAGGTCTTTATTTGTGCCTTGGTTCTTCGTTTTTTTTGCTGCATTGTTTATTAACGGTTGTTTGAATTGCAAAGATTTTAAGCGCTCAAAAATAGAAGAAGATATTTATGTTCTTTATTTTCAGGGGGCGAAACAGATTGATGATTATCTGAGCGCTCTGGAATCTAAAAATAACTCTGAAGCGTTTTTTTATCATGGGCTTCTTCTTCTAGATGGCACTTTAGGCGATGTTAATGCAGGCCTTGCCAATTATTATTTTTTAAAAGCGATTGAGGTTGCTAAACAAGCAGGCGATGTTGAAACCCAAAAAAAAGCGTTCAAAGCGATTGCTGATAGTTTTTATAGCGGGGATGGTATTGACCTTATAACGCTTAGAGCTTTGGATTATTATTTAGCATCTTCAAAACTGAATTATTTGCCTGCCATGTTTAATGTTGCAGTTGTTTATAAAGAAGTGGGGTGCTGTCAAAAAGCAATTTATTGGATGAAAAAATATTGTTCTTTTAAAGAGGCAGAGCTTAAAGATTATGGGAATATGCTTCTTAAAAAATGGCAAAAAGAAGCACGGTAAATCAAAATAAGGGGATGTACCCATCCAAATTTTCATCACACATGGTTATAAAATGTATTTTTAACTTTTATTTAAATGTAGCATTTGGAGTGGGAGTGTGATATTATTACTCGATATTATTAGTTTGAAATATATTAGTGGATTCTTACAAAAAAATTGAAAACCATATAGAAGATGCTTTGGCGTTAGAAGGATATGAAATTATTCGTATTCAATTAACGGGTGTTAAGAGGAAGATCTTGCAAATTATGATTGATCGGTTAGATGGTGCGGGAATAACGTTGGATGATTGTACCAAGGTTAGCAATTTAACATCTATCCTATTGGATCAAATAGATGTTATATCAGATGCTTATAACTTAGAGATTTCGTCTCCAGGTCTTGATAGGCCGCTTGTTAAGCCAAGTCATTTTATGAAATTTGTAGGGTCTAATGTTTCTGTTTTTACACATATATTAATTAAAAATAGAAAAAAGTTTATAGGTGTCTTGGAAAAGTGCGATGAATGTGGTATCACCTTACAAGTGAGCGAGCCTCTTGTTGATGGAAGCATGGAAGCGCAAATTCCTTTTTCAGACATTCGTTCAGCTAAATTAAAGATAGATTTTTAAAAGGTGAGGAACTAAATTGGTAAGTAGAAAGTTAAAGACATCACAACCGCAACAGTTGCAACCAAGGCATGAATATCTGCAAGTTGCAGATGCCGTTGCGCGTGAAAAAGGCATTGAAAAAGAGCAGATTATTGAAGTGATGGAATCGGCTATTCAGCGTGCTGCGCGTTCCAAGTATGGTTTTGAATACGATATAAGAGCGCGTATTGATCATCATTCAGGTGACCTTGATATTTTTAAAGTTATAACTGTGGTTGATGAAGTTATTGATTCTTTTAAAGAGATGACGTTAGCGGATGCAAAATCACGCGATAAAAATGCTGAAGTGGGCGATGAATTTGAAGAATCGTTACCTCCCGTTGATTTTGACCGTATTGCGGCAAGAACAGCCCGTGGTGTTATCCTCCATAAAGTGCGTGAAGTTGAACGTTCAAACCAATATGATATCTATAAAGATAAAGTTGGTCATATTGTTAGTGGCATAGTCAAACGCATTGAGCTAAGCGATATTATTGTCGATTTGGGGCAAGGTGAAGGGATTATTCGCCGTGATCACATTATTCCGCGTGAGCAAATTCGTTCAGGCGATCGTGTAAGAGCTGTTTTGGTTGAATTAAAGCCAGAAAGCAATGGACCTATTGCCTTTTTATCCAGAACGCATCCTTTAATGATGGCGCGTTTGTTTGAGCAAGAAGTTCCTGAAATTTATGAAGGTGTTATTGAAATAAAGTCAATAGCAAGAGATGCTGGAAGTCGCGCCAAAATGGCCGTGTTTACGACAGATCCAACAATTGATCCTGTTGGTTCGTGTGTTGGTGTGCGTGGTGGACGTGTTCAGGCAATTGTAGCAGAGCTACAAGGTGAAAAAGTTGATATTATTCATTGGTCTGATAATGTTGCAACATTTATTGTGAATGCTTTACAGCCAGCGTCTGTTTCAAAAGTTGTGATTGATGAAGATGCAAACCGTGTTGAGGTTATTGTGCCACAAGATCAGCTGAGCCTTGCGATTGGTCGTCGTGGTCAAAATGTGCGTTTAGCGAGCATCCTTACAGGATGGAGCATTGACGTTATGACGGATGAAGAAGAAGTTGCAAAGCGTTTGGAAGAAAATCAAGCGCGTGTGGAAGAATTTGTTGCCAGTTTAGATGTTGATGAGATGTTGGCGCAATTATTATGTACAGAAGGTTTCTTAAGTTTAGAAGAAATTGCCTATGTTGATATTGCTGATTTTGCTGCAATTGAAGGTTTTGATGAAGATTTAGCTTCTGAACTTCAAAATAGAGCACGCGTTGCATTGGATGCAAAAACAAAAGTATTAAACGAAAAAGTTAAAAAATTAAAAGTAGAACAACGATTAATTGATCTTGTTAATTCTGAAGAATTGCTTGGTCAAAATGCGTTGAGTATTTTTGTTGATAAAAAAATTATTGCTTTAGACGATCTTGCCGAGCTTTCAGGAGATGAATTGCTTGATCTATTAGGGCGAAATACAATGAGTATTGATGATGCGAATGCGATCATCATGAAAGCAAGAGCACACTGGTTTGAATAAATCTAAAGTCACAGGAATGAATACGAATGTCAGAAACCGAAAATAACAATTCAAATGATAATAGCGGAAAAAAAACTTTATCTGTTGGAAAAACGTTATCGATCAAAAAAACAACAGACGGAGGTAACAGAGGCGTTCGTTCTAATCAGGTTGCTGTTGAAGTTAAAAGAAAACGCCCAGGAAGTGATAGGCCAGGAGGGCATTCAGATCAATCCAAAAATGTTAATGTTTTTCGAAGAAATCAATCCGATAAGGGCCGTCATCTAACCGGTGATGAGTTAGAATCACGTCTAAAAGCGTTGCAAGAAGCACAAAAAAACATGCAACAGTCTTTAGATGAAAAGCAAAAAAGGGATCAAGAACTTTCACGCTTAAGGCAAGAGCAATCCAAGCTTTATGAGCAACAAAGAGGGCAAGATATTCGCGAAGAAAACGTCCGGGAAGATAAAAAACTAGAAGAAGCTAAAAAAGAAGAAGCTCGAGAAGAAAAGCAAAAGTCTTTTGTTCAAAAAAGTAATACTGATTATAAAAAAACGGTACCAGTTATTCCTAAAGCTCCGATTTTGGATGATTTCCCGGTTGAAAAGCCTTATGCTTCCACAAAAATGCAAAAAGGTGATTCTAAGCAACCGTTAAAGAAAACCGATTTTGAGGATGAAGAATCAGTTACATATCGCGCCGATTCTATGAAAAAAGCAGCGCCAGCTGTTAAGAAGACGATCACTGTAATGCCGCCCAAAAAGTTTTCACGTCAACAGCTTAACCGCGTGTTGGATGATGAACCACTTGATGAAAAAGAACGTTCTTCAGCTGCAATGCGCCGCCATCGTCAAAAAGCGCAAAAACAAGTTGTTCAAATGGAAACGGTTAAGGTTGTTCGTGAAGTAACAATTCCAGAAACCATTAACGTTGGAGAGCTTGCCAATAGAATGGCTGTTCGTTCAGCAGATGTTGTAAAGTCGTTAATGAAGCTTGGTGTTTTTGCAACCATTAACCAGTCTATTGATGCCGATACAGCAGAACTTATTTGTACTGAATTTGGTCATACACCAAAGCGTGTTACAGATGATGATTTTGAATTAGATATTTTAAAAATTGACGACAATATTGAAGATTTATTGCCAAGAGCACCTGTTGTAACCGTTATGGGGCACGTCGATCATGGTAAGACTTCCCTCTTAGATGCGTTGCGTGCAACAGATGTTGTGTCTGGTGAAGCAGGGGGGATTACCCAACATATTGGTGCTTACCAAGTAACACTTTCATCGGGTAAAAAAATTACCTTTATTGACACACCAGGTCACGCAGCATTTAGTGAAATGCGTTCACGTGGTGCTAATGTGACTGATATTGTTGTTCTTGTTGTTGCAGCGGATGATGGTATAAAAGAACAAACGATTGAAGCGATTAATCACGCAAAAGCTGCCAATGTGCCTATGATTGTTGCGATCAATAAAATTGATAAACCCGGTGCAAACCCAGATCGTGTTCGCCATGAATTAATGAATCATCAGATTTTACTTGAAGAATTTGGTGGCGAGGTTATGGCTGTTGAAGTTTCTGCAAAACAAAGACTTAATCTTGAAAAGTTAGAAGAAACAATTCTTTTACAAGCTGAAGTTTTAGAACTTAAGGCTAACGCAAAGAGATATGCACAGGGTGTTGTTGTTGAAGCCCGAGTTGATAAGGGGCGCGGAATTGTAGCGACTGTTCTTGTTCAAAAAGGAACCCTTAATATTGGGGATGTTTTTGTTGCTGGAACAGAATGGGGTAAAGTCAGAGCCCTTGTTAATGACCATGGTGTGAAGGTAAAAGATATTTTACCGTCCCAACCTGTTGAGGTTTTAGGATTTGATGGCGTTCCGGTTGCGGGTGATGAATTCTTTGTTGTTGAAAACGAAAGTCAAGCGCGTGAAATTGCAACCCGTCGTGTGATGAAAAAACGTGAACATATGAATAAAGTTTCAGCGCAATCGTCAATGGAAAAACTGATGGGGCAGATTGCTGCTGGTGAAATGAAAGAATTACCAGTGATTGTTAAGGCGGATGTTCATGGATCTTTAGAAGCGATTGCATCAAGTCTTGCAAAACTTAAGACGGATGAAGTTTCTGTTAAGCTTTTACACGGTGGTGTTGGAGCGATTAATGAAAGCGATGTTACACTTGCAAGAGCCTCCTCTGGTATTGTGATTGGCTTTAATGTGCGTGCAAATCCACAAGCAAGGGATTTAGCCCGTCGTGATAATATTGATATCCGTTATTATTCAATTATTTATAATTTGATTGATGAAATTAAAGCAGCGATGGCTGGTCTTTTATCGCCAGATTTAAATGAGAAGTTCCTTGGTCAAGCTGAAATTCGTCAAGTATTTAGTGTACCAAAAGCCGGAAAAGCAGCAGGTTGTATGGTTCTTGAAGGCATTATCAAACGCGGTGCAAAAGTTCGCCTTCTTCGTGATAACGTTGTTATTCATGAAGGTACTTTAAAGTCCCTTCGTCGCTTTAAGGATGAAGTGAAAGAAGTGAAAGATGGCTTTGAATGTGGTATGGCATTTGAAAACTATCAAGATATCCGTGAAAAAGATATCATTGAATGTTTTGAAATTGAAAGTGTTGCACGCGTACTCTAGTTATTAGTTTACCAGCATATCATGAAATGGGCTATCTAAAGACACAACAGGCGCTTTGTAGGTTTGCTTATTGCCTGTTTGGTCTTCAATATCGTACCATCCGTTTAACATACCCATAGGGGATGATAGGGGAGCAAGGTATGTATATTCAAAGACCTCATCTGGCAAAACAATCTGTGTTCTTCCAATCATTGAACTATCGTCTAATGTGATTGTTCGTCCTAAAATGTCAACCACAGTCCAGTTTGATTTTAGAATGGATATAGGTGTTTTACTTTTGTTTTTAAGGGTTACTTTATATTCCCATACATAGTGAAAGAACTCTGGTAATGATTTATCGATTGAAAAAAATGAATCAACAGCCATGTAAAAATCTTTTGTTTGGAGTTTGTAAATATATTCTTTCATCTTTTTTGTATTCCTTTTAAAAATTAAAATCATTTTTTATATGTTTTAAATAAGTATTTTTTGGTATGATTCAAGGGTAGTTTTAAAAAAGATGATATTTTTATGGTTAAATTTGATGAATTTATGGAAGAAGTCCAACAAGATATGCGCCATGCCAAAATCGAAAAGTATTGGAAAAAATATGGCAAACAAGCAATTGTTGTTTGTTCTGTTGTTTTAGGTGCCGCTGTTTTAAATACACTTTATGAAAACAGGCAAGACCAGTTGTCGATTATGGCATCCGATAAGTTTATTACAGCTCAAAATGCGCTTATTCAAGGTAAATATAATGATGCGCTTGTTATTTTTGAAGACTTATCCAAAACGGCCCCAAAAACCTATCAGGTATTAAGCCTTTTTAGTAAAGTAGGTACCCTTTTAAAGCAAGAAACAAAAGAGACTACTCAAAAAGCGATTGAGACATTAAAAGAAATTGAAGCCTCATCAAATGTGGATAAAGATTTAAAAGTACTCGCAAAGCTTATTCGATATGGTCAAGAGATTGGAATTTTGGAGAAAGGATCCTCAGAATTGGAAGCACTTCGTTTATCAGTTGATGGTATTATTAAGGATAATACTGTTTGGAGCTATCTTGCTAAAGAATTAAAAGGACTGATTCTTTATAAAGTTGGTGCTGAAAAAGAGGCTGCTGAAATGTTTATTAGCCTTGTTCAAGATACAAAAACACCAGAAGCCATCCGCCTTCGATCACAATTGATGGCGCAAGTTTTATCTTCTAAAATAGCACGTTAAGGAATTTATTTTTTATGAAATTGTTTATAAGTTTGTGTGTTCTTTCAACTTTTTGTATCTGTTCAACGAATCAATTAAAAACAGAAGATAAAAAAGTGTATCCTTTTAATAAGAAAGTTCATTTGAACATTAAGGGAAAAAATGGATTTACACTTCCAAATCCAGCAGAAAAAGACACTAAAAAACTTCATTTGAATAAAAATCCCCTTAATGCCAATGCTCAAAAATACTTAAAAGAACGTGAAGATCTAAAGAAACAGTCTGAAAAAACTTTGATAGATAATTCAAAAAAAGCCAAAGAAAAACAACTCCAAGAGCAAAATAATTTTGTCTATATGTCGCCTAAAGAAAAAATGTTTTCCCCTCAAAATAATTTTCAATATCGCTCATAAATCATTAATCAAATAGGATATTAAATATGAAGTATAAAAAACAAATCATCCTTTTTGGATCTGCTTTTCTTCTGACAAGCTGTTCAGACAATAAAACACCCTTAAAGGGATTGAGGGAAGATTTTTTAAGTGCATCTCCTAATCTTTTAGCCAATAATGTGCTTTCTCAAAAAATCAATCTTTCAAAAGAGATTGTTAATGATGAATGGTCACAAAATTCTGGTAATGAAAAACACCATATGCCTGTTTTAGCGTTGGACTCAACTTTAAACAAAAAATGGGAAAAAAAATCTGGAAGCGGATCTAGATCTGGCCAATATATGATATCAAATATTGTGGCCAATAAGCAGGCTGTTTATACGATGGATGCATATGGGGATGTTTTTGCTCATACTTTAGATGGTAAACTGATTTGGTCGAAAGAAACGGCCCCTAAAGGCAGAAAAGATGATGCACTAGGGGGGGGGGTATCCTTTTTAGGGGATGTTCTCATTATAACAAGTTCCTTTGGGGATGTGATTGCCGTAAGGCGTACCACTGGTGAAGAGCTTTGGAAAACACCTGTTTGTTCGCCCATTAAAACGAGTGCCACAATTTTTGACGATAAAGTGTTTGTTGTAACGTCTTCCAATGAAATTTTTGCATTAGATATTAAATCTGGAACGGTGCTATGGTCTCATCAAGGGCTTAATGAGGCGTCTGCCCTTTTAGGAGGGGCTTCCCCTACTGTTTTTAAAGATAAAGTGATTGTTGCTTATACTTCTGGTGAATATTGTGCTTATGATATCAATACAGGGGCAATCCTTTGGAATGATACTTTAACTTCTGCATTAAGGTCAGATACTGTAACAAGTATTGCGCATATTAAATCCAACCCTATTATTGATGGGAATATGGTTTATGTTATAAGCCATGGTGGAAAAATGGTTGCAAATGATTTAGAATCTGGAACGCGTCAATGGCAAAAAGAAATTGGTGGTTCGTTAGATGCAGCATTAGATGGTAACTTTTTATTTATGATCGATCATATTAATAATTTGTATGCAATTGAAAAGACAAAGGGAGAAATTGCTTGGTCTGCTTCTTTAAGTGATATGCTACCAACAAGTCTTACAGATAGACACCTTGTTCGTTTTAATGCGCCGCTACTTGCCAATTCAAAAATTCTCATTTCAGCATCAAATGGTTATATTATGATGATTGATCCTAAAACTGGTAAATTAGAAAATACAGTTGAAACGGATAAAAAAATAACAACATCCCCCATAATTATGGGTAAAAAACTGATTGTTTTTTCAGATGATGCTCATTTATGCGTTTTTGGTGAATAATAAAAAAGGAGTTTGACCCTTTATGATCAATAAAAATACTAAACAAAAAAATATAGCAACATTAATTTTGTTGATGATATTATCTGTAATTCTTTTTTCTATTGGTTTTATTCGTGTTAATGGCGCCAATGTAACCTCTACACCTAAAAAAAGCGCTTTTAAAAGCTTAAATGAGATTTTTGATAAAAAATCAAAACCTAAAGAAGCTTAAATGTCGTTGATTCAGTATAGAAGAAAACATTTTTTTTCAAATATTCTCATTGGTATTTCGATTGTTCTTATTGCTATTGTTCTGCTTTGGTCAACAATGAGTGAGTATTTTTCATTGGAAGAGCCTGAAAAACTTTTTGAAACGTTAACAAATGCTGCTTATAACTGCCAATATAAGGGAAACGCACAAAATGGTGGACGTTATATTTTAAAGGCTAAAAAAATTAAAGAACTGCAAGATGAATGCTTTGAAATTGAATATCCAAATATCTTTTTTGAAACAGAGGATAAAAAAACATATCATGTGACGTCCGATGAGATGCTTTTTGATAAAAAAACAATGATCGCTTTTTTAAAAGGAAATGTTTTTTTTAAAACCAGTGATGACGTTATTATGAAAACAGAGACAACAAAGGTTGATGTTAACCAAGAACGTATTGAAGGAGATGATTTTGTTGAATGCATTCAAAATGATTCTAATATTTCAGGGATTGGTTTTGATTTAGATTATAAAACTGGGAAAATTACGTTTAAAAACAGGCCCACAATGACGATTCTTTCAGAAAATAAGTAAAATCCGCATTTAAAAACAAAGTGCAGAACTTAAAAAATACTATTTTCATAAATGAGAGGCTTATATAAAGGCGCTTCTTTTAAATGATGTTAAAATATGATACTTTTGGCAAAGTAATAAAAATTTTGTTATAAAATTTGGGTTGTTTGATGAAAGACCAATTAAATAAGAAGATAACAAAACCCATTCGTGTTGTAAAATTTGGGGGTACTTCTGTTGCGAGTACAGAACGCTTAACGGCGATTGCGCATAGAATTCAAAAATTATCGCCTCATTTTCATATTATTATTGTTGTATCAGCAATGTCTGGCGTTACAAATCAGCTTGTTTCTTTTTGTGATCATATGGCCCCCAATTTAAAAGATGAAGAGGTTGATGTTGTTTTAGCATCTGGTGAGCAGGTTACAAGTGGCTTATTAAGCTTAAAACTTAAAAGCATGGGCATAAAATCTTGTTCTTTAATGAGTTGGCAGTTTAAGCTTTTAACAAGTTTAAATCCAACACAAGCAAGGATAGAAGATATGGATGCCAATTATCTTTTATCGTTACTTTTAAGTGATACAATTCCTGTGATTGCGGGGTTTCAAGGAATAAACCAAGATCAAAGAACAACAACCCTTGGGAGAGGCGGGTCTGATACGACAGCTGTTGCTGTTGCCGCTGCTGTTCAAAATAGATTGCTTGAACTAAGCAATGAAGTGGATATCATGTGCGATATTTATACAGACGTTGATGGTATTTATACAGCAGATCCAAGATTTGTTAGAAAAGCACGGAAATTAACAACCATTCCAGCGCCTTTTATGTTAGAACTTGCACAAGCGGGATCTAAAGTATTGCACCCAAGATCTGTACAGCTGGCCCTTAAACACAACGTTAACGTTCGCGTTCTTTCAAGTTTTAAGAACGATGAGGACAACGAGGGAACGCTTATTGATCACACGAAGGATAATTTTATGGAAAATTCTTATATTTATGGTATTGCTCATCAACAGAATGAGTATTTGTTAAATATTAATGGGTCGGTTTTAAATATTCAAAAAATTTTAAAAGAAATAAATGGGCTTTATATACATTCTGACCTTTTAACATTAAATTCTAAAGACGATAGGATGCATCTTACATGTATGATTTTAGATAGGGATGTTGCAAACCTTAAAAAATATTTTGAAAAAGAAGCAACTGATATTGAGTATAGCGTTGCAACGAATAAAGTAAAAATAACCCTTGTTGGGGTAGGCCTTCAAAATGATTGTGATATTTTAAATAAAATTTATAAATGTTGTGATCACTTAAATGTGGTGATTGACCTTTTAAGTGTTACAGAGCTTAAAATTAGCCTTGTGGTTGATCAATCCTTTACGATTTCTCTTTTACAAAAATTACATGAAGTTTTTATTGAATCTTAAAAGTCTATTTTAGGAGGGTTATGGTAATACGCCTATTTTCTGGTGCTGATGGATCGTTTTTGTTGAGAAGGTCTTTTGATTCTCTGCCTTTTACGCTTTCAAATCGTTCATTTGGGATATCTGTTCCCTTTAAAAAGCGTCTTACGGCATTAGCCCTGTCGGCAGAAAGTTCCCAATTTGAATAATTTCTTGTGCTTGCATAAGGAATAGCATCTGTATGGCCTGTAATGGTTAAAAGATTTTTTGTTTGTTTGATAACTAGTGAAATTTCTTTGAGTAAATTTTTCATATAATCGTACATTTCAACACTGCCGGGCGGAAACATAGAATTGTTTCCACGATCCGTAATATTGATGTTGAGACCTTCGCTTGTAATGGAAAATTCTATTTGGTTTGAAAGCGCTTTAAGAGATACATTAGATTCTACTGCACGCTTTAATTGTTCCCTAATTTCTAATAGATCTTTAGACATTGCGGCTTCTGATTTTTGATCACTTTTATCTGCACCGCCATCTTTATCGTTTTTTTTGCCGCCTGTATTGTCTTCATTAATAAGCCTATCTGAATTGGCATTTGCAACTTTTGAAGCATTTTCATTTGATTCATCCGTAACGCCGCCTGTATTATCTGTCATGCCAACACCTGTTGCATTTTTTCCTGCCATCATGCCATCGTTTGAGGCTTTGTTTTTATTGATGGCTGTAAAATTTGGGGAAAAATAATCTGCGATGCCTTTTTTTTGTTCAACTGAAATACTATTAATTAACCACATGAGCATGAAAAACGCCATCATTGCAGTTACAAAGTCTGCATAAGCAATTTTCCATGCTCCCCCATGATGGGCATGTTTACTTTTTTTATAAATCTTCTTGATGATTTTTTTTTGATCGTTGTTACCGGCCATTATTTTATAAATCCGATTCTGATATATCGTTAAGGGATTCTTCCATTTCTCCGTAGCTTGGGCGCATTTCATGTGGAATGCTTTTTCTGGCTGTTTCAACAGCAATAATGGGTGGAAGATTATTCATATAAGCAATAATGCACGCTTTTATACAATCGAAGAATGCGTTATCAATTTCTAGTGTTTGTTTCATTCTTGTACCTATTGGGGCAACAATTCCATAGGATACTAAAATACCAAAGAATGTACCCACAAGTGCAGCGCCTATAAGTTGCCCCAATACGTTGGCAGGTTGATCAATTGACCCCATTGTATGGATTACGCCTAAAACGGCGGCAACAATACCAAGTGCTGGCATACTATCTGCAAAAGTTTGCATGGATGAAACATATTCATGGCTTTCTTCTTTTAACGCATCAATTTCGCTTCGCATTAAATCTTCAACAATGATTGGGTCATCAACGCCCATGCTAACCATACGAACATAATCACAAAAAAGGTTACAAGATATTTTATCGTCTAAAAAACTTTTATATCTTGAAAAGATAACACTGGTTTTTGGTTTTTCAATGTGGGGTTCAACAACAATCATACTTTTTGTTCGTGCAAGTTTAAAAATGGAATACATGAGACACAAAAGATCTGTATAATCTTTTTTACTTTTATTATTGCCATTTAATGATTTTTTCATTAATGAAAGAATTTCAAACATTACTGTTTTTCTATTCCCTGCAAGAAAGGCGCCGATTCCTGACCCTAAGATAATGATATATTCAGCTGGTTGCCAAAGGACGCTAAGATGCCCGCCAGCAATAATATTACCACCTAAAACAGAGACAATGACGAGAATAATTCCAATATAATACATATGATTTAAAAACTAGCACTTTTCTACTATGGTAGTCTCTAATTCTTAAAAAAGACTTAAATTGTGTGGATTTTTTTAAAAATAATTGGATCAGTGGGGATGATTTCTTCTGTGCTTAGCGTTATAAAAGAAGGGTGTCCATATATGACAAAGAGATGCGCGTCAAACAACAACTAACGAGACACACTTTTCAGAGATATCTAAAAAGCCGCCTTCAATGTCTATTTTTAAAGGTCCATCGGGCTTTTGAATTTTAAGGGTGCCTTTTTTCAGTTTGGCAATAAAGGGGGCGTGGCCTTTTAAAATTAAGCAATCCCCTTCAAATATTGGCGCATAAAGACTTAAGACGGAACCTTCAAATGCCGTTTCTGTATACTTTAAAATTTTAAGGTTAAAGAGGGACATTTAATTTTCTTCCTTATTTTATGCTGCTGATTTCATTTTTTCTGCTTTTTCTAAAACTTCCTCAATGGTTCCAACCATATAAAAGGCTGCTTCTGGAATATGATCATAAAGTCCTTCACAAATACCTTTAAAGGCAGAAATTGTTTTTGAAAGTTCAACAAAAACGCCAGGGGTTCCTGTAAAGACTTCAGCAACGTGGAAGGGTTGGGATAAAAAGCGCTGTATTTTGCGGGCCCTTGAAACGGTTTGTTTATCGTCTTCAGAAAGTTCTTCCATACCTAAAATGGCAATAATATCTTGTAAAGATTTATAATTTTGAAGAATTTTTTGAACTTCTCGTGCGACTTCGTAATGTTCTTTTCCAACGACAGAAGGTTCTAAAATACGGGATGTTGAATCGAGAGGATCAACAGCTGGATAAATACCAAGTTCTGCAATTTGACGGGATAAAACTGTTGTTGCATCAAGGTGAGAGAAGGACGTTGCAGGCGCTGGGTCTGTTAAGTCGTCCGCTGGAACATAAATAGCTTGAACACTGGTGATGGAGCCTTTTGTTGTTGTTGTAATTCGTTCTTGAAGGTTACCCATTTCTGTGGCGAGAGTTGGTTGATACCCCACAGCTGATGGAATACGACCTAAAAGAGCTGAAACTTCAGATCCTGCTTGGGTGAAGCGAAAAATATTATCTACGAAGAAAAGAACATCTTTGCCTTCTTCATCCCTAAAGTATTCAGCCATTGTAAGGCCTGAAAGAGCAACACGGGCACGGGCGCCTGGTGGTTCATTCATTTGCCCATAAACAAGAACAGCTTTTGAACCGTCTTCATCTAGTTTTATAACACCAGAGTCGATCATTTCATGATAGAGGTCATTTCCTTCACGGGTTCGTTCCCCAACGCCTGCAAAAACGGAATAGCCACCATGTGCTTTTGCAACGTTATTAATAAGTTCCATAATTAAAACGGTTTTACCAACGCCAGCACCGCCAAAAAGGCCAATTTTACCGCCTCTTGGATAAGGGGTTAAAAGATCAATCACTTTAATGCCCGTCACAAGAACTTCTGTTGCAGGGGATTGTTCTATAAATTCAGGAGCGGATCTATGGATAACCCATCTTTCCATATTGGGATCAATAGGTTCACGTCCGTCAACAACGTCCCCTGTTACGTTGAAAATACGACCAAGTGTTTTGGGGCCTACAGGCACAGAGATGTACTGTTCTGTATCAATGACTTTCTGCCCTCTTGAAATACCATTTGTAGAATCCATTGCAATGGCGCGAACAGTGTGTTCACCAAGATGTTGGGCAACTTCTAATATGATATTCTTCTTGATTCCATCTTCTTCAACTTCTAAAGATAAGGCAGTCAGTTGGGACGGAAGCTTTGTTTCAAAAGAAACGTCAACAATAGCCCCAATGATTTGGGTTACATAACCAATATTTTGTTCTTTATTCATAAAATGTTTTCTCCTATTTAGTCTGTTGCGGCTTTAGCACCAGATATAATTTCAATAAGTTCTTTTGTAATAAGCGTTTGACGTGTTCTGTTATATGTTAATTTTAACTTTGCAACTATTTCTTTTGCATTTTGCGTTGAATTTTCCATGGCTGTCATACGGGCTGCGTGTTCACATGTTTCGCTATTAAATTGATAATTTAAAATCTGTGAGCTTAAATAAAGTTCTATGATGTCATGAAGCATGGAGCTTGCTTTGGGCTCAAATAGATAAATGTCCTTTTCATCTTTTAAGTTTTTGTTGAGCTCTAGCTTTAATGGGATAAGTGTTTCAACTGTTGGGATAAGGTTAATAACGTTTTTATAGGCTGTATAAACAACGATAATACGTCCAATTTTTGACGATTCAACAAGGTCTTTTAACATTTTAGTTGTTTTTAAAATGGTATGACTGTTTATAGGGTCAAAATGTTCAAAGTTGTGAATCATATTTTTTTCATAATTCTTTTTTAGAAATTGAGATGCACGATGGCCAAAACCTAAACAAAAAAATGGTTTTAAATTTTCAGTATAGGGTAAAATAGCTTTTGTAAACGTTTTAAACATTGTTGCGTTAAAGCCGCCACAAAGCCCTTTATCTGAAGAAAATAAAATAAAAAGGGGAGGGGAATCTGACCCTGTTGCACTTTTGGGAAGTTTTTCTATTTCTCCGTACGCTGCAATTTTATTGAGTGTTTTTTGAACTGTATTTCTAAACGGTTTTGAATTTTTGACATTTTCTTCCATACGGCGTAGTTTTGCCGCTGCAACCATTTTCATTGCTGCTGTAATTTTTTGTGTAGATGCAACACTTTTAATGCGATTTCTTAATTGTTTTAAGCTGCTCATACTGTATATCTTTTTAAAATTTTGCGAAACAATGGGTACACTTACGTAAGAGACTATAGGAAAGATTCAAAGATTAAAAGAAAAAAATAGCCATAAAATTAATGCTTTGTTTCATCTGGAACCGGATCATATTGACCTTGGTATTTAGCCGCTTTTGAAAAAGGCTGACATTTTAATAAACGCTTAATTGTAAGGATTATTGCCGTTTTAGGAGAGTGTTTTTTAAACGCTTCAATGGCATAACAAGAACAAGAGGGTGTGAATCTGCAGGCATTTTTTAAAAAGGGTGAAATAACAAGACGATAAATTTGTAAAAGAAAAATTATAATTTTATTCATAAGAGTTATTTTATCCTTGATTTTTAAGACTAGTTTTGTTGATATAGTACAAAACATCTAGAAAAATAGCAAAAATGAAAACAGCTTTAAATGATCAATTTATTGATATTTCTGTTGATATCTCTTCAACTGGGGATCTTTCAGCTTTACTTAAGAAACGACGTGAAGATTTAGGTTTTTCAATCTTAGATGTTTCATCCCGCATAAAAATAAGGGGTGAGCACTTAAAATTTATGGAAAATGATCTTTTTGAAAAATTGCCAGGTAAAGTTTATGCTATTGGTTTTGTTAGAACATATTCTGCTTATTTAGGATTAAATGAAAATTTAATTGTTGAAAGAATGCGTCTTTTACCAGAATACGCTGAAGTTTCAACCATTATTAATGTTAGAACATCGACTGAAAGAGTAAAAAATACACCCATAGGTGCGATTCTTTTTGCAATTTTAATGCTGTTTGGATTTATATATTTCTTATCCATTTCTCAAGAAACGAAAGAATCAAAATCAATAAGAGCGACAGAAAAAGTTGAAACAGAAGAAAATAAAACAAATTCGTTAGAAAATACCCAAGAGGATAAGAAGGAAATTACCTTTAATTAATTTCAATGCTGAAACGTTTTATCAATTTTATCTTTTTGTGTTTGCTTTTTATTTTGGGTGGTTGTTCCGACAAAACAGAGGTTACAGGGGTTTGTAAGTCATGTAAGCCTTATTATGTAAGGGGTGAATGGCATTACCCACAAACACATTATGATTATGATGAAATAGGTATTGCATCTTGGTATGGGCCAGGATTTCATGGGAAGCCAAAACCCCATGGTGAGCCATATGACCAATTTGAAATGACAGCCGCACACAAAACGCTTCCTATTCCGACAATATGTAGAGTCACAAATATTGAAACCGGTCAAAGTACAAAAGTTTTAGTTGATGATAGGGGACCTTTTGTTTATGACGGGCGTATTATTGATCTTTCAATTGCTGCGGCTAAGGCAATTGGTGTGTATAAAAAAGGAACAGCAAATGTGCGGGTAACGGCACTTACTGAAGAAAGTGACCGTTTTTCAAAACATCTTGCACAATACAGGCGTGCAAAATGCCCAAAAGGCAGACGTTGGGTTAAGATTTTTCAAGAAGATTTAACCAATGATTCTAGTGATTTAAAATCACAGCATCATGCAAATGTTGTTTCTTTACAGCAAGCTGTTTATTGTAAAGTGCTACAAAAAAAAGAAAACGCTACGACGCCCATCACTCTTCATAAGCCACCGCTTCCATCATTAAATTCAAAACGGAGAATGTTAGAACCCGTTCATAAAAAAGATGTTATATTTGATGAACTTAAGGATGCAAAAAAGATATCCGTTTCCAAAAAACAAAAGAAGGTGCTTCTAAAAAAGAATAAAAAACCTTCTACAAAATCTAAAAAGAAAAAATAGTTTAAAAAGAAAACAGATGATAAATAATCGTTATTAAGGTAACAAGCAGCAGATAGATTGCCTTAAAAATTACATAACCTTTCTATGTATCAAAGAACAATATTTGTAATTTTAGATAACTTTTCAAAGGCAATTGGTAAGGATTCTGATTCTAAAAAATCTTGCTTTGTAAAGCCATCTAAGGCATCCATTAATAAAATAGCTTCATCAACTTGCTTGTTTGATCCTTTTTTGTAAGCACCAATTCGAATCATATCAGCCATATCATCGTATGTTGAAAGAAGTTGTCTGGCTTTGCCGACAACGTCTCTTTCTTTGCCAAAATGGCAGGCTGGCACTGTTCGTGAGATGCTTTTTAAAATATTAATAGCAGGATAATGATGCCGATTGGCAATGGCTCTATCTAAAACAATATGGCCGTCTAATATTGATCTTACACTATCTGCAATGGGTTCATTATGGTCGTCTCCATCCACAAGGACGGTAAAAATTCCTGTGATGTAACCTGTTTTCATATCTTCGTGAACGGCACCTGGACCTGCGCGTTCTAAGAGTTTTGGAAGGATTGAAAATACACTTGGTGTATACCCTTTACTTGCCGGTGGTTCACCGCACGATAACCCAATTTCCCTTTGTGCCATTGCAAACCGTGTGACGCTATCCATAACGCATAAAACTGAAAGTCCTTGATCTCTAAAATATTCTGCAATTGTCATTGTTGTATAGGCTGCTTGGCGTCTCATTAAAGCGGGTTCATCGGATGTTGCAATAACAATAACGCATTTATGTAAGTTATCAACACCAACGGCATTGTGAATAAATTCATAAAGTTCTCTGCCACGTTCACCAATAAGGCCAATCACGACGACATCACACTGTGCATAGCGAATTAACATGGAAAGAAGCATTGATTTTCCAACACCTGATCCTGCAAAAATGCCCATTCTTTGCCCTTTACAAAGTGTTAAAAATGTATTGATGGCGCGAATGCCAACATCTAACCGTTCTTCAACGGGGGCACGTTTATAAGCTATGGGGGGGGATGATTGAATCGCCATGGGAATCGGGCCTTTTTTTAAAAAACCTTTATCATCGGATGGGTCTCCTAGTCCATTTAAAATTCTGCCACACCATGAAGCATCAGGATAAAGGTAGCTTCCTTCTTCACAAAAATAAGCTTTGCATCCAGGTGTTACTTGGGTTAAGTCATTAAAAACCATGACTTTAGCTTCATTCTTTGAAAAGCCAATGACTTCCCCTTGAATGCATTCAGCTTTTTCTGTATAAATTTTAACGCGTGTGCCCACTCGCACAAATGAAAAATTAAGGCTTACAGTGATCGATAACCCTTGAAGGGACAAAACAATACCAAAGTAATGTTCTGTGTTGAGTTCATTAAATTTTGAAAAAAGACTATCTGTTTGCATATGAAAAAATGTGATGTTTGTAACGCCCTTTTTTTATCTTAAGATTTTTTTGAATTTTTTGCTATTCTTTAAGTTTTTTTGTATACATTTTGATGTTCCTTTTGCGATAATGGGGGGAAATATAACGCCTTTTTAAGGGATAATCATTCTTGGAAAAAATAGCAGATGCTCAGCCTCTTGTAAGCCACTTAATTGAATTAAGAAAGAGGCTCATTTGGGTATTGATGGTATTTGTTGTTGGCTTTTTTATTTGTTATTACTTTTCAAATAGTTTGTTTGACTTTTTAGTGCAGCCATTGTCAGATATTTTGCATCAAAAAGGGGGAGAGCGCCGCCTTATTTATACAAGTCTTACAGAAGCGTTTACAACCTATATTAAAATATCTTTTTTCTTTGCCTTTATTATGACCTTTCCTTTTCTGTGTTATCATGTTTGGCAATTTGTTGTTCCCGCCCTTTTTAAAAATGAGCGCTTTATTTTTAGGTGTTTTCTAGTCAGTATTCCGCTTTTTTTTCTGATAGGTGCTTTTTTTGCTTATTACATCATCTTTCCAACGGCTTATACATTTTTTCTAAGCTTTGAAACCACAGCCTTAACGTCTACAAGCTTACCCATTCAGTTAGAGGCCAAACTCAATGAATATTTAAGTTTTGTTATGCGTCTTATTTTAGCGTTTGGTATTTGTTTTGAACTGCCTGTTATTTTGTCTCTTTTGTCATTTGCTAAGATTTTGTCGTATGAATCTCTTAAAAAACATTGGCGAATTGCAATTGTTGCAATTTTTGCACTTTCGGCTTTTATTACACCACCCGATGTGCTGAGCATGTTAGGGCTTGCCATTCCTTTGATAGCGCTTTATGGTGTTTCTTTAATCATGGTTCAATTGATTGAATCACGTTATTGCGTAAAGGAAATTGTAGGATGACATTCCTTTATATTTTTTTAAATATTCTGTTTTCTGTTATGATAGCATTATTGATGATAAAACTTGGTAAAAAGGTAAAGCCAAGTGAAAGGTGCTCCCATAAAAATCCAACACCAACAGCGGGTGGATTGATTTTTGTAACGTTATTTTTTATCAATGCGTTTTATTTTTATGGTATAGGCTGCTATTCATTAAACCCACTGCTTATTGCCGCATTTTTTTGGATAGCGATTGTTGGCTTTATTGATGACCAAATCCACCTTTCTTATAAAATACGATTCATAGTTCAGTTTATTGTTGCCTTACTTGTTATTCAATCGGGATTAAAAGTGAGTCTTCCTTTATTAGAAGGGCACCCCCTTTGGGGCTTTGATTATTTTTTAACCATTTTATTGATTATTGGTTTAATTAATGCTTGTAATTTTTTTGACGGTCTAAATGGCCTTTTAGCAGGCTCTGTTCTTTTGCTTTTGCTTTTTTCATATTTTTTTATATCAACGGATCAAAAAACGCTCATAGAGCTTCTCTTTATTCCGCTCTTTATTTTTTATCTATTTAATTATCCCAATGCAAAGCTTTTTATGGGCGATACAGGCAGCACTTTTTTAGGCCTTTTTTTAAGTGTTTTGGCGCTTAAAAATCAGCAAGATTATACATTTCAAACACAGACAGCGCTTATTCATAAAGGCTTAATTTATACATTAACACCAATGATGTTTTGTTGGTTTGATGTAGCAAGTACCCTTATAAGAAGACTGCTTGAAAACAGAAATATTTTTACCTCCTGGAAGGATTATCTTTTTCATCACCTTTTTGATATTGGATATTCACATAAAAAAATTGCGATCATCTATTATAATAGTATCCTTCTTTTATGCTTTTTAACATATATCCTTATTTACCATTCTATTCCTTTCGGTTTGGTTTTATTAAGTTATTTTGTGCTCCAATTTACCTTCTTTATTTATGTTATGAAACGCAGATCACAGATCAAGCATATTGTTTTTGAGGGTAATTATACAAAACAAGAATAACTTTTAAAAAATTTTTAGAGTTCTTAGAGATTCGTCTTCTTTTAAGATTTGAAATGTTCTATGAATAACTTGTTTAATAAGGGGATATGCAATATCTGGCCATTCTATTAAACAAATGCCTGAATGAATGGCCTCTTCAAAATTAAGTTCAATAAGATCATCTATTGATGATAATCGATAGAGATCAAAGTGATAGAGTGGTAGGTTTGCGTTTTCGTATTCTTGAACAATTGTAAATGTTGGACTTGGAACAATATGTTCTGGATCATTTAAAAGGGTTTGAATAAATGCCCTTGAAAAAGTTGTTTTGCCAGCGCCCAAATCACCTTTTAGGCATATAACGCAAGGGGCACTAATTGAAAGTGCACTGTTTTTGGCAACCTTTTTTAAATCTTCCTCGATAAGATTTTTATAAATGCCATTAAGCATGGTGTTTTTGTCGTTCATAGCAGATTAGCGTATTTTTTAAAAGGTTTGTAACTGTCATGGGACCCACCCCCCCTGGAACGGGTGATATTGCCAACACTTTATTTTTAACAGAATTAAAGTCAACATCCCCTACAATAGTTTCATCTTCCGTTCGAGAGATTCCAACATCAATAACGATGGCGCCTTCTTTAATAAAGTCACACCCAAAATAATGGGGGGAACCGATGGCAGCAATTAAAACATCTGCCTGTCTTGTTATTTCTTTTAAATTTTTTGTTTTAGAATGGGCGAGCGTAACGGTCATATTATTATTTAAGAGTAGTTGACCAACGGGTTTTCCAACAAGGGAAGAGCGCCCCACAACAACAGCATGAAGACCTTCAAT
>JAGOTX010000081.1 GCA_018061565.1 Pseudomonadota bacterium
ATTTTTGTTTTCTGATGGGGTCCGCCTAAGCTCCCAAATCGCCATTGTCCGCCCCTCCGCCTCACACGAAGCAATAGTCACCCGGACACGTGTTCATCTTTTTAAAAAAAAGAGACAGCGGTGCCAATCAAATGGATTGAAGCCATTTGGCAAATCAAGTAGAATCTCACCTGTATACAAGGTTTGTTTCTACTCAAAGTAGGTTCGAAGGGCATTGTTCCAGAGTCTGTTTATCCTCTGGTATGACTATGGCCAAGGAATCGCGATTAATTCCTCCCCGCCTATTGCGGCCCTCTAAAACGGAATTTTTGGCGATCTTAATTTCACTTAAAATCTCATCGTTCTATTGTTAGACTATCACATGAAAGATTAACAAAAAGTTAAGAAAAACATTTTTTTCCAGAAAAAATCAAAATTTATAATTAATTTTTGAGAGACTATATATTGAATTAACAATAAGGGGATTTTGGTAAAAAAATAACCACTACCATTTTAAACGGTAGTGGTCAGCGTTTTATAGCGTTTTTTATTTTAGAATGTAAATTTCATGCCAAACATTAAAATTGTTGCATTCGCACTTCTTTGGTTATTGAGTGCTGCTAACAGATTTCTTTTAACATACACACCTTCTAAACCAAGTTTAAAGTGGTCATTAACCTCATATATTATGTTTGCCATAACTTTTTGGTCTTTTGTTGCAAGATTAGCAATCGTTGAACCAGCAGAATTAGCACCAGTATTAATTGTACCACTGCGTGACGCAAAACTTGGATATTTTACTCCATTTTGTTGGTAAGCAAGGTTAAAGTATACATTATCAGACACATAAACTTGTGTACCAATCAAGAAGCTATACGCTTTTAAGAGTTCAAATCGACGGTTGTTAACATCTGTTAAATCACATAGGAAACCATAGTTTGTAAGTTCACCAATGTAAGAACCTATACCCTTACCATACGCTGTTTGGAAATATAGATTGGACTTTCCAGCAACATTATACTTACCCGATAATCCAACACCATATCCGCGACCAGAAAGATCAAATCCATCACCTTTTTGTTGTAATTTTCTTTCCATTAAACGAAGACTAAAGGCTGCATCGTCTTTTTTATAAGTAATTTGAGCAACAAGTGCTGGTTCTGTTGTTTTACCATTACTTGAAAGAACAACTGAAGTTGCATTTTGTTCTAAACCATCTTGAATGGGGGACTCAATAGAAAGTCTAATCGCTACTTCTTTGCTCATTTCATATGTATATTGAACAGAAAGTGGATAGTAAGCAAGGTTACTTTCTTGAATACCACCAACATTTAACCAACTACCAAGTGAATTCGGGTCAGAAAAGTTAGAATAGGTATAACCAACTGTAAAATTCATGTATTCAATATGCGCATCAGAAACATATAAACTAGCAGATGTTGTTGAACTTCTTGTTGCATCTGATTCTGCATTCATACTTGCACCAATATCAAATTGAACAAAAAAATCGCCCTTATCTGTTGGTGTTTTAATTTTTGTTGAAAGTGTTGATCCATTACCAGAAAATGCAAATTTCTTTTTGTTTAAAGCGGGTGCATTACCATTTGAATCCTCTTGTGCATTAAACAGAACATATCGTGGGTCTGTTACAATGCCTGTTTCGTTTGGTTTTTGATTTGGATAATATGCTGAAAACATATTAAGATTTCCAGAAAAGTTAACATTTACTTTTGAATCACCAATACGGCCATAATTTTCATAATCAGATTTTTTTTCTGTTAAAATTTTCTGTTCAAGTGCTTCTAAACGATCCGTAAGTTTTTTGTTATTCGCTTCAAGATTTTTAATCATCTTTTCATGTTTTTCATCACAGGATGGATTTTTTACTTGTGCATTTTGCCCATCATTTAAGAAATCATGGGATTTATCAGATTTTTTTTCTTGTTTTGCTTCAACCTTTTTTGTTTCTACTACTTTAGGTTCAGGTTTTTTGACTTCTTCAACCTTTTTTGTTTCTACTACTTTAGGTTCAGGTTTTTTGACTTCTTCAACCTTTTTCATTTCTACTACTTTAGGCTCAGCTTTTTTGACTTCTTCACCCTTTTTCGCTTCTTCCTTTTTAGGCTCAGCTTTTTTAACTTCTTCTACTTTAGGTTCAGTTTTTGCTTCTTCTACCTTTTTCGTTTCTGTTTTTGGTGATTCAGATGCATTTAATCCAACAAAGGACGATGCTAAAATTGTCAAAAACGCCTTAAAAAAACGCTGACGAATAATTAATTTTTCCATGTTTTCTCCCAATAAATGAAAATACTTCATTTAACTATATACAGGAAAATAAAGTTCTTTCAAGATCGAGATTCATGAAAAAAATAATTATAGAAAAAATTTAATCTTTTTTTAGCAATAGTGATAATTTTGAAACATGTTTAATCTTTTTTTTAAATTAAAAAAAGATTAAAAGTTCTTACTTTACATTTCTTTTTAAACGTACTAAAAAATATAAATATTCATATAAGTTTTTTAAATTTTATGTCGTTAGACAAACCTCTTGTTTTTTTGAACCTTTTAAAGAAAAAAGTTCAGAAAATGCCCTATATTTCATTTTTAATTCTTTTACACGACGGACTTATCGCATTTTTTTCGTTGTTTATATCTTTGTATCTTCGTATATCGGACGAGTTTTTAAATTACACACCCAATTTTTTACTCAAAAATCTTTTTATATTTGTCATGATTACCATTGGTGTGTTTATGATGACGAAAGTTTATAAAGTGATTTGGAAATTTGTTTCGATTGATGACCTTTTTTCACTTGGCATAAGTGTAATTATTGCAAACGTCATTTACTTAATCCCCATGTTTTTATTAGCAGGGGACGAATCCTTTTCTTTTGGTATTCCCTGGATCAATGTTTTTGTCATGTCCGCCTTTTTGATGATTCCACGCCTTATTGTCCGCTTTTTACACGATCACGCCATTTTAAAATTAAAGAAAAAGAATTTAGCCTTATCAATTCCTGTTTTACTTATTGGGGACGAAACGCCAACAGAATTGTTAATTAATGAAATTAATTCAAGCGAAGATCTTCCTTATAATCCTATTGGCATATTAACCTGTAAAGAACATGTTGAAGAAGGGCAAACAATTCATTCTATTCCCATTCTAGGGAGTACAAGTGATTTAGAAAAAGTTTTAGACTCTTTTAAAGGTCAAAAAAATGCGCCAAGGCAAATCATTATTACAGATCCAAAACTGTCAAAGTCTGAAAAATCAAAATTTATTAAAAAAGCAAAAGAAAAAGAACTTGTTGTTTTGCAAATGATTCAGCCTGTCTCTTTAAATGTTTTACCCGTTGATGAATAGATAGAAAAAACAAACGCACATGAAGACTCTTAAAATTGGCACAAGGGGCAGTCCTCTTGCTCTTGCTCAAACACAAATGGTTGTTGACGCATTATCTTCAAATGGCTATGCCTCAGAAATTATTAAAGTTAAAACAAGTGGCGATCGTTTTCAATCTGTTCCTTTAAATCAAATTGGTGGTAAAGCCCTTTTTGCAAAGGAACTCCAAACACTCCTCTTAGAAGACAAAATCGACTTAGCCGTCCACTCTTTAAAAGACCTCGAAACAATCCATCCAGAAGGGCTTTCTCTTCTTGGGGTTTTAAAAAGGGAAGAACCAAATGACGTTTTAATAACCAAAAAAGGTTTTTTAAACGGTGACTTCTCTGAAGGCATGCCCTTTGTTCTTGGAACCTGTTCTCCAAGGCGGGAAGCTTTTGTTAAACACTTTTTCAAAAATGCAACCATTGTTCCCCTTCGTGGTAATGTTGAAAGCCGCCTTCAAAAAATCAAATTGAATGAAATGGATGCAACCATTTTAGCGCTTGCAGGCCTTAAACGCCTTAACCTTTTAGAAAAACTAAGCCATGATTTTGACTTTAAAGTACTCGATATTGAAACTTTCACCCCCGCTAGTTGCCAAGGCATCATAGGGATAGAAGGCAAAGATCACTTTAAAGAAATAGTCAATTTAATATCTGACGTCACAACATATTCTCTTGCAATGTTAGAACGCCAACGCGTAAAGGACTTTTCTGGCAATTGTCATTCAGCCATCGGCGTTCATGCCCGCATTGTTGACACACACACCCACATTTTAACCCGTTATATTGATCCCATTACCAATCAAATGACTTTTAAGAAACAGAAGATATAACCCTTTAAAATGAGATTAAAATAATCAAAAGATTGCTTAATGCCTTTTAAGAAGGTAATTTGAAAGCAGTAAATAATCCTTATGTCTTTTTTAATGCAAGCCCCCCCCCCCTCAGTTTCACCACAAATAATTGCCTCCAATCCAGAGATCAGTTGTTTTGTTATGGCATCCGCTGGAACAGGCAAAACAAAGATGTTGATTGATCGATTATTACGTCTGCTTTTTAAAGGGTATTCTTTCTCATCCATCTTATGCTTAACTTTTACAAAAGCTGCCGCAGAAGAAATGAAACAACGCTTAATGGATCGGGCTTCTTTACTTTTAAATATGGATGATCAAGAACTTGAAACTTATTTTATAAGCCTTAACATTGAAAATTCCAATCAGTCTAAAGCAATTGCAAAAACGCTCTTTTTTAATCTTTTAAATGAACAGCATGCTTTAAAAATTCAAACTATTCATAGCTTTTGCCAAAATATTCTTGAAGCTAATGCGTGGGTACTTTCTTTCATTCCACCCTTTTCAATCCTTGAAGAGGTTGATCAAAAAAAACGCATCTTAAAAAGCTTAGAACACGTTAGTCAAGATCAAGCCTTTAAAGATGCGTTTAACTTTTTAACATCAAGGATGAGCCTTTCACAATTTTTAAATTATTTATATGATGCCATTTCCTTAGATGAAAAAATGCTTCAAAAAGCAATGGAGCCGCTTTCATATTTAACACAAAAAAAATCAATTGATTTAAAACCCTTATTAGAACAACTCCCTCCAGACCTTTTGGACAATCTTTTAGAAAACAATTCCTCCCTTGAATCTGTTTTTTTAACAAAAGAAGGAACAGCTCGAAAAAAAATCTTTAAAAAAGATCTTTTAAAAAAATATGAAGTGCTGGAAGACTTAAGCCAAACAATCGCAACCCATTTTGAAGAACTTTTTGATCAAAAAAAACAACAGCATTTAGAAGCCCTTAATTTTGCCTTTTTTAACATTGCAAAAGCTGTTAAAAACAATTATCAACGGACTAAAATAGAGCATTCTATCCTTGATTTTGACGATCTTATTCGCCTAACGAATGACATTTTTAAAACGTCAAGCTTTCCAGAAATTGAACAACGATTGGGCTATAAAATAAAATCCATTCTGGTTGATGAAGCGCAAGACACATCGCCCCTGCAATGGGAAATTATTTCAGAACTTATTCAAAACATGCTTTTATGTGATGAAAAAAATGAAGCGAGTCTTCTTATTGTTGGAGATATTAAGCAAGCAATCTATAGTTTTCAAGGTGCTGATCCTCATTTATTCTTAAAAAAACAAGACGACTTTAAAAAACTTTTTAATCATCATCAAAAATCTTTTGAAATGTTGAGCCTTGAAACATCCTATCGCTGCCTTGACCGTGTTTTAACATCGGTTGATCACTATTTCAATACCTATTCATCCGGCCTTTATTTGAACGACAAACCTTTAAAACATACCCCTTTTAGAAAAGGAAAAAGCCTTGTCACTGTTTTTGATATTGACGAAGGGGAGGGTGAAGAAAATCACTCAAATGC
>JAGOTX010000082.1 GCA_018061565.1 Pseudomonadota bacterium
CAACTTTCCAAAACTTTATGGCTCTAATGGCGAAGCATGCCTAAAATTTGAAAAAACAAAAATTGACTAGAAGATAAATGGCTAAATTATTAGTTTAGTGTCATTCTTTAACAGATGCGACAGAACCTTAATAAACAGTCCTTTAAATTTTACAGTGCACACCCCGTTAATAAAAAGACACCCTGCATTTAAAACTGTCAAATTTTATAGGTCTTTTTTAATATTTATGCTAATCTCATGCATGATATTTAATAATAAATAAAGGTAATTTCTATGTTTGAATCTTTATCGAGTAAGCTTACAGCTGTTTTTGATCGCATTCGTGGTAAAGGATTTTTAAATGAGGAAGATATTGATAAAGCGCTTCGTGAAATTCGAATCGTTCTATTAGAAGCCGACGTTGCACTTTCTGTTGTGAAAGACTTTTGTGAACAGATAAAACAAAAAGCCATCGGTCAAGAAGTTATAAAATCTGTTTCACCGGCACAAATGGTTATTAAAATTGTTCATGATCAATTAATCGACCTTTTAAAAGCAGATGAAAAAGAAAGTGACCTTAATCTTGCCGTTACAAAACCTGCCGTTCTTTTGATGGTTGGTCTTCAAGGTTCCGGTAAAACAACAACATCTGCCAAAATTGCCGGTCTTTTAAAGAAAAATTATAATAAAAGTGTACTCCTTGCCTCTTTAGATATTTACCGCCCTGCAGCACGCGAACAACTTAAAATTGTTGGCGATCAACTAAATGTTGAAACATTACCCATCATTCAAAATGAATCGGTTGATGATATTACAAAGCGCGCGCTGTATGAAGCAAAAATTAAAAACGTTGATCTTTTAATATTAGACACCGCAGGCCGTCTTCATATTGATGATGAATTGATGGATGAAGTAGCACGCGTTAAAAACATTTCAACGCCTGTTGAAACGCTTCTTGTGGTCGACAGTATGATTGGTCAAGACGCTGTCAATATTGCAAAATCTTTTGAGGAAAAAATTGGCATAACGGGTGTTGTCTTAACCCGTCTTGATGGGGATTCCAGGGGGGGGGCTGCCCTTTCCATGCGCGCCATTACAAAAAAACCAATTAAGTTTATTGGTTTTGGCGAAAAGTTAGATGCGATTGATGTTTTTGATGCAGAACGTATCGCAGGACGCATTCTTGACATGGGTGATATTGTTGCGCTTGTTCAAAAAGCCGCCACAACCATTGAACAAGAAGAAATGGAAAAAATGTCCAAGAAAATGGAATCTGGACGATTTGACCTTAATGACCTTGCCAAACAACTGGAACAAATGCAAAAAATGGGCGGTATGAGCAGTATGATGAGTTTTTTACCCGGTATGGGCCAGCTTAAAGACAAAATCAGTAAAGCTGGCATTAACGACAAAATGCTAGACCATCAACTTGCGATCATTCGTTCAATGACAAAGAAAGAAAGAAAAGATCCAAGTCTCTTAAATGCCTCAAGGAAACGACGTATCGCGAGTGGTTCTGGTCGAAATCCTCAAGAAATCAATAAACTCATCAAGCAATACGAACAAATGCGCGATGTTATGAAGAAAATGAAAAAAATGGGCATGAAAGGCCTTATGCAATCAGGCCTTGGCCAATTGTTTGGCAAAAGATAACGGAGATAATGTTATAATGAGAAAACTTTTTGGAACAGACGGTATCAGAGCAGAAGCCAATAAAGGGCCTATGAGACCTGAATCTATTTTAAAACTGGCAATGTCTGCAGCCTCTTATTTTATAAAACATCACCCTATTCAAGGCAGCCATAAGCCAACTGTTGTCATTGGTAAAGATACCCGTCTTTCAGGCTATATGGTGGAATCGGCCTTGCAAGCAGGGTTTGTATCACAAGGTATGGACGTTTTGCTTTTAGGCCCCCTTCCAACACCTGCGGTTGCTCTTTTAACCCGTTCATTTCGGGCACAATTGGGCGTTATGATTTCAGCGTCCCATAACCCTGCAAAAGATAATGGTATTAAATTTTTTGGGCCTGATGGTTTTAAACTAAAAGACGCCCAAGAAAAAGAAATTGAAAACATCTACTTTTCAGAATTAGAAACGCTTTCCCTCCCTCAAAATTTAGGAAAAGCCAAACGTATTGACGACGCTTCAGGGAGGTATTTAGAATTTGTTAAAGCAAGCATTCCAAGAACAATCACACTCGATCGATTAAAAATCGTTGTTGATTGTGCTCATGGCGCAGCCTATAAATTAGCACCCCGCCTTTATTGGGAATTGGGTGCACAGGTTATTGCTTTAAATACAGATCCAACAGGCCTCAATATCAATGAAAACTGTGGTGCAACAGATGTTAATGCTTTACAAAAAGCCGTTTTAGACCATAAAGCAGATATTGGCCTTGCATTAGATGGGGACGCCGATCGTTTAATTGTTGTAGATGAAGTTGGCAACATCTTAGATGGCGATAAAATTTTAGCGTCCATAGCACTCAGTATGAAAAAATCTGTTAACCTTAAAAACAATACAATTGCAGCAACTCAAATGTCTAATCTTGGGTTTGAACACTTTTTAAATAATCAAGGTATTAATCTTATTCGCACCAATGTTGGCGATCGTTATGTTTTAGAAGCCATGCAACAATACGATCTAAACTTAGGGGGCGAACAATCTGGTCATATCATAGTGAGTGATTTTTCATCCACAGGGGACGGCCTTGTTTCAAGCCTTCAGATCTTAAAAATTCTTGTTGAAGAAGGTCTTAAGGTAAGCAGCATTAATAATTTATATGAAACTTTTCCCCAAAGACTTATTAATTTTAAAAAGGATAAAGCCATCCTTAACAATCCAAAAATAATTGAAAGCATTGAGCATGAGGAAGCTTTTTTAAATGGTACAGGGCGCGTTTATATTCGCCCATCAGGTACAGAATCCTTAATACGTGTCATGGTTGAAGCAAAAGAACAACAAAAATTAGAAGAATCGATTGAACGCTTAGCCCTTGTTTTTGAAGCCGCTTAAGATGAAGATTTTAGGCATTGAAACCAGCTGTGATGAAACATCAGCGTCCGTCATTGTTGACCACTCTGACCCAAGTTCAAGGCTATTATCAAACGTTGTGCTTTCACAAATAAAAGAACATGAACGCTATGGTGGCGTTATTCCAGAAATTGCAGCTCGAAATCATCTTTTTCATATTTCTTCTGTTGTTGAAGAAGCCTTAACAAAAGCGAAGACAACACTTCAAGAAATAGATTATTTGGCCGTTACAGCAGGACCAGGGCTCATTGGCGGGGTCTTAGTTGGTGTTATGTATGCAAAAGGACTTAGTCAAAGCCTCAATGTTCCGCTTTTGGGTATTAATCATCTCGAAGGGCATGCCCTTGTCCCAAGACTGTTAGAAGATATTCCTTTCCCTTTTTTATTGCTTTTAGTATCAGGCGGGCACTGTCAATTTTTAGAAGTTAAGGGCGTTGGGCACTATAAACTCCTCGGTTCAACAATTGACGACGCTATTGGCGAAGCGTTTGACAAAGTTGCCAAAATGATGAATCTGCCCTATCCAGGGGGGCCAGCATTAGAAAAACTGGCAAAAGAAGGGAATGAAAACGCCTTTGACTTACCCAAACCCTTATATTATGAAAAGAACGCAAATCTTTCTTTTTCAGGCTTAAAAACCGCTATCAAAAACATTATCGATAAGAATCAGCCTTTAACACAAAACTTTAAATGCAACATGGCCTCAAGCTTTCAAAAGACGGTTGCAAAAATACTGCAAAAAAAGACAACTTTTATTTTAGAACAATATCCTTTTGAACGCATGGTCATAGCAGGCGGTGTTGCCGCCAATCAATATTTAAAGTCTGAACTTTTAAAAACAGTAACAGATTTTAATGGTAAATTATTCACCCCTCCCCTTTCGCTTTGTACAGATAACGCAGCTATGATCGCTTGGGCTGGAATTGAACGCTTAAAAGCGGGCTATTTACCAGAACCTTTTACACCACGTCCAAGGTGGCCACTATCATAGATTTTTTGTTAAAAATACTTTTATATTCATCATTTAAAAAATAAATAAAATAATTATAGTAAAAAGAACTTTTATTCTAATTTTTAAATCTTGACTTTTAAAAAAATAGCGCCATATATTATACATATTTATGTCAATAGAAGGTAAAAATAAGATGTTAAAAAGTAAGACACTGTGTTTAATATTAACCGTTTCACTGGAAAGTGTTATGCACTGCAGCGAAATGAGTATTGAAAGAAGTGAACCGCCAGTTACAGAAAATCGACAAACTACTGTCATTAGTATTGAAAGAAGTACGTTACCATCAGATTCAAAGAATGAATCAAGTCAATTAACATCAACACATATGGACTTATGTAGTAGTTACTTAAATAGCGGTGCTTTATTAGTTCAAAAGGAACAACAAGAGATATATGAATTGGATAAAAAACAGTTTCATAGAAACACACATGAAATTGTAAGAATTTATAAAGAAATGGAACCAATTTTAAGCCTGATTTTTAGCACTTTGAAACAAAAAAACATTCATGAAGATCATGAGAATTGGGAAAATTTTGTATTCCAAATTGCAGAAGTTTTAGATTTTAACCCTAAATCTGATAATGATAAACAGACAAAAGAAAATATTTTAAAACGTCTTATACCGACTTTTCATTCACATCTAAGAAAAATCAATAACTTTGTTTGTACTAATTATTCCCAATTGAATGATGCATCCAAGTCTTTATTTTGTCTTTTTCAAGCATTAGATGCTTTTTTTTATAATCAGATGGCAGTCTGTGGGGCTTGCTTATTAGAATTTAGAAAAATTTGGACTTTAAAGTTAGATCTTGATGTCATTATAATCCATGAATTATTTGATAAGTTCAATAAAAAGTGGGAAGAATATAAAAATTCACTAGAACATAAAAACCAATTGGATATTTTGTTTTTCAAAATGTTAACGCTTAGATATTCAACCAACGATTCTACTACTCAAGAACAGTTGAATCTTATAGAAAGTTTTTCTTCGAATGAACAACTATCTCAAATGAAAGAAACACATGAAAAGCTTTATAAGCATTATGTCTATGAATGTATCAGGGTATTTTCATCTGCTTATTATTGTGATAAACGTATAAATAAAACTCTAGTAATCAATATGCTTCCCCTCTTTTTCGAAAATAAAGGCGTATTTTTAACGGAAGATCAAAAAGAATTAAATGGCTACTGTGAATGGATTCAAAGGGTAGGATTAGCTTATATTTGCATGAAAGCAGGAAAAGATTTTGAACGTGCATATCAAAATATATTTGAAGTTGATCGTGTTTCCTATACAAAGACAGATATCCGAATGTATAAAGAAGTAATTGAATTTTACGCTAAAAACAAACAAAATCAAGAAAATTGATATAGTAAAACCAAGAAGAATGCACTGACTAAAATTTGGTTGCGGGAGCTGGATTTGAACCAACGACCTTCAGGTTATGAGCCTGACGAGCTACCGGGCTGCTCTATCCCGCGTCAATGTAGGTATATTTATATCAAACATTTTAGAGCAATGCAAGTAGTTTTTTAAAATCAATTGGTTTTTTTAATTCACCATCAAATAATAAAAGGTCATCCTCACTTAAGGCATTTGCACTGCATGCAATAATCACCCCCCCCTCCCCCTCTTCATCAAAAGACCGCATTTGGCG
>JAGOTX010000083.1 GCA_018061565.1 Pseudomonadota bacterium
AAAAAGATGAACACGTGTCCGGGTGACTATTGCTTCGTGTGAGGCGGAGGGGCGGACAATGGCGATTTGGGAGCTTAGGCGGACCCCATCAGAAAACAAAAATATTCAAAATTAAGTCTTCATACTATCATCTTATGCCATCATTTTAGACTATTCATTATTTCATGTTATCCATTTAAAATCTTACAGGCGTTATACGATTTGAAGTTCAATGTACATTTAAAAAAATCTATTATCCCTTTATTTTTAGCATATTATTGTTGAGTAAAGGCAATTTTAGTTAATAATTTTCAAAAGTACACTTTTTAAAATTTCTTTTTGAAGCGTTTCAACATCTTTTGTTGCATCTAAAACAACAAAACGATCCGGCTCCATTTTTGAAAGCGTTAAGTATCCCTCCCTTACTTTTTGATGAAAAGAAAGGGATTCTTTTTCAAACCGTTCATCTGTTTTTAAATTTCGTTTTTGTGTGCGTAAAATGCCAATTTCAGGTTCAATATCCAACAATATCGTTATATCTGGCTTTTGTTCGCCAACGGCAAAATCATACAGCGATTTTAAAGGTAATAGGCCAAGATTTCTTGCAAACCCTTGATAAGCAAATGAAGAATCTGCAAAACGATCCGATATCACAATCTTGTCCTCTTGAAGTGATGGTGCTATTTTTCGCCTAAAATGTTCTGATCTTGATGCAAACATCAAAAGAGCTTCGGTATGCGGATCCCAGCGATTAGGGTCACCTGTAACAAGAAGCTCGCGAATGATTTCAGCTTCAACTGTACCGCCTGGTTCGCGTGTTCTTATAACATCGTAGCCTTTTTGACATAAAACGTCATGTAAAAGCTTTGACTGAGTAGACTTTCCGCACCCTTCCCCACCTTCAAAAGATATAAAGAATCCATTTTTTTTCATACGAGCAGATCCTATCTCAGTTTTATAAAGCAAAAAACAAAAGTTAAAAAGGTTAGACAATAAACGCTATAAATAATAGTATCGTTTGAAATAGGCATTTTAATTTAAAAGCGTTAAAGGATTAACAGGCTTAGAGGCGATTCTAACTTGAAAGTGTAATTCTGGTTTTTTAAGGCCACCTGTTTTTCCAACACGTCCAATAACTGTTTTTCCATCAACAACTTGTCCTGGCTTTACAAGACAAACTTTAAGGTGTGAATAGACAGACATTTTTCCATCATCATGCTGAATAATAACAGTCTTACCAAATCCATCTAGATCGACATTTGATTTAAATACTTTACCAGATTCAGCAGCGTAAACGGGGGTCCCTTCAGGGGCTGCAATGCTAATGCCTTTACTGGTCTGGCCATTTTTTTTACCCCCAAACTTAACGATAACTTTCCCTTTAACGGGCCATTTCATTTCATCTGAAGAAGAGACTTCTTCTTTTTCCTCTAATGGTTCTTTTTCTGAGGTTGAGCCTTCTTCATTGGTTGAATCACCAGATTTCGCCTCGCCTCCTTTTTGGCTATTCGCGTTAATGTCGTCTTTTTGATTATCATCCTTTATCTCTGATACACTTACTCCATCGGACTGAAAAGTTTTGACAAGAGGTGTATGATTTGTATGTGCCATACCTTTTTGATAAACAACAACTTTTTGCCCACTATAAACCGTATAAGGAACGGATAAACTGTTAACACGAATAAATTCTTCAACAGGCATTTCGTATCGATCTGCGATTGATTGCACAGTATCACCATCTTGCACAGTATAGTAAGGAGATATTCTTCTTGCCATAATGAGTTCTGGCTTTTCTTCATGAGACGAGCTACACCCCGCAATGGCTAAAACAAGCATAGAGGACACCGTATTTAAAAAATACTTTTTTAAATGACTCTTTATTTTCATATTTATTCCTTCTCGATTCCTTAATAACGAATGTTTACGAATCGTCATATAGTACCAAATTATAGCAATATTTAATGTAAACACCAAAATGATTTTGACAGTGTCACAAAAATATTTTTTTAATAGTAACTAAAATTTATATCTGGGTAAATTTTAGTTAACAGTTTTAATGCCTTCGTATAGCAATCCATCAAATTACTTTCAGAACACACTAAATTTTTAAAGTATAAATCATTTTCTAACTTTAAAGAAAGTTCAGGATCAAAGGATGCTATAAAAGTTTTCATTCTCTCAAAAAATATTAAATAACATTCTTTAGACTTAGTGAGCTCCCCTTTTTTAAGATATAAAAAGGCACCATTGTAATAAAGCAAACATTCCATAAACAAAATATTATGCGTTGCATTTTTAACATCAAATGTTTTTAACTTTAAAAACTCTTCCTCAGCTTTATCAATAATATTGAGCCTTAAATAAGATTCCATTAACAGTGTCTGCGCTCTAAAATTAGGAATAAAATGAGAGCCCCTTAAAAGATAGTTTTTTTGAACCGCTTCCTTTAATATTGTTTCAGCTTCTTTTATTTTTCCTTTTCTGAGCAAACATTCCCCAATACCTGCATTGACAAAATTTTTAATGATCAGATGTTCACATCCATCGAGTTTATTTTCAACAATGTGCATTGCCTTATTAAAACCCTTTTCCATTGCTGAAACATAATCGCCCATATAACAATAGATACACCCAAGTGTTGCAAAATGATAACACACAAATCGCGGAAGGCCTTTTTTAAAATTCATATCAAAATTAATAGAGGAAAAAGCATCCTCAATATACTTTAAAGATATTTTTGCCTCTTCTTTTGCAAGATAAGTTGAAGCATAAAGAATAGCCCGTTGACCCATAATCATTGATTTTAGCCCATCACTTTTTTCATCCGCATTCACATTATTTAATATGTTAAGTGCATTTATAAAGTCTTTCTCGCTTAGGTCAAATTGATTATAAAAACTTTCAGCATAACCTTTTTGAGAAATAAATTCTGCTTTTTGACAAAAATCCTTTTCATTTACTTTTGAAAGACCAATTTCAATACTTTGCAAGGCAGATGAAATTTCACCCAGATCCGTATACAAATAGGATAAAATTAAATGCAAATTTCTTTCTTGGTCGAGGGATAAAAAGCCCATTTCTTTATTAAGAGATTGCGCACATTCAAAATATTTTTTAGAAAGATGCAACTTACGACTGCAAAAATAGTGGGCAAGTCCTGCCATATAGTTTGCATAAAAATCAATCTTTTTATCAACCGTATCAAATGTATTAATTTTTTTTATTAAACAGTCGATATGAAAAGAAAAAATTTCCAATGTTCTAAAAGATGTTTTTCTTTTTTCAAAAAAATCACAAATAGAATAAATAAACTTTTTTAAAACTTCTTTTAATTGTTCTTTATTTTCATTTTTTTTAATAAAATCTAATAAAAAATCATGAACTACAGGATGAAATGAAAAAAAACATTCATCATCTATATATGAACTTTCAACAATAAACGAATGTTTTTTTAAATTTTTGATAAATTCATCTATAAAATCATGAGCGTAATAAAGATATAAAAAACGTTTTGGTATACTTTTATAGTCACAAAGGCTTATAATAAAAAGGACTTGCTTATATTTTGGATTAATCTTCATAAATTCCATCAACGATTGACTTAAAATAACATCTCTTTTTTGATAAATTTCATTATTCTTTGGCATTTCAATCCTTGAAATATATTCGGAAAGCGAAATATTATTTTCAAAAATGGTATTAGCAGCCAAAACTACATCTAAAGGGAAAAGTGGGATTTTTTTTAAAAATGCTTTTACCTCTTCCATAGAAAAACGATTACAAAGTTTTAAAAAAAGTTGTAGCGCTTCTTCTTCGACTAATTCATCCACAAAAATAGATTTATCCCTATCAAACTTTTGGATCAAAGTACAATCAATGCTTGTTAAAATAACATTTCCGTCACCCCAAAGAGTTTCATCTTTGGGGATAAAAATTTCAATTTCATCAAAATTAATAACTTTATCAAAAATCAAAATCCACCCCTTTTTATTTCTTATTTTTTTTTGCAAAAATGTTAGAAGATGTTGAATTTTAAGATTTCTCTCCTCAATCTGTTTAATAAAAAATATTTCATCTCTTTCTTCATTTGAAATGGCAAGAAGTGATGCCAGCTTAAAATATGACTGCTCACACGATTCTAAGGAACGCGCATCAATTTCAAAAGAAATACTATTTTTTTGTTTTTTGGCAAATGTTTTTGCTAAAAATGTTTTACCTGATCCTGGTAGCCCTAGTAATAGTAAATGGGATATTTGATTTTCTTTATTAAGAAAACCATCCATTTTGCTTAAAAGCGATTTTCGTTCATCACAGCTAATGCCAAAAGGCATATCGACACGTATATCTGGTTCAGAATATGACATTAATTTTTGAATTTTAAAGAATGAGAAAAAAACAAAACCACAAAGAACAACAATCAATGAAGAAAAAAAATAGAGTTTTTTACTTTTTGACTCTTTTTGTTTAGGGTCGATTATTGGCATATCCAAAGATTTATCTATGACTTGTGTTATTAAGAGGGATTCTAATTTTTTGTTATCTATTGGTAAAGTTGGGTCAAATATTTTTAATAAATCATTTAATGATAAAAAATATTCTTTAGGATTTTTATACATAACATCTGTTGAAAAGTCATATTCACTTTTTAAAAGTTTGCTTTCAATAACAATATGGTCAAAACTATTGTCAATAGATGGTATCATTTTTAATTTTATATTTAAAAAACCAAAGTGACGCTTTATTAATTCTGAAAAAAGTTTTAAATAGTCTTTAGAATTGTCAAAATGAACATCTATTATTTTTGAATCAGGAAGCTGTATGGTGTTTTCACGAAATATTTTTTCAAAATGTAAAATTTGGTAATGTTTTAAAAAATATTCCCTCTTTTTTTCATTTTCAATAAGATCTATAAGCGCTTCTTTAGAAAAAACTTCTAATTTTTTTTTAATATTTTGCCAATGTGATTCAAATGTTTTTTGCTCCACATTTAAAAAGGAACTTAATGTTTTAATGCCCTTACCACTTAAAAGACAGGCAATTGCATCAATCTCCCTTAATGTTAATTTTTTATTCTTTAAGTGAGATATTTGATACAAATAAATTGAGCGGTCCATTATTGTTATTATTTCGCATTGTATAGACTTTCTTATACAAGAGATATCCTTATTTTGCAACAGCTTAGTGATTGAGCATACACTTGTTTATATACTCAATAAAAAAACCTATCTACTTTTCTTTTTTTTGATTCGATAATGGCTTAAATTTTTAGCTTTTATCTTCTTTTTTTTGGAAGGTTTATATACTGGATTGATAATATTTTTTTGATCTTTTAAGGGCGATACTTCATTTGAAAGCGTTGATAATACAGGTACATCTGCGTTTAAATTTTCTGGCTGATCAGCGTTTCTTATTTTTTTCTGGTGCAATCGCCATTGTTTAACATTGGTATTGTGCTCATCTAAACTATCTGAAAATTCATGACCACCTTTACCATTAGCAACAAAATAAAGTGCTTTTGTTTCAGATGGATTTAAGACTGCTTGAATCGATGCTTTACCAGGGCAACCAATAGCCCCTTTAGGCAACCCTTTTATACGGTACGTATTATAAGGCGATTCTATATTTAAATCTGTTTTCGTTAAAGAACGATCCAATTTTTCGCCTTTTGTAATG
>JAGOTX010000084.1 GCA_018061565.1 Pseudomonadota bacterium
TCTTCTTTTCAAATTTGTCACGAACAGAATCTTTGAATTTATAAGGCATGCATAATAATTGATATCTATAAGAAAAACAGGTTAACATCATTTTTGAAAAATTACTATTTGTGCACCACAGTTGATCTTAATCAACATCTCATCAATCACCCCAATACCACTTTTTTCTTAAAAGTCGCAGGCGATTCCATGATTGATGCCCACATTCAAGAAGATGATATTTTAGTTGTTGATCGTTCCATTCACGCCAAAAATAACGATATTGTCATTGCTGTTTTTGATTCAAACGTCACCGTTAAAAGGCTCCTTATTTCATCGGATGGTATTTTTTTAAAGCCCGAAAATACAAACTATCCCCTTATTCCAATTCCATCATATTCTGATTTAACCATTTGGGGTGTTGTCACATCTGTCATCCATAAATTTCGGTAACTTTAAATGATTGCCCTTATTGATTGTAATAACTTCTTCGTATCGTGTGAGCGGGTTTTTAATCCAAAACTTAACAATAAACCTGTGATTGTCACCTCTGGTAATGGAGGGTGCGTCATTGCACGGTCGAATGAGGCAAAAGCACTTGGCATCCCCATGGGAGAGCCCCTTTTTAAAATTAAAAACATTCTTAAAAAAGACAAGGTTCATATCTTAAGTTCAAACCATGAACTTTATCACGATCTTTCAAATCGCATTTTTAACATTATTCAAGAGATGTTCCCTTTCATAGACGTCTATTCCATTGATGAAGCTTTTATTGACCTTAAGGGCGTAAATGATATTTTTTATTCTTTACACACATTACAAGAAAAAATATTAAAAGGTGTTGGTATTCCAACAACAATTGGCATTGCCACAACAAAAACACTTGCCAAAGTTACAAACAATTATGCAAAAAAAAGAGGAACGCCCCTTTTACAAATAACCGATTTTCACAAAAACTTTATTCTTCAAAACCTTAAAGTTGAAGACATTTGGGGTATTGGTAAAAATACCAGCTTAAAGCTTAAATCTCTTGGTATTGTTGATGCTTTATCGCTAATGCAACAAGATCCAAAAAAAATGAGAAAAATTTGTTCCATTATAACGGAACGAACTGTTCTTGAATTAAGGGGTATTTCAACACTCGACCTTAATGATATTAAACACACTCAAAAATCAATCCAACATTCAAGAAGCTTTGTTGAACAGATAAAAGATAAAAACACCTTTTTTTCCATCTTTTCAAGCTTCATTGAAGAGCTTTCAAAAAAACTAAGAGAAGGGGACCTTAAAACAAAAAGCATTTTAATTTATGCAAAAAGCTCACCCTTTCTTTTGCCTATTCACATTGAAAGCAAAACGATTTTGCTCCCTTTTTCACTTAGTGACCCAATAGAGATTATGAAAGTCCTTCATGATTATATTGACAGCCTTTTTAAAGAAAACATTAATTTCAAAAAAATTGGCGTGATCTTTAATGATCTTTCAAAAGAAGAACACAATCAAACATTCTTCCTTTTTAAAACCCCTCTTCAAAATAACGAAACTCTTTTAAAAGCCGTTGATGCCATCAATCAAAAATTTGGCAAAAGAAGCATTCACTTATCATCGTCAATGTTTTTACAAAAACAAGAAGAACTCCCCATCAATAAATCACAAAACTTTACAACAAGTTGGAACGATCTTTTAAAAGTAGGATAGATAGAGTAGGGGGGGGTTACTCAACAATCATTCTATTTATTTTTTCAACCATGAGTATCAATAAGCTTTTAACGATCTTTAAATCTTGTTGAGGTAAAAGTTCAAGAGATTTATCTTGTATTTTGAACCCATTATTTCCCTTATTAATACGAAAAATACTTTTAGGCTTTATTTCTTTTTTTTCTTGATCCTCTATATTCGTTGAATCTTTTTGAGCATACGAAAGAAGATATGCCTTCTGTTCTTCGATGGTTTTCATTGAAGAAACTTTTCTCAACTCATCGCGGCCGCGAACATTCATACTCAAAATAATATCTTTTATTCCCCTATCAATTATTTGTAGCTTGAGCAGCTCAGAAACTGTAGAAGGTGAAATCGATAGCTTTTTAGCAACATCTGATTGAGTTAAGTTCTTTTTTAAAATTAATTGATTGATCGCATCTGATAATTCTAACGGGTGAAGATCTTGTCTTTGAATATTTTCAATTAAGGCAATCTCTTCCGCTTGATCGCTATTTGTTAAAATAATACACGGAATTTTTGAAAGAGATAAGAGTCGACAGGCTCTTAAACGCCTTTCACCACTGACAACTTCATACAGCGCAGAATCTGATTGTTCTTTTATAACAGTAAGTGGCTGACGAACACCATGTTCTTTTATTGTTTGAGCCAGATGTTCTATTTCTTCTTGATTAAAGATTTTACGCGCCTGTTTTTTATAAGGAACAAGAACAGATTCATCTAAATAAACAATTTCTGATCGATTAATATCCGAAAATGCACTCAATCGTTTCGGTTGAAAAGATTGCACTCTCGAAGAGGGTGGTTGTTTTATCTTTGCATCATCTATTTTCATTTAACATTCTCTTTACTCTCTTTCGCCGCCGCGAACTTTTGCACACTTTCATTGATTATAATATGCACCAGATCCATAATATCTTCAAATGCGGTTGATTTTGGCTTACAAAACGCTGAGATTGGCATATGTTTCTTGTTTGCAATATTAATTTCTTCCGCTTTTCGAACAACAGCACTCATAACATTGTTCTTATATTCATTTCTTAATGCGCCCAATATTTCTTGAGCGGTCGCTGTTTTTATTTCATATTTATTGGGAATAATACAGTACTTAGGGGACATATTCATATCAAAATAAAAAGATTCCATTTCATCAACAAGAACACGAAGTCCACTCAAACTGAATGGCTGTGTTTCACACACAATATTAATTCTGTCTGACGCAACAAGTGCATTCATATTTAAAGTACTAATTGTTGGATTCGTATCGATAATTATAAAATCGTATAAATGCTTAATTGGTTCTAATAAATTACGTATTTTTTCTTCTCTTTTTGTTTTAGAACTTAAAGGAACTTCAATTCGCGTCATGGAAATATTTGCAGGTAATAAATTAAACCCTGGAAAAACCTCCAATAAACACTCCTCTATCGCAACATCATGGATTAAAACATCATAAACAGTTGGGCCATTCCATCCCTCTTCAATACCAAGAGAGGCAGAAAGATGGCCTTGAGGATCTAAATCTAAGGCTAAAACATTAAAGCCTAGTAATGACAAATGTGTTGATATTTGAAAACAAAGACTTGTTTTTCCTGTTCCACCCTTAAAATTATAAAAAACCTGTGTTTTATCTAAAACGGGTCTTTTATCTTTGGCAAAAACATGATTGGTAATTTTTCGTGTTGAATCTATTCCAAAACGCTTATGAGAAGAATGTTCATCATCAGGATCTATCCCTAAAGAAGATACGGTCCTTGAAATGGTATTTGTCGAAACACGACACATTTGAGCAATTATTGACTGATTAAAGAGCATAAAAAATATTTTTTTTAACGATAAATACAACTTAACACACATCTTAAAAAAATGCAAGAGACACGCTTTTATGATAAAAAATGAAAAAAATGTGTCTTTTTGTTTTTTTCACATTGACAACAATTCGTTTTTTTGAGAAATTATAAGTAAGAAATAAAAAAAGCCAGTTGCGCCAACAACTAGCTTTAGTAACTTTGCGTACAAAACGCCTCATGCCTTCATTATATCAATAGATGAAGAATAAATCAAGTTTTGTATGCAAACATAAAGGTGTTTTTATGCAAACATATAAAATTATCGAGAATAATCATATTCTCATCAATCAACCCAAACTTATCAGTCTTTTTGGAAGGGCAGGGGCCCAACTCATTTGCCAGCTTCACTATTGGATCGCACAAGGGTGCGGCGAAAAGCACAACAATACCCAGTGGATTTATAACACAGCAAAAGAATGGGGCGAGCAAATTCAATTATCTGAACGACAAGTTCGCCACTATATCAAAAAGTTTTCAGAAAAAGGGATTTTATTGGTTAAGAAGCTCAATCAAAAAAAGTACAACCAAACAAACTATATCACCATCAACTATGATGCTTTAAATGATTTAATTGATAATCAAATCAAAGCTCCATCACAACCGGCAGTTTCTGCAGACTCAAGCCGGCAGCTCCCGCAGGTTCTTAATAAGGAAACAAAGATTACAAACAAAGATATTAATAAATCTGAAGGATTAGGGAAGTATCCCTTTCAACAAAGAGAAAATTTATCAATATCATCTCAACAAGTAGAACAAGTCAAAAAAAATAATTTAAAAGATTATAAAACAATTAAATCTAACTTCTGTGACCACCCTGAAAAAGCTTTAGAACAGCAACAACCGTTAAAAGTTAATACAGCAAAGGAAATGGTTGATCTTTGGAATCAATTCTTTCCAAAGTCAAATGCAACACTTAACAAGGATTTAAGCAAAAATTTGGTGGCAGCTTTTAAACTTAAATTTAAATCCGATATGAATTTGTGGAAGCATTATCTCAAAAAGATTGAATCCAGTTCCTATTTGACGGGCGAATCTTTTCAATTATCGCTTTATTGGGCGTTAAAGTTTTTAACGATTGATCGGATAGGGCAGGGGGATTTTGGTGTTAAAGACATTGTTATTCATCAAAAAACAGAAGATTTAAAGTCAAAATTTGAAACCCATATTGAGTCTTTAAATGAATCTGATCGCTTAAAAGATGTGCGTCTAAAAATAGCAATTGTTATTGGCTATCAGTCATACCTCTCCTGGTTTACACAAGTGTCCTTCTTTGAAAATGAAAATGGGATTCACTTTAAAGCCAATTCAACCTTTGCGCAAGATTATATTATGGCTCACTTTGGTCATTTGTTTAAAATATGATGTCATGAGAGTTGTTTTCGAATGACCCATTTTGTAAAATCATCATCAATGGTTTTGTTTTTACTAGATGCATAAAAATCATACACTTCTTCTATAATATAAATAATGGCGTTTATTGATATATTTGTAATTAAGTTTTCTTCTCTAACTCTTTCGTATGACTGTACACATTTAATATAAAGATCACCATCCCAGTGAGTGTTTTCTTTTTCCATATTTATGCACCACAGTCAATGTTGTTGCCGTAGAAATTATTTTATAAAGGGTTTTATAAAAAATGTCCTCTTTAAACGACTGTGGTGCATAAATAAAATTTAGATTGTCTTTATCCTACTTTTTCTAAAATATTAAGCAGCTTTTTTAGCTTTTGATGCACCAAGCGTATTCATTTTATTTAGAATTTTAACGCCCATTT
>JAGOTX010000085.1 GCA_018061565.1 Pseudomonadota bacterium
TTCCTGCTCCTTCTTTTATCATTCCTGCTCCTTCTTTTGTCATTCCTGCAAAGGCAGGAATCCATAAATTGATAATTTAAAATCCTTGATATAAAAGGTTTTTATAGCCCCCTGCCTGCGCAGGGGTGACACTAGGATTTTTGAGATAAAAATCTATTTTGCAACAGTCTTAATTTATATTTTTAAACTTATATTCAAATGTTTCAACTTCGCAGCCTGAATCATCTTTTTGAAGCTTAAAGAATGTTTCATAAGGGAGAGATTTTGCCATCGCAGTTATGCCTGTTGTGAATTCTTTTAAACTTGTTTTTGCTGAAAGTTTTTCTATTTTTTTAGCAAGTTGAATAAGCATATCATACGATTTTTTAGGTAGCATCACTTTGACAGAGCCTGAAATTTCAGAGTTATAATCACAATTTGTAATACATTTTAGGTCAAAACCATTTGGTGTTTTTAAATTCAATGCACTTTTAATGCTATAGGAACCTTCTAACTTCTCTGAATCGAGAACTTTATAGATTGTTTCAATATCTGTTAAAATGTTTTTATCTTCCTTTCCAGAGATCTTTAAAGAAAAGTTTGAAAGAAAATCGACGTTATCAAATGATGCAAAAACTTCTTGTATGCCATCACTTATTCCTTTATCGATAAGTTCTTTATATTTAGGATAGGAATTAATAATATGATTATAATGATTTTTAAAATTAACTTTTGTTTTATTATTTTGTGATTCAATGAGAAATTCATTGTTTTTTGTTCCATCTATAACAATATCACCTTCAGAAGAATGAATATCTTGACATTTTGAAGGGTCTTTTTCATCTATAATATAAGAATGTGATTTGATTGAAGATTTATTACTGAAGGTGCGAATAAAATTAAATAAATACTCAATAAGTTTCTTTTTATCTTCTTTACTCAATTCTTTAGAATGTATAGAATTTTTAACAACTTCAAAAAGTCCTTTAAACACATTCAATCCAGTGATAGATGATTCTATTGTATATTTTGTATGTATGGTAGAATTTTCAATTATTGTAAGATCATAATCACTTTTTTCGGTATAAAGATCATTATTTAGATTTATATCTATATTTCGAATATTTATTTCGGTTGTAAAGTCTTTAAATTTTATAATATCAAATTTTCCTTTAACATTTTTAATGTTTATGTTTCTGATAGAAAAGTTATTGTTAAAAAACAAGTTTGTATCTAATTTCGTTTCTAACAGTTTATTTCCTGCTATGGGTGTGTAGGAAATGCTTATTTTATTTTGTTCTTTTAAATTAATAGTCATATCTATTTTTGAATAAGCAAAAAAGCTTAACGTATTAAAAAGAGGGTTATAAGAAACAGCCGCTTTTTGTTCTGTTTTTTCCTTGTTAGAAATAGAAACAGTAAATGAAAAAGGTTGAATGCTAAAACAGTCTTTTGGCAAAATATCAGTGATTTCAGATGCATCTTCTAGTTTTGTAATTTGATTTTGTGCTATTCTATTAAATTGGTAAACCATTATGCCATAGGCAGAAAAACTAATGGCTAACATCCCCATAATGCCAATTTTTATTTTATTCATATTGAATGATCCTTTTTATAAAATAAATTAATCCCTGTTTATTATATATAGTTTTACTTTATATTGTCAATGTTGTTTTCTAAAATATTTATAAAGATTATAAATTGTATGTTTTTTTATAATATAAAAAATAAAATTAAAAACACTTTTAAACTTGATAATCATCAATATCTGTAATAGAATTTGATGTGTATTTCCTGGAGAGGTGGCCGAGCGGTTGAAGGCGCACGATTGGAAATCGTGTATACGTTAAACGCGTATCGAGGGTTCGAATCCCTCTCTCTCCGCCATAAAATTAATTTCACTAAAATTTGCCTATTTCTTATGAGGTTGCATAATGCTAAGTGATAACAGCAATTTATTTATCGTGATTTTAAGTTATAAGGTTGATTTAGAACAAATTGATGCTTTTAGATCTCTTCATTTAGATTTTTTAAACACCTGTTATTCTAATGGGATTTTTATTACATCAGGCCCCCAAGTGCCCCGTAAAGGTGGCATAATCATGGCCAAATGCAATAGCAAAGACACTTTGCAAACAATATTGAAACAAGACCCATTTTCCATAAACAATCTTGCAACTTATGAAATAATAGAATTTTCACCCACGAAATGGAGCGAGGACTTTGAAAATATAATATTAACCAATTACTAAGGAACAATAATTGAAAGAGGGAAAGAATGAATAAAAACAATATCCATGTTTTAAGTAGAGGGGTTATTACTGATCAAGGTCATATTTTGCTTTGCAAAACGCTTGATCTTCCAATCAGTTTTTATTTTCTCCCAGGCGGTCATGTTGAACATGGCGAATCTGTTGAGACATCACTTCTTCGTGAATTGATCGAGGAAACGGGCGCGCATTGCAAAATTAAAAGACTTTTGGGCTGCTTAGAACACAGTTTTGAACCAGGGCATAACAGTATTTGTCATAACCACGAATATAATTTCATTTTTGAGGCTGAATCAAATTCTTTAAAAATTGATACACCAATACCACAGCTTGAAGCGCATATCGAATTAGTGTGGCTACCTCTTAGCCAATTATCTGAAATTGATTTAAGGGCAGAGCCTTTAAAAGAACTCATTCCAAAGTGGTTAAAAATGCCCACTTCAGATGTTTTTAAAAGTGTGATGGTCTAATCTTTTTAGGCATGAAGCCTTCCAAATTTGATTTGGCGATACATTAAAGATTCTTCAACATGTTTTTTTGTTGTTTCATCTGATCCATCAAGGTCTGCAATGGTTCTGGCGACCCGCATAATACGGTGAAACCCTCGTGCTGAAAGGTCAAGCTTTTCAATTGCTTCATCAAGAGTTGATTTTGCATCTTCTGTAAGATTAACAAACGTATGTAAGTCTTTCCCTTCTAGATGTTTGTTAAGGGAAATATGTTTGTCATCTTTACTTTGATACCGTTTTAATTGGGTATCACGTGCTTTTTGAACACGTTTTGCAATATCTTCACTTGCTTCACCGTCTAAAATGGCAGCATTTTTTAAATCGTTCACTTTCACAGCATGAACATGCACAACTAAGTCAAACCGATCAAGTAGAGGTCCTGAGATTTTATTTTGATAATCCCGTGCGCAATTGGGAACCCGATGGCATTGTTTTTCTTCTTCTCCAAAAAAACCACACCGACATGGATTCATGGCCGAAATAAGTTGAATTTCAGCAGGGTAGACAACATGATTGCTGGCACGTGCTACTAAAATCTCCGCAGTTTCTAAGGGTTGGCGCAGTGATTCTAAGGTCTGCCTTGAAAATTCTGGTAGTTCATCTAAAAATAACACCCCATGATGCGCAAGCGATATTTCACCAGGTTTAGCTTTAGCCCCCCCCCCTACCATTGCTGGTAAAGATGCAGAATGATGCGGATCACGGTATGGTCGATCAATTACAATCCCACATTTTGGAACAATCCCGCAAAGGCTATGAAGTATCGAAACATCTAATGCTTCTCTAGCGCTTAGTTTTGGTAAGATGCTTGGAAGTCGCGCTGCAAGCATTGATTTTCCAGATCCTGGGGGGCCAACAAGTAAAAGGTTGTGTCCACCGGCTGCTGCAATTTCAAGTGCGCGTTTTGCGTGGCGTTGGCCTTTAATCTCATTCATGTTTTTAATTTTAAACATGCTTTGGGGGACTTCTTGGCGTTCTGGTTTATTTAAAATTTGAACTCCTTTAAAGTGATTCATTAATTCAATAAGATTTTTGGGCCCCAGAATTGGAATATCACCTGCCCAAACCGCTTCATTGATACCTTCATATGGAACAATCACACCTCTTCCTTTTTCTGCTGCCTGAATAGTTGCAGGCAAAACACCAACAACAGGTGCAATTGAGCCATCTAAGCGAATTTCGCCAAGTATCGTGTATTTTTCAACTTCAGTTCGATCAATCATACCAAGGGCCGCCATTAAGGCAAGTGCAATTGGTAAATCGTAATGCGAACCTTCTTTTTGAAGGTCTGCCGGTGCTAGGTTAATGGTTATACGCTGCAGGGGAAGCGAAAACCCTAACGATTGAAAACAAGCACGAATACGTTCTTTTGATTCATTGACAGCTTTATCTGCAAGGCCAACAATTGAAAAATTGGGAAGTCCAGGGGATAATTGTGCTTCAACAATGACTTCATTGGCTTCAACACCTGAAAAGGAAACGGTATAAACTTTAGAGAGCATTATAAATCAATAGTCCTTTTTTTAAGCGTCTACAAAAAGATTGTTGTCTTTTTCATTTATTTTGAGATCCTTTAATTGGTCTTTTAAGACATGCTGGACGGACCCTTCTTTGCGTATTTCTTCACCTCTTTTTCGCCACATGGTTGCCATCGAATGAACACTGACAAGTATTTTTTCTTTTCTTTCTTCATTATGATTGCTTGCAAGCAAAACCAACGATTGTGTTAAGGCCACAAAATAATTATGCCATGTATTGGCATTTTCCATATCATTCGCATCGATAACGGATGTTGTTAATATTTCAGAAAGGGACGTTACGAGATTGATGTTATCTTTGACAATATGGTAAGCTTTTTCAAATTCTTTTTGTTCGTATAGAGCTTCTGATTTATTAATTTTTTTGGCAATTGTATCAAATAAAATTGCAATTTGTTCACAAAATGGAACATTTAAATGTTTTGACGCTGTATAAGCTTGAAGTTTATTTTTGTTATTAAGTGGATGATGAAATTTCATCTTGTTTTACTCCTTAATGTTTAGGGGTTGATATATAATTAATCATGTCCCTTATTTGTTTTGTTTTATCTGCTTGATTGTTAAATTTTTGAAGCTTAGAAACAGCGCTTTCATAAGCATTGTCTGCTTGCTTTACTTTTGCTTCAATCACTTTTTCAATTTGTTGTTTTTCTTTATAAATTAAAAAGATCTGTTGTGATAAATCACCCCAATCGACAACGCTTAAATCTGATAGAGGGAGCGTTTCAGCAAGACTAATATTAAAAGGCTCTTGTAAATATGTGGTTAAATCACCGTTAAGACCTGCTGCAATACCTTGCGTTACATTGATTGTTAAAATTTCAGAAGTTCCTATAGGGGGGGGGGTACCGTCATATAGAAAAGAGAATCCATCAAAATTACTTGGATCTGTAAACGTTATAATATTGCCAGATATATCTTCAAGCGCTTCCAAGTAGGAACCATAAGAAAGGTTTGCATTGTATACAGTTTCACCATACATATTAACATGAGTATTCGAAATTGTTAAAGTGAGCGGAGC
>JAGOTX010000086.1 GCA_018061565.1 Pseudomonadota bacterium
CATTAATGGCGCCCAGTGTCTTAGAACTTTTTTGCGCACGTTCTATAAAGTTAAGTTTTTGGGTTGTATTTTTAGGTTTAAAAGTTTTAAAGCCCTTTGCAATGGTTGATGTATACATCCAAATATCGTCATCTGTTGGGCAAAGACGTTCATAAAAAGTTGCATCATCAAAGTGGTCGAATAAAGAATGGGGGGGGTAGAGAATACCTTGGTACCCTTCTGGTGCAAGGTTAAATGCTGGCTCCATTTCTTCATTTGGTGTTGTATAACCTGTTAACAGCCAATAGGCAACAGGTGGAATGACACCATCTATTGATGGAATCACACGGACATCTTGCCCGATGACGCAATCAGGATGTTCTTTATAAGCATCAAGAAGTACTTTTAATCGATCATTTGGATAAATATTATCGTCATCAAAAGCGACAACGGCTGCATTGGGGTATTTTTGAAAGGTTGGTATAACTTTTAAAAACACCTTTCTGTTAATGGGGCTCCAATTAATTTCAAGCCCACGGTTTAACTGTTGTTCAATTGGCCATGGCAGCTTTTTATCTGGAAATTCCCCTTCAAAAAGATTTAAAACGATGCGATCTGGTTTTTCTGTTTGACGAAGGAGGGATTCAATAGCAGCCCATGTTGTTGGCATCCTTTCAGGGTAAGATGTTAAAGATATAACTACTTCTTGATCACGTTTTTGTGTTGTAACACCACTGGGTTGGCTTAAAAAATCTTCAAAGATGGACTTATTGGTAACTCTATAAAAGTATTTTTCATAAAAATCTTCAAATTCTTTAATGTCAGAAGAGGATAACTCTTTTGGAATGAATGATGTTTTATAATATTCTTGATAAAATTGATCAAATGTAAAAGAACTTTGGGCAATTTCATCCATCATTTTATGGGGGCCAATAAGTTTGTGATATTCAAAAAGACCACTTGTCATCCATTCATTAACGGCAGCTGACCCTCTGATAAGGGGCATTGTAAGTGCAAAAAGATATGAAAATTTTGCAATTCGACGACGTTTATTTTCTTCATCTCCTGTTGCACGACGTGCATCTTCAAAAGCGGCTTTAACCTGATTGATATGGTATTCCATATTTTCTAAGCTTGGGTGAACAAGGGCTAATGGAATATTTGAAAGATCTTCTTTGGTTGTATTATCTGTTGGAAACATAATAGACCGTGTATCAACATCTGTACCTTTAAAACGCACCCTTATGTATGAAATTTTTACAGTATCATCAATAATGCCTTTTTCAGCATCGCTAAATGCTTTTAATAGTGCTACTGTATAATGGGGATTAACTTGAAGAGTGCCATTATTCCAGCCATTTTTATAATCAAAAACAAGGGTTGAATAATCACCTTTTCCATCTTTGCCCTTAAACATTCTATACACAGCAGAAGCGATAACATTTTCTACTGTATGAAATTTTGCAATAACTTCAAGCCATTGGCGCGCATTGAATTTAAGGTATTGATATTCAAATAAATCATCTAAAGGTTTAAAATCATTTGTTTGTTCTAAGGATTGAACATTAGAACGCATCAATCTTGTCATGTAAGGGTATTTTAAAACAGGTGTAATAGAAGCAACTGAATCTTTATTGGGATTCGCTTCTTTTACGCGTAACGTTTCAAAAAGGTTTGCTTCTGGTGTTTTGCTTTCTCTTGCAACTTTTCCGCGAGTCAAAGTCATATCACTGAAGATTTTTTCAAATGATTGTTTTGCTCGGATATTATTAGCAACGAAGCCAGGCATTTGTTGTGCATAATGCTGAAAGACCTGATTACCAGCAGTGCCGCCATATGTTGCATAATCGGATGGATCTTTAAAAATTGTACTTGTTAAAACTGGTTGAGTAGATGGTGCTGTTTGTGGAATATTTTCAGCAGCTTTAGCTTTGAATGATGTTGCTAAAAGGCAAAAAAGAAAAAAATGTTCAGGCCTGAACTTTTGAAATAATCTCATAATATTTGTCCTCCATAGTTTTTAAAAGTTTCCACCTTTTAAAATATCGTAGGAAGATTTTTTTTATATTGCAATAGGGGGAATATATTATTTTTTTAAATTTTAGATAATTTTTAACATTCATTCCAAAATGTTTTCTATGTTGTTAATTAGGTTAAGAAAGTATTAATTGATTTTGCCTTAAAAATATGATTCTATAAAATATGGGCTTCTTATAATTAAAAGGGATTTATGAATCATTCATGCGCAATTCGAGAATCGCAAAATTGTTCTTCTGCAAAAGATATCTCGCATAAGAGCTCATTTTTAAATTCAAAAACATCTTGGTGTATTTTAGCATGTGGGTGGATGTTCTACCTGTATGAATATTTATTACGCGTATCGCCAAGTGTTATGACAGAACAATTAATGTCACACTTTCATATTATGGCTGGTTCTCTTGGTGTTTTAACATCGTTTTACTATTTAGCTTATGTTCCTCTTCAAGTCCCATGTGGTATTATTGTTGATTATGCAGGGCCGCGTGTTGTTGTTACAATTTCAGCACTTTTTTGTGTTTTGGGATCTATTATTTTTGCATATGCTGATCAATTGTGGGTTGCACAAATGGGGCGTTTATTTATTGGTGCAGGCTCTGCTTGTGCTTATATGTCATGTCTTAAAATTAGTTCTGTTTGGCTTGATCCTTCTAAATTTGCGCTCATTGCTGGTATTTCTCAAATGATGGGAACATTGGGTGGCATTTTAGGTAATCGCCCGCTTGCACACCTTGTTAATACATCTGGCTGGCAAAATGCTATGCTTTATGCTGCTGTTTTGGGGGTTGTTGTTGCATTCATTGCTTGGCTTGTGATTAAAGATCGCCCAGACGATGTTGTTCATTCTAAAAGAAATATTCAATCTCATATTATGGAAGATCTAGTCCTTATTGCATCTAGCAAACAAAACATACTTGTTGGGCTTTATGGTTGCTTAACATACCTTATTTTAAGTGCCTTTGGCGAACTTTGGGGAGTTCCTTTCTTAATGGAACTTTATGATCTTAATAATGAAGTTGCGTCCATGGGAACAACAGCAATTTTTCTAGGTTTTGCTTTTGGCAGCCTTTTAAGTTCTTTCTTTGCGGATTATTTTAAAAGCCATGTTAAAGTTATGAAGCTTTCTGCAATTCTTTCTCTTTTTGGATTTGTGGTTGCATTTTGGATTCATATTCCCTTTAACGTTATGCTTGGTGTTTTATTTATAACGGGTGTTTTTGCAGGTGCTCAAGTTTTATATTTTACGGTCGCATCCATCAATTCACCACGTCATGCTGCGGCCACAACAATTGGATTTACAAATGCATTTGTTATGGTTAGTGGGCTTATTTTTCAACCTCTTTTAGGTAAAATACTTGATTTCTTCTGGGATGGGTCTTTAAAAGCAGAAGGTATTCCAAATTATTCTGTTGTAACCTATCAATATGCACTTTCAAGCGTTTTGTTGGTTGCATCTTTCCTCGCTTTTGTTTTGATGTTTTTTGTTAAAGAAACATATAAAAAAACAAAACAATAGCATTTACCACATATCAATTTGAGGAGTTTAACATCATGCAAGATAAAATCTTAAAAAATGTGGATTATTCTATTTTTAAAAACAGAATTGTTTTTTGGTCGATTGCTGCAATTTTTTATTTTTATGAAGTTATTCTTCGCGTTGCACCTTGTGGTATTACAGATGTATTAATGAAAGATTTTAATTTAACCTGTACAGATTTAGGTCTTCTTGTGGGGGCTTATTACTGGGCATATACGTTGATGCAAATTCCTTGCGGATTAATTGTTGACCGCATTGGGGCACGTCGGGTTATTGCGCTATCTGCATTAATTTGTGCTACTGGAACACTTATATTTTGCAATGCATCCAGCATTTATATAGCCATACTTGGTAGAATTCTAATTGGTGTTGGTTCAGCGTGTGCTTTTATCAGCGCCTTAAAAGTTGCGATCGATTGGTTTTCGCCAGTTCATTTTGCAATGTTTGCAGGGCTTACCAATTTAATGGGAACACTTGGTGGTAATTTTGCAGGGCTTCCCCTTGCTAAATTGATGAATCATATTGGTTGGATAGTAACGTTTAAGTATTTAGCATATATTGGTTTGTTTATTTCGCTTTTAGCTTTTTTGTTTATGCGGGATAAGCAAAGCAGTTTGTCGAACGCCCAACAAATTTCATTTATTGAAACATTGAAAGACATTGTTAAAAATGGGCAAATTTGGTTAGCCGGTATCGTTGGGGGGCTTTTGTATTTACCAATTACAGCTGTTGCAGAACTTTGGGGTGTACCATTTTTGTCAACAACATTTTCAATCCCACATGATGAAGCTGCACTTTCAACCAATCTTATTTTTATTGGTACAGCATTAGGAAGTCCGATTTTTGCATTGATTGCTCTTAAATTAAATTCATATAAAAAAACATTACAGTTTTCAACATTTACGCTTATTTTCTTCTTTGTGGCTTTTGTTAACGCAAGGTTGTTTCATCTTAACTATGTTTGGGCCATTTTATTTATTATTGGCCTTTTAACAGGTGCACAGGTTCTTGTTTTTTCGATTGCAAAACTTGAATCTAATGACAAAAATTCAGCGACAATTATTGGTTTTACCAATGCTTTAATATCCTTTTTTGGCATCTTATTTCAACCGCTTATGGGCATGATTCTTGACTTTGTTTGGGACGGTAAAGTTAACACATCGGGCATTAGAATTTATCACATGGATGATTATCAACAAGCAATGTATTCAATGATTGTTGCAATTTTGGTTAGTTTTGTTGTTATCCAAAAATTAAAAAAACAAAACATAAAAGAAGTTTAAAAATTTCAACAAATTAATACCTTATTAAGATTTATATGCAATCCTAAATCTATGAGACTTTTTTATAAAAAGGCAAGATCTTGCGAATTGCATATATTAAAATATATAGTCCATTCTGAAAAAAACTACAAATGAATATAGATAAGGATTTTTAAGTGGTTTTATGGTAAAATAAATGCAGGAAATGGGAGTATATCCCTTCAAAAAGTTGCAAATTTATATGTCAAAAATATCAAAAACCGATCATCGTCAAAGCGAATTTTTTCGTAATCGTTTGTCGTCCCAACTGAATCCAAAACACGAATTATTGATTTTAATGCACCAAATAAATTGGACATCTATTGAAGAAAAATGGGGAGGTTATTTTGATGAAGCAAAAGCAAGGAGGAAAGCAAAGCCTGCAAGGCTGGATTGCCCCCGAAAAGTAGGACACGATATTATGAGTTTGTGTTAAAAGAAAAGGGG
>JAGOTX010000087.1 GCA_018061565.1 Pseudomonadota bacterium
AACTTTTTATGAACGTCTTTGCCCAACAGATGACGATATTTGGATGTATACATCAACCATTGCAAAGGGCTTTAAAACTTTTAAACCTAAAAATACAACCCAAAAACTTAACTTTATAGAACGTGCACAAAAAAGTTCTAAAACTCTGGGCGCCATTAATGGGCAAGATCAAAATCGCCTGTATAATGTTTATATGGAACGCATTACAAAAGAAGGGTTTCTTCAAAATGCAGGCTTTAATGCACTTGAAACAGATGCTATAAATTTCTTAAAAAAATCGATTACATCCATTCCAAAAGAAGTTTCTGTTTCAAGTTATAAACATACAGAAATGTTAAATGCACCAATTGTATTTGATAGTCCCTTCACTGTGCTCCTTCGCGATGGAATCTTTTTACGGGGCCCTGTTGGATCTTTTAAAGTTCTAGCAAGCGCTTTTAAAACAGCAAAATTTGCCATTAAGATGCACGTTGCACCAGTGTTAACACCAAAACAACCCTTAATAGCTTATGCACTAAAATATCAAGGGCGCATCTTTAAACAAGGCATCATCAATCAACAACTCCCTTTTATTGAGTTTGAATATGATGTTAAAGAAGACGTTCAAGTTTATGAACTTCTCACAACTGCAACACAACAAAATGCCAATTGGATAACCTTTTGCATTAATAAAATTGAATTTAATTAATATTTAACGGAGAGATATTTATGAAAAAATATATTAAAATAGCTTTTTTAAGCTTTATAGCACTTTCAAAAGGCGGAGCTTCAACTTTAGAACAACTCAATGAACGTATGCCCCACTTTATGGCTCATAATATACGCGCAGGTCAGGGATTTAAACAGCTTTTAGATGATGCTGTGGCACTAAGAACAGACTGCGCAAAAAGAATGGGAGAAACCGATACGAATCAATATCAAATCACATCAACAAGTTATACCTCTCTTTTAAGATGTGAAGAAGCATTTAATGTCATTAAAGCTAGTGATGATAACTCAAGAAATGCTGCTATTAATCAGTTTGGTACAACTCTTTTAAGTGCCAACGTATCAAGAAGTACAAATCTTTATGCACAATGGTTTATGAAGGCATTTGAAAAAGTTTATTCTATTCCCCCCTCAGCACCTTTAGCGTTAATAAATTCTGAGCCGCAACCGTTAGATGCTTTAAGAGAACAAATGATTGAATCTTCTTTAGCACAAAATTAAGGAAATTTCAGCTAATCTTTTTAAGATAAAACAAACAGAACATTTTTATTATTTATGGAGTAAATTATGATAAACACTTTTTTAAAATTTTGTTTTTTATGCGCATGTATTTTTGGTAGGCAAATTTTTGCGACTGATACATTGGAAGCAGTAAATTCAAATCATCAAATACAGGAAACAGTTCTTCCAGAGATTATAGATCTGTCAAAATTGACACAGACTAAATGTGATAATCTTGATCCAGAATTATATAAAGTTGGGGCCTTAGCATTTAATGAAGCGCCAGAAATTTTGAGTGTTGTTCATTATTTGAAAAATCGTTTTGGTATTAATACTGCTATTGAAACAGGTATTTTCGAGGGATGTACAACAATAGCACTCAGTCAATCTTTTCAATGTGTTTTTGGCGTTGAAATTAATCCTGAATTTATATTAAAAACAAAGACGAATATATCACATGCAGGATCATCTTTATCTAATATCATTTTTAAAGAAGGTTCTTCCCCTGTTGTTTTAAGTCAATTACTACCAGAATTAAAAGATGAATTTTTATTCTTTTATCTTGACTCTCACTGGAATGAATATTGGCCGATATTAGATGAGCTAAAAGTTATAGCGCAAACACATAAAGATCGTTGTGTTATTATGATTGATGATTTTTTAGTGCCTGGTTATCCAGAAATCAGAGCATGCCAATATAAAGGTCAAGTTTTATCAAAAGACTATATAGCAGAATTTATAAAAAGTATATTTACAAATCCACAATTACACTTTGTTGTACCTAAACATAGGTTACATAAAGGAAAAGCGATCGTTTTTCCAGGAGGTTTATAATGTTTAAAGTTTTATATATTTTCCTTTTGGCATATTCATTGATTCTTGCAACAGAATTCAATCCTGATCAAAAGTCTGAATGTATTTTATTTAAAAAAGCAGAAGATTTTTTTAATATTAAGTGTACGGGAGTTCTACATCTTGGGGCAAGTATAGGCGAAGAATTTGATTTTTACAAATCAAGAAATGTAGAAAAAATTCTCTATGTTGAAGCAAATCCTGAGGTTCATGCACGTCTTGTAGAAAGAATTTCTAAAATCAATTCTTCATTGGATGTAAGAACTTTTTGTTTTGCAGCATCTGATAAAGATGATGAGGAGTTAGATTTCTTTTTAACTAGTAATTTAAAAAGTTCATCACTTTTAGAAATGGCAGAACACAAAGACCTCTATCCTTTTATTGAACATAGTGGGATCATAAAAGTTCAAGCCAAAAAAGCTGAAAGTATTTTTTCAGAAAATGATCTAGAGAAAATTAACGGCATGGTTTTGGATATTCAAGGTGCAGAATTAAATGCATTAAAAGGATGTGATTCTATTTTAGAACAGATTGATTTTATTATATGTGAAGTACATTTCGGTGAACTTTATAAAGGAAGTCCAAGAGTTGAGAGTATTGATGAGTTATTAAGAACTAAAAATTTTAGAAGAATTGATACAATAAGCAATGCACGCAATTGGGGTGATGCACTTTATATTAATATGAAATTTTTAGAAGTAAGACATGCTGAATGAATTTAAGGAATTTTAAATGATAAAAAAAATAATTTATATATTTGTTTTAATAATATTGATTTTTGATTATGGATCAGCTTCAGATCAAAAAGAACTTGAATTTGGGCCTGTAGCTGGCGCATCTGTAATCGGAACAAATCAAAATCCTTGGCCAGATACAGCCATCGTCATTTCAAGTTGTGATAAATATAGTTGCCTTTGGCCAGGATTTTTCCATTATTTTTACAAATATTTTCCAGAAATTAATACAAAACTTAAGAATGTACCAATATATCTACTATCAAACACAAAAACATGGGATGATGATCGCGTAAAAGTAATTTTTAACCCTGATGAAAAATGTTGGGGCGAATCAATGAAGAATGCTCTTTCAAAAATCTCTCAAAAATATTTTTTGTTCATTTTAGATGACTTGTTTTTAAAAGAATTAGTAGATTTTAATCTTTTAACGGAACATTTTAATTTTATGAAGCAGGTTGGTTCCCCTTATATTCAAGTTTTTCCAACAAGAGGATATGAAAATTGTGCACCGATAGAACAAAAACATCTGATCAGAAGAAAACTTAATCGTGGAGGATGGTGTAAAACTTCTCTTCATGTTGCATTTTGGGAAAGAGAGTCCTTTTTTAACCAACTGACAGGCGAAGAATCTATTTGGCCTTTTGAAGGCAATCCAATAGCAGAGGAGGATACCAGGCCTTATTTAGTTGTATCGAAAAAAATGATTAATTATTGGAATGTTGTAAATGCTGGAAAAGTAGATCCTCATATGATGGTGTTATTTAAAAAAGAATGCTCAGCTTTGACATGTAATTTACCAAATCAGTATGACCTTATTACCAATCCTGAGCGATTATCACAATACGGAGGTATTGAAGGAAACCATCTTTTTTGGTCAAATTTAAAACGGTCCATTGATATGCTTAAAGAAGCCATTGAAAAAAAGGCAAATTTTTTACAAGTGATTGAAATAGCTCGCAAAAGAAGAGCATTTTTAGCAATCAATCAAAATATTGCACAAAGTGAAAAATTTCAAAAAGTAAGGTTTCAAAACCCGCTTCCCGTTGGAATTACTTTTAAAACATCTTGCGACTACCCTTTAATGCGAGAAACATATCAGCAAACATTTAAGGACCTTCATCAAACTTTTGGATGGACTCCTTTAAAAGAGGGATACGAATATACATATTCAATTCTATCCGCTTTAGAATGGCTCCTTCTTAAAGATCCTTTAATTTCAGCAATTTTGTGCTTTACAAAAACACAAGAAGATAAATTACCAAACACAATTTTTAAACTCTATGATATTGAACAAATGAAGGATGGAACATATCCAATTGATGAACGTTATTTAGAATATATTAGGAAAGACCAACTAAAAGATCTCAATATCGCTTCTTTAAGTGTTAGAAAAGCAGATACAAAAGAACAGATCACTCAAATTCTTTATGTTTTCGATAAAAATTCCAATAAAGATTTAAGCGATGTTCCATTTGCTTGGATAGCACCAACTGCGACACAACAAGATCTTACCCTCTTAGCAAATCTTTTTCAAAAAGCGGTGGACGCAAAAGAACAGGATGACTTTATAAAAGCAAGCTTAACATTTTACTTTTACTTCATTCAAAAAAGGCCGCTTGTTCGTGGTAATGGCTCTGTTGGCAAATGGATTTTAGATGCACTTTACGAAACACATTCTATACCAGCCATTAAAACACGCTATTTTGCAGAACTCGAACAGATCTGTATGACGAGTTTAACTGTTGAAGACTTTTTGAATACCATATTGAAATTTTAAAACACGAAACAGGATTGAAACGACATAATATTATATTACCATTTTTTATGAGACAAACCTTTAACTTCAGGAATCATTTATGAAATTTTTAAAAACACTCATTCTTTTTTGTATCATAAGCATGAATACGCATGCTTCTCAAATCGATGAATTATTAAAGTCAGGGAACCCAGCATGCATGAAAATTGCTATGGAATGCCTCAATTTTATAAGCTCTCAAAATGCAAAAAAATTATAGAGCAATCAAAAACTTTTGCTGCAGATGCATCTAAATTGATTCATATTTCACCAGATACTGCTTGTAACGTTATTATAAAGACAATTTCTCCACATTTTTATGAAAAAGCAAAATGGCTAAATCTATGTGCAAATAATAACCCAAAAGCTTATCCTATGGGATGGAATCTTGCGATTACACTTGGGATCCATGATTACTTAGAATATATGAAAGAACTTGGCGAAAAAACCACTCAAAACCTTTCTTACGCATTACAAATTTTAAGCGCAAAATTACTCGTTGAGCTTATTAACGCAGGCACAGAAGTTAAGGATGAAGAATAAAAAAAGTTGTTTTTTAGATTAACTTATTTCCCAACCATGTACTGTACCCTTCTATAAAAGAACAGTGCAACCAATAC
>JAGOTX010000088.1 GCA_018061565.1 Pseudomonadota bacterium
AATGTAAAACAAAGGAAATAACGAACAAGAAGAAGGAGTGTCATGGGGGGGGGTGTCATATAAAGCACTATACGTTAAAAGGTTTTGAGCGGGCAATGCCAGGAAAGCATGCTATTGTGATTGGTTCTTCAACAGGGGGGGTTGAGGCGTTAACGTCAATCCTTACCAAATTACCAGAAAATGCACCCTCAATTATTATTACACAGCATATGCCAGAAGGATTTACAACATCCTTTGCTAAAAGGTTGGATTCTTTGTGTGCCATTCGTGTTGTTGAAGCTAAATCTCATATGCGAATTGAACCAAGAACCGCTTATATTGCGCCAGGAAATGCGCATCTGCGTGTTGAAAAAGTATCCCAAGGTTATGCGCTTAATTTAGATTACGATAGCCCGCTTGTTTCAGGGCACAGGCCATCTGTTGATGTGTTGTTTGAATCTGTTGCAAAATCAATGGGGTCATATGCTGTTGGTTTTATTTTAACAGGCATGGGTAAAGATGGTGCGTTAGGGTTAAAGAAAATGCGTGAAATGGGATCTAAAACATTTGGTCAAAATGAAGCATCCTGTGTTGTATATGGTATGCCAAAAATGGCATTACAAATGGGTGGTGTTGAAAAAGAAGTAAACCTTAATGATATTCCATCATTGATTATGCAGCAATGTTTATGAAATATTAAAAGTAGAAAAGAGTAAATGATAATGGACGAACTTGAGATAATTGAAAAACAAAATACGGCAAAAAGTGATATGGAATCGCCTAATCATATGTTACCACTTATTAATCAATGGGTTTCTTTTTCAGACATCCAACAAAAAATATTAAGCCGCGTTACATCCAGCATGAATTCTATTTCAGAGCTTACAGAAGGAAAAACAATTGAATTGGCGCATCAGTTTCAAAGCCTTTCAACAAGTGCTAGAGAACAAACAGATCGTATTGTTGAGATGTCGCATCTTGCAAAGTCAATTGTTATTGATAATCAAGAAGTTGAAATATCAGAAATCACACGGCTTTTGCAAGAAACATTTTTAAGTTCTATTACCTGTATTTTAGACATGTCAAAGCAGGCAATGATTATGATTTATAGTTTGGATGATTCTATTAAAACGCTGAATCAAATTGAAAAAAGTATTCGTGAAATTGAAAAAATAAACCATAAAACAAAATATTTGTCCCTTAATGCGACAATTGAAGCTGTAAGGGCTGGGGAAGCTGGTGAAAGTTTTCAAGTTGTGGCAAGTGAGGTTCGTGACCTTTCAAACGATACGCAAACGCTTGCAATTAATATTAGAGAACAAGTATCTGAACTTTCTAAAACTGTTCAAAATGCGCAAAATATTTTACAATCAATGGCAAGGGTTGATTTAACGGAACACCTTTTAGCAAAAGATCAACTTGATGATATGATTACAGGACTTGTTGATAATAGTACGCACATGGGTGATATTATGGCGCAAGCAATGGTTAAATCTCAGGATTTTTCCCAACAAGCAACGCGCCTTATTGCTGGCATTCAGTTCCAAGACCGTGTTAAACAAGATTTTGGAAAAATAATGAACGACATTACAAAACTTTCAACAACGTCTGAACAATTAAAAATTTCATCCCAAAATATAGAAAAAAATTCTAAAAATGCTGTTTCATTACAATGTTTGGTGAATGAAAAAGCTTTAAACGATTTAAATTCTAATGAAGATCAGCAAACGCTTTCACAGCGTTTAATGGAAACTGAAAAAGAAGAAGAAATTATGTTATTTTAAAAAGGAGTATAGAACATGATCCATACAATTCAATCAATCGGTCAAAAAGTAACGATTCAAATTAAAGGACGTTTGACGTATACAGATTATAACAGTTTTAGACAAATAAGCGATATGCTAGGAACCACAGAAGGGCAGATGTGTTCTATTGACCTTAGTGAGCTTGAATTTATTGATTCTGCAGGGCTTGGCATGTTGCTTCTTGCACGCGATAAAGTGTTTGAAAAAAAGGGAACAATTTCACTTAAAGGATCCCATGGACAGGTTAGAAAAATGATTGAACTTGGTAAGTTTGATACGCTTTTTCTGATTGAAGCATGATTATTAACAATACATTTTTTGATGCCTGTATTCTAATTGTTGATGATGATTTGTTTAATATTAAAATCTTAACAATATACCTTGAAAAAGCAGGATATAAAAATTTAAGAACAGCACAAAATGGTCAAGAAGCGTTAGATGAAGTAAAACGTCAAAAGCCAGATCTTATTATTTTAGATATCATGATGCCAATTATGGATGGATATGAGGTTATTCGATCTTTAAGAAGCCATTATTCTGTTCAAGATTTGCCAATTATTGTACAAACGGGTGTTGATGATGTGCAAGAAAAACAAAAAGCGTGGGAACTGGGCGCAACAGATCTTTTAAATAAACCCATTCACAAATTAGAACTTTTAGCGCGCGTTCATATTCATTTAATGCAATATTATTTATTTAAAGAGTTGTTGCTTTACAAAAAAACAGCTGATGACGATATTAGGGACGCCCTTGGATTACAAGTGTCTTTATTGCCAAGTTTTAAAGATATTCAATTTATTAAAGAACACTATAATGTTGATTTAGACTATATTTTTAAACCATCTCGTTTTTTAAGTGGTGACTTATTTGGTGTTTCCCCTTTAGATGACGATTCTTTTAGCCTTTGGATTTGTGATTTTTCTGGAAAAGGAATTAAAGCGGCCCTTAATACATTTCGGCTTCATACACTTTTAAATGACCCTTCAATTGATTTTAAAAAACCTAAAGAGGTTTTAAATGCTCTTAATTTAACACTAAGCCAATTGTTAAATGTTGGAACGTTTTCAACGTGTTGTTATGGTGTGTTTAATATAAAAGAAAAAACCTTTACCTATAGTTCTGCCAGTCAGCCGGCCCTTATTCTTTATGATCGAGATCAAAAAACATACCAACTACTAGAAACAAAAAGTTTGCCGCTCGGCATTAAAAAAGATATAGAGTATGAAGAGCAGATTCTTGTTCTGGATGAGCATAAAAGTCTTATATTATATAGTGATGCCCTTTTTGAAACAGGTAGTGATTTAGGATTTTCATTTGAGGATACAGATTTACCTTTATTGTTTAATCAATTAAATGGAAAAAAAGCGATTCCTTGGATTAAAATGATGATGAACACACTGGATAATGATGATTTTTCATTCGCGGATGATTTAACACTGATTGAACTTTCATTGTAAGGAAAATAGATATGAAATTTATGATTATAATTTTGGGTGTTTTAAGTGGTGTTTTTTTGAATTTATCAAAAGCGGCGCCGTCTTCCTTTTCTTTTGGGGAGGATAAAGTAAATAAATGGCGTTTTATTTTTGACCATAAGGGGGAACCTTCTTGTGGTTTACCAAAGCGGTACCGTGTGTCTAAAGATGAAATGATGGATGGTTTAAGTGAAAAAGAGATGGATGATTTTAAGTCATATTATGATCTTAACATGTCTGGTAGTGCGCAATTTTCAATGCAGGAATGGCTTTTAATTCAAGATGATTTAAATAATCGCTTTAATATTCGGAAAGAAAATATTTACAACGTTGATTTGCGTGAAGAACCCCATTTGTTTTTAAATCAGCGTTCTATTGCAATAGCGCCAGATACCCCCCATGTTGATGATAAAAAATTTCAAGGGTTTATTGGCATTGCGGCCGATAAAATGGAACTTTTTGAAAGTGAACTTTCTAAATATCTGTTTGATTTAAAGGGCATAGACGTTTATAAAGTCTTAAATAAAAAAGATCCAAATCATACAAAACGGTATAAAAAAGAGCCCATTATTATAGAAGAAGCAAGAACAGAAAAAGATTTTGTTCAAAAAAGTGGAAGTCATTATGTGCGTTTTTCAGTGACGGATCACATGCGCCCAACAGACCAATTGATGGATGACTTTTTAAAATTTTATGATTCTTTGCCAAGCGATGCATGGTTGCATTTTCACTGCAGGGGGGGGGTTGGCAGAACATCTTCTTTCATGTTAATGGTTGATATTTTAAAAAATGGTAAAAAATTGACCCTTGATGAATTAATTAAGCGAAATGATGACTTTGGTGGCAGTAAAAAGCTTTTTAATCTTAAAAAACTCCCGGCTTCAAAATTTAAAGATGGACTTGTAAGGCGTGATTTTTTGGTTGATTTTTATAAATATATTAATGACCCTGAAGGGTATGGTAAAAATATATGGTCAAAATGGATTGCTGTTCAAAAAAATAAACAAAAAGACTAGATTTGAGTAGATACTTTTTGTTACTGTTATCACACGTTCAACAACAAAAAAGATAAGTGTGATTTTATGAAAGTTACCCAAAAAGCCCCCGATTTTACAGCCTCTGCTGTTATGCCAGACAATTCAATTGTTGATAACTTTAACCTTTCAAACTACTTAAATGGTGATATTGGGGTTTTGTTTTTTTACCCACTCAATTTTACATTTGTTTGCCCTTCTGAAATTATTGCATTTAATAACCATCTAGAAGAATTTAAAAAGCGGAATGTAAAAGTAATTGGTGTTTCAATTGATTCTCATTTTTCACATCTTGCATGGAAAAATACGGATGTCAATCAAGGTGGTATTGGACAGGTTCAATTTCCCCTTGTTGCCGATATCGCAAAAAAAATTGCTAAAGATTATGACGTTCTTTTAAACGATTCTGTAGCGCTTCGTGGTTCTTTTTTAATTGACCAAAGTGGCGTTATTCAACATATGGTTGTTAATAATTTACCATTAGGACGCAGCATTGAAGAAATGCTTCGTATGGTTGATGCTTTGATATATCATCAAAAAAATGGTGAAGTTTGCCCTGCGAATTGGAAAACAGGTAAAAAAGGTATGACTCCAAATTCTGAAGGTGTTGCAAATTATTTAAAAGAAAATGCAGCGAGCCTTTAGATTATTGTTTTTAAAAAATTGTTTAGAAAATTAACTTTGTGTTAATATTTGTTTGCTATATTAAAGATGTAAGACGCATTAGGCGGGGAGGGATTAAGAGCGATCCCTTGACATTAGCAAGTTAGGAAAGGAATACATCCGAAAGAAATCTTACACACCTGTTAGAATGGAATAATAAACCTCGATATCAAGG
>JAGOTX010000089.1 GCA_018061565.1 Pseudomonadota bacterium
GAACAATACCATTTTTTACGACTGATTCACTTAAACATTTTTTGCAAATCATGAGACTTTTAATATCAGAAAATTCTTCCTCATTCTAACATAAATCTATCTTTATATGAATACTCTCAAATTTTAATAAAAAGAGAAGTCAGTTTTGCTAAATGGTCGCAGTGTCATCAAGCTAAGCGGTTTTTTTATTAACTTTTTGTTAATATTTATACTGCTAGCATGATTTTGATGTTTTTAATAATGAGAGATTCTATGATGCAATTTTTTAGGATTGGAATTTTCTATGTCCTGTTACAAAATCTAACTTTATGCAATGCTGATGGTGCCTTTTTAGAAAAAGGGGAAGTACTTTTTCATAATGCAAGCGAAAACTTTTTAAAAAATATGAAGGGTTTAGATTCTGTATTGTTATTTTCATCCCTTTTTGGAAGAGATGAAATGTTAATTCAAGAAGCATTACAGGATGCAGAAGAGTCTGCAAAAAGCTGTAATTTGGCAAAATTAAATAAAAGTATTTTTTTTATAAGAAAAGCGTTTGAACAAGATGCAAAAAAAGCGTCAGAGCAACTCTCCCTTAGTCTTTTAACGAAAGGACTTATCCTAACATATCAAGTTAAAGGGAGGGATATTTCGACCCTTCTTGAAACGTCAAAGCTTTATCGTGAAGCGTTTGAATTTGGAAATAGAGATGCTAAAGGTCATCTCCTAAATAGTTTAAAGGCAATTTCTGAGCTCTACGGCAAAAATTTAGAGATGTATAGATTGTCTTTTATAACAACTGTGGAGGAAAGAATACGGTTAGGTGATTTTGTTGATATTAAAACGCTTGAACAGTTAAAAGAAATGCGTAGGCTATAGTCTTAAAAAATGGTTTAATATCTTCTTATCCAATTTTTTGCACAATAAGCCGATTGTTATCAAAGTCAACAATTTCAACAACTGTACCAGCGGTAAGTTCTTCGCCCGTTTGGGTATTAATTGTCCAAAGAGTTTCTTCAATTTTTATTTGTAAAGATTCTTTTAAATCTTCTTGTAGGGTGATTTTTTTACCCATTAAATGAGATATTTTTTTATTAATATATTTGTCGTGTTTGTCTTCAACATGAATGGGAATAAAACGACGCCCTAACAAAATGATAATAGGTGAAACAAGGGCATAAACAATTGCTTGGTAAACCTCTGGGATATTTAAAAAATATGTTAGAATTGATAATATAAAACAAGCAACCCCAAACCATAGGAAATAAGCGACGGGAATAAGCGTTTCGATAATAAAAAGAATTATTCCGCTAACAATCCAATAAAAACTTACGTCCATTTAAAATCAATCTGATAAAATATTTATATAACTAGTATATTATATTAATTTATTATATTTTGTCAAAAATATTTTACTTTTTTGTTTTCTATTTGGTATTGCTTGTATGGTTTTGCTAGAAATATGCTTAGCAAAATACTAAAAAATTTGTTGCGTTTGATCTAAAAATCGGGTAGAACTGTATTTATCGGTTAGGAAGGGTGGCCGAGTGGTTAAAGGCAGCAGACTGTAAATCTGCCGACGATAGTCTACGCAGGTTCGAATCCTGCCCCTTCCACCAAATGCGGGTGTAGCTTAATGGTAAAGCTCCAGCCTTCCAAGCTGGCTACGTGGGTTCGATTCCCATCACCCGCTCCAATTTTACGTATTTCGTTTAGAGTCAGTTTTACATGACTTATATTTTTACCCGACCAAAAGAAAATATTAAAGGCCTAGATGAGCTTATTGGGGATGTTGTTTATGTGCCTCTTTTTGCTTATGAAAAGGTGGACATTGATATTCATAAACTTTTGCACTTTAAAGCTTATACTCTATCATCTCAAGAAGCTTCGCGGTTTGTTGTTAAAAATAAATTGCCAATCGATGCTCTTTATTATTGTGTTGGAAGACAAACAGCGTTTCCTTTAGTGGAAAATAAGTATCAAAACATTGTTTTATCCGATCAATTTAACGCGCAATCTTTAGTGCACAAAATAAAATGTGTTCATGATCCTTTTATACCTTTGGCATATCTTAGTGGGGAAGTTATCAAGCTTGCTATGGATAAAGAATTGAGTAAAAAAGGTTTTGTGTGTGAGCGGTTTATTGTTTATCAAACAAAAATGCTTGCCTTTGATTTTTCTATTTTTGAAAAGAAGAGGGGAGGGTATATCGTTTTCTATTCGATTGGAACATATGAGTTTTTTTTAGAAGGTGTCAAAGCGTTATCTTTAAAAAAACAATCACTCTTTAAAAATTGGACCTGTATTTTTGTGCTTTCGACCCTTTCAAAGGGGGGTGTTTTTTCAAATTTATATGATATAGACTGGAATAAAAAGATTATATTAAAATCAACCCATGCGTTGGTTCAATATTTTAAGGGTGTGAGTACGTGATGGATGACATTGAAAAAAAACTTGTTAACGAAGAAGAAGAAAATGCGATGCCTGTTCAAGATGATGAAGAGAATGAATCCTCATTAAAGAAGCCAATAAAAAAAGCATCCCATAAAGATTTTTTGTTTAAATCTATTAAATATATTAAATTTGGTTTGCTTTATAGTGTCCCTTCATTTTGTGTTGTTTTAACATTCCCATTGTGGAAGAGCTTTATGTTGCCAGAGTTGAAGAAGATGGAAGACATTAAGGCCGCACAAGAAATTATTCAAAAAAATGATGCCTTTCAAGTCGAACGATTTAATGAAATTACTAAAAAAATTGTAGAAATTGATCTGATTAAAAAAGATTTAGAAAGTGCAACGCAAGACCTTTTAAACCAAATTAATGCGGTTAAAAACTTAGTTGAAATACGCGTTAAGGAGCAGGAAGTGAAAGACTTAAAAAATGCATCCGATTCTAAAGTTGATGATTGTGAACGGATTAAAAATTTAATTAAAGTTTTAAGACAACGTCTTTTAGTGAAAGCTGAATTGGAAAGTTTAAATCAATTAGCCTTAACAGATGATTTTAAAAAACTTATTTCCCCACTTAAAAAGGTTGATGCAGAAGGAACCCCAAATTATGAGGAAATAATTTCAGAATTTGAAGTGATATTAGAAGCGATGCCCAGTCAATCTTCAGGTTCCAATATGAAAGCGTCTAAAAAATTATCAGAGAAAATTTTAAATCAAGTAAAAAGCAATATTAAAATTACTGTTGATGGTAAGGAAGTGAACCACTTTAAAAAGGAAACAGTGGAAGAAATACGTCAACTGTTAAAAGAAAAAGATTTAAAGAAAGCGATTGATCTTGTTGAGTCCCTTGAGAATGAAAGTTTTACAACGTGGCTTCAAAAAGCAAAGGACAGAAAAATCATTGATGATGTTATCTTTGATCTTTTAAATTATAGTGGGGCAGTAACACAATGAAAGTTGTACGCTTTTTAAAAACATTTAGTCTTCTTCTTTTTGTTATTGGCTTGGTCTTTGTCATTAAGACGCTTAATGGGTCTGTCAAATTTATGATGGGCCATTATGGTATTGAAATTCCGATCTCTTACTTTTTTGTTGTTGTTCTTTTGTTTAGTTTTTTATTAATTTTCCTTTATAAAATATGGAAGTTTTTGTGGGCCATTCCTGAAAAATATCAACTTTATTTAAAGAAAAAGCGTTTAGCTAAGGCGCAAAATTTGATTTTAGAAAGTTTTTCATCTCTTGCTGCATTGCAGTATGAGGAAGCTCAAAACGCTGCTCATTTAGCAGGACATTTGGATCCAGGTAATTTAATCATTCCTTTTTTAGAGGCACAATCTGCAAAGGCTTTAGGGGACTTTGAAAAATCAAATTCGTTTTATCAAAAAATGCTTAAAGAATCACGTTTAATGTTTTTAGGTCTCTATGGTTTAATTTTGGGCTTTAAAAGTAAAAAAGATTTTTTAAAAGTCGATGAATTGTTGACTTTGGCTATTAAAAATAGGCACGATTCACCTTGGGTTTTAAATGAACTTTTAGAAAATGATCTGCGCCTTATTAATGAGGGTTATAAGGGGTGCGGTGAAAAGGGGCCAATTTATAAACTTTTATCATCTGAACACTATTCAAAGCACTTAAGTTTGCAGTATTTTATATTGGCTCAAAGACAGCAAAAGCTTCATGATCTAGAAGGGGCTCGTGAATCTTTAAGGAAAGCATTAAGTGAAAATCCAAAATTTTTAGGAGCTGCAATAGAGCTTATAAATATTAGTCAAAACAAAATTCCCGATAACAAATTTTTTAAAATGCTTCTTAAAACAGCAAAACTTTCACCCCATCCAGATGTGTTGATGGCATTGTTAAAATTTGCTGATTATGAATCGCCAACTGTTGCTTACCAATTTGTTTCAGAGCAGTTGCCCCATAATTCTTATGAAGTTTTATTGTTTTTAAGTCAACTTGCCTATAAGGCACATTTGTTTGAAATTGCAAAGCATTATATTGATCAGGCGATTGCTCTTCTTCCAACAGAAAGAACGAAAACACATCTTTTAAAAGTTCTAAAAGCCATGAATGGTGATTTAACATCTCATCATCATCCTGTCATTGTTGAAGATTATCGGTGGATTTGTTTTGAGTGTTATAAGGCTCATGATCATTTTCATGTTATTTGCCCAAGTTGTGATGCGGCAAACCAAATTGAGTACACAAATTTTAGTGTTAAAGATATTAAAAAACAAGAAACGGTTCCCTTTTTACTAACGGGATCTTAAAAAGAATAAAGAGGGTGTTGTTTTAAAGTTGTATTTATGTGGAAAAACACCGTTGATGACTTTTTAATATTTAATTAGATTAAAATCCTAAACCTTAACTATTTTTAAAAATGTTAACTGTTTTATTTTTTGCTCTTTGTTTTATTTCTCTTTTTTCAAAAGAGAGTGTTGCGCCAGAGGATATGCAAAACATTAGAAGAATCTTGCAAAAAGATCAAAAAGGTAAAAAAATTTGAGAGATTCATATAAAGATAGATTTATGTTAGAATGAGGAAGAATTTTCTGATATTAAAAGTCTCATGATTTGCAAAAAATGTTTAAGTGAATCAGTCGTAAAAAATGGTATTGTTT
>JAGOTX010000010.1:0-2750 GCA_018061565.1 Pseudomonadota bacterium
AAGTTTTTTAGACATTATTTTAACCTTTATCTGTTGAGATGGTTTCTTATTTTTGATTTTTTGACAATCAAATTACTTTATACCCTTAATTGTTTCATACATGCTTAAAAGGTGCAACGGCTCTTAAGTCACCTTTTTTAAGTTAAAAAATTTTGCGAGCTTCTTGGTTTCAAAAACATAATAAAAGTGCTGAAAAATCTTTATTTTTGTTAAAAATATTATAATATTATGCTTATTTTTTGTTTATCAACATAATTATATTGTTTTTACAAAGAAAAATATCTAACAATAAAAGTATGGCTAAAATATTAGGATAAAAAATGACAAAATTTAATTCTATAATGATTCAATTATTTAGTGCTTCATTTGTTTTTGCATCTGACGATTTGGGGAAAGTAAACTTAGATGAATCAGAAAACTTGGCTTTAAAGCGAACAGAAAGTGTTGAAAATCCAAAACTGCCAGAGTTGGTTCGTAAAAATGCTCAATTTAAAAGGTTTTCGTTAAAAGAAAGTGCTTGGAGTATAAATACTCAAAGATATGGTAGCATGAGAAGATTAACGGATGCTTCTTATTTACCAAGTTTGGCTATTAAAGAAAAAATGCCGGAACTTAAAAAAAAACCAACTCAACATGTTCAGTTTTTAGAAGCAAATCAAATAGTAACAATACCACATGAAGATAATCCTAAAACTTTGAGTAAAGATTTTTTAAAGGCTAATGTTAACGTATATAATCAAGTAAATCTAAAAAGACTTTTATGCCATAATAGAGAGAGATTTCAATATCCAGAAAGTGATTATGAAGATGCTTTTGGTGATATTGATGTTAGTCTTTCTACACGAAGTAGTTCCACAATATCTGATCATAATGACCCACCATTAATACCGTCATTGGTGCCTTCATCATGCTCTGAAAGCAGTAGCACTACTAAAAGGACTGATATTCTTGTTGGCGGAATAAAGGAATTTTTAACACCCAAGATTCCCCCTATTGATTGTTTAGAAACGAGAGAACCACTCCCCCTGTTTCAATATAATGGTAATATTTATGGCGATCCTTTAGATAGCTTGTCTGTTTCATCAAGTGCTTTATCCAAAGAAGAGGATGAGGATAATGAAGAACTAACGAAAGAAACTGAAGCTTATGTAGCACGCTTATTGCGCACATATGGAACGCCAGCAAATAATGTAAAGCATACCCCTAAAAAACCTGTTGTTCCCGCTGTTCCAAAATCTGATTCTCCTTCTTTCAAAAGAAATCAATACGGTTCTTAGTTTATTATTTTAAAGAACATTCAAATAATTTAGTTTTAGGAAAGTTTATAAATTTCCTTTAAAATATGGCTATCTAGTCAATAATATTATGATATGTTTTTTTATTGAATTCCTTTTAATTTTTTATTAATGTTTTTTATATTTCTTTTATTGGTATTTTTATGCGTAAACTAAAATTATTTTTTTCTTCTACACTATTATTTTCTAACTTTCATTTATGGGGAGCAGAATTTCCTACACGTGATGTAATGTCGCCGCCTTATTCATCCGCGCGACAATTGAGAGCAGGTCCTAATGATTTTTCACCAGATACTGATAGAATAAAAACATCACTTAATGAACTGCTTTCTTCTTTATCTTCAAAAGTTCAAGAAACTTCAGCAGACTTGCGATTTATGAAAAGTCAGAATATGGGATATCTGCATCAATATAATTTATTGTATAACTTTTTAAAAAAAACAGATCTGATGATCATTGATATAGAAGTTTTAATGCAACATAGAAAAAATATAAACCCTGAACTTAAGAAGACCCAAGCTGAATTAAAACAAGGTTACAATTTTTTCTTAAATAGGTTTAGTGAAATAGAAAAAATATTTAGAATTAAAAGCATTATATCAATTATCTGAACTTAGTAATTCTAAAAAAATAACAAGTATAGAAAAAACAATATCTGATTTTATGAATAATTCTCTTAAAAAAGCAATTCAAGACGAAGAAAATGCTGTTGCCGTGGAAGATTTAAAAAATTGTTGTTGGCTGATATTGAAAAGGCAAAAAAACAATTAGAGGAAAAACTAATTTCTTTTGAAAAAAAACATGATAGAACTATAGATGATTTTAAAAAAAACAATAGTAAAATAGAAAAAAGAGCTGACGAACATGATAAAAAAAATGCCGATCTAGAAACAATTTTAGAAACTGTTTTAGCCAGATTAACATCTCTTGAATCACAACACGCCGATTTAGAAACAAGATATAAGACTCTGTTAAGTGAACATAAAGCTTTACAAAAAGCATATTTAGAACTAAAAACCACCGTTAATTTTTCATCAAGAAAACAGGAAAAATTAGAATCTTGTTCTGATACAACTCAACAAGCCGTTGTTTTGGAAACAGATAAAAAAAAAGTTGTTGTTGAACAAACTTACAAGATGTTTACTGACCAATTACTTGAAGTTATGAAACAATCCTCTACCAAAAATGATGAAACTATTCATGAAATTTTTCCGAGTTTTATATCCATTATTTCCGATTTATCAGAAATAATGAATCTTGATGATGTTAGAAAATTACAATATATAACATTAGATGAGATAAAAAATAAATCAAAATCTCATAAACTTCTTATTAAAAATCACTGTAAAACATAAAAGTTTTGGATTTTTAAGTTATTTTGCAAAAAACATAACATCCTTAGGGTTTTACCACTTTCAATATTTTCTTATGGATTGTACTGCAAACCCTCTTGTA